>CAZXNA010000119.1:0-10422 GCA_964641295.1 uncultured Thermoanaerobaculia bacterium
CGCCGCAGGCGCCGCCGCCGGGAGAAACGCCGCAATGGCCGGTGGATCCACGGTCGCAGCAGAAAACCGCCGTGAACGGCCGACCAAAAAAACAGGGGCACGGCCGAGCCGTGCCCCGTCGAAGCCGCCGAAGCGGATGCGTGGTTCGATCAGAGGCCCATGGCCGCCGGCATCTCCATCTCCAGGGCCTGGGGCACGGTGAGTACGGCCTGGGAACCATCGCCGACGAGCTCCCAGCTCTCCGGGTTGGCCAGGATGGCGCGGACCAGGGCCGCGTGGAGGGCGTGGCCCGCCTTGTGGGCCGTGACGGATGCCTGGAGCGGATACTCCAGCAGGGCCAGATCACCGATGAGATCGAGGACCTTGTGGCGAACGAACTCGTCGGGGAAGCGCAACCCTCCCGAGATGACCCGGTGGTCGTCGACGATGACACAGTTGCTGAACGAGCCGCCGAGGCCCAGCCCCTGGCTCTTGAGGTACTTGACGTCCTTAAGGAAGCCAAAGGTCCGTGCCGGGGCGATCTCCCTCCGGTAGCTCTCCGGGGAAATGGAGCCGACGTAACGCTGAAATCCGACCAGGGGGTTGTCGAAGGAGATACGGTAGTCGACCTTGAGCTCCCGGGCCGGCTCGGCGCGGATCCACTTTTCGCCGTCACGAACCTCGATGGTCCGGGTCAGGCGAAGGGTCATGACCGGGCGCTCCTGCTCCCGGATACCCGCCGACTCGATCAACTCGACGAAGGGCTCGGCGGAGCCGTCTACGATGGGAACTTCGCCCCCGTCCAGATGGATGAAGACGTTGTCGATGTTGAGGCCGCGAAGGGCGGACAACAGATGCTCGACGGTGGAGATGGCCGACTCCCCAAGGCCGATCCGTGTGGCGAAAGACAGCTCCTGGGCGTGGTCGACCTGGGCGGGGATGACCGTTCCGGTTTCCCCGTGGTGAAAGAGGATACCGTGATCCACCGGTGCAGGCTCCAGCCACATGCAGCTCGGAGCGCCCGTGTGCAGGCCGATTCCCTCCACCTTGATCGGCCGTTGGATCGTGTTTTGATTCCGCATCACACCTCCCATTCGGCGAGGTTATACGCAAGGACCGTGCCACGAAAGGTGGTGTCCCATAACCCATTGTGAATGAATATGTTGACATTCTCATTTCCATGATCTTGTTCTCTCGGGAACGTTGTGCAGATCCCACACCTGTTGGGAAAAGAACACAGGTCGGCGGAATGGGGTATTCTGGAAGACCGGGCGGCAGTCGTATCGTCGCCTGTGGAAGGAGGCGGAGTGGGCGCCGACATCGCCGGCTGGACCCCAGCCCTGGAGCGCACCTTCAAGGAGTTGCTCTACCGGTTTCTCGAGGACGTTCAGGCCACCAAGGCTGCCCTGTACCTGTTGGCCGACGACGGAAGGTACGTCCTCGCCACCCAGTACGGCTTCGGCCGGCGTGATCTCCTGGCGGCCGAGCACCCTCCAGAGGATCCCATGGTGCTTCTGGTGCGTCAGCTGCGTTCCGCGCCGCGGGCCTTCAACTCGCCGGATGAAATCCCAGAGCTGGCGGACTATCTGGAGGGCGCCGGCACCGCCCGGCTGCTCCTGGCGCCACTCTTCGCCGCCTCCCGCATCTTCGGCTTCCTCGATGTGCGGGACAAGGGAAAAAGAAGGAAATTCACCCCGGCCGACGTGGAGACCGGCGCCACCATCGCCTCCGACATGGTGGCGAAGCTGCGTGAGACCCATCTCTATCCGGAGCTCGATGCAGAGATGGAGCCGGAAACCACCGGCGTGGGACCACAGGATGGTGGGCCGTTCGAGGATCTAGCCCCCCAGGCTGGCCTGGATGTCGAGGCCCTTGCGGCGCTTCTCGGTCACGCCGCGTCCATCAGCTCCTGCCACGGTGTCCATGCCGTCGCGGTGACCCAGTGGGAGGGTGAGCGGTGCCAGACCGTCGTGCTGGCCCCGGGAGAGCTGATGGAGGAGGATGTGGCCGCTCTCAAGAGCCACCAGGGGGCGGAGCTCCAGCGCCACGGCCGGCCGGCGCCCCGGGACGAGGAGTGGGAAGTCATCGTTCGACGCGTGGAATCGGATTCCCACGGTGGGGGCCGGGTCATCGCCACCTCCAGTCTCGCGGCTCGGACAGGAGTTCCTCTGGTTCTGTCCGTGGTCGCCGGGAAGGCCGCCGACGCACAACGGCACCTCGGTGCCCTCCAGCAGCTCGCCGAAGAGCAGGTCCGGGCCAGCGAGCTGCGCTTCAGCCGGCGGCGGATGGTCCGCAAGCTGCTGGTTCCCTCTTCGGATGAGGCCGATCCCCTGAGGCGGCACGGTGAGCAGGTCTCGCGCCTCGCCTGGGCCATCACCCGGGTCCTGGGCCTGCCGTCGGAGCAAGTGGAGGAGGTGGCCCTTGCGGGACTCGTCCACGACATCGGCCTGCCCGAGATCCTCGGGAACGCCCAGTACCGCAACCCCAATCCAGGGCCCGAGGAGCGGCACATGTACCGGCGGCATGTTCAGGCCGGGGAGCGCCGGCTTCTTGACCTGGGACTCAACGGCCTCGCCCTCATCGTTCGCCACCACCACGAACGCTGGGACGGGAGCGGGTATCCCGATCGCCTCGCCGGGGAGGCCATCCCACTGGCGTCACGGATCGTCCACGTCGCGGAGGTGTACGACGTCCTGACCTCGTCCACCTCCTACCGGCGAACGGTCCCCGCCCAGCGTGCCCTGGCCATCATCAAGGCGGCGGCGGGAAGCCAGTTCGATCCGCGGGTCGTCATGGCTCTGGAAAAGGTGCTTCGATGAAGGCCTCGTCCGGCCGGAAGATCCTGGCGACCAACCGGAAAGCGCGTCACGCCTACGAGATCCTGGAGCGCCTGGAGGCGGGGATCGAGCTCCTTGGAACCGAGGTCAAGGCGGTCCGGGCCGGGCGGATCAACCTCAAGGAGGGTCATGTCAGCTTCGCGGGCGGCGAGGCCTTTCTCGTGGGCTGTCACATCAGCCCCTACGAGCACGCTGGCTATTCGGTCCACGATCCCCTTCGCCGGCGGCGCCTCCTGCTCCACAAGCGGGAGATCCTCAGACTGGCGGGTAAGGTCCAGGAGAAGGGGTTCACGGTCATTCCCCTGTCCGTCTACCTGGAGGGAAACTGGATCAAGGTGGAGATCGCCCTGGCCCGCGGAAAGCACCTGCACGACAAGCGGGAAACCCTGCGGCGCCGGACTCTGGACCGGGAGGCCGAGCAGGCCATCAAGGAGCGGTCCTGAGCCGTAGAACGAGGTGGACGTCAGCGTGAGCGAACGGCTTCCAGAGGCGAAACGCTGCCGCGGCATTGCCCGGAAAGCGGACCCGGGGCGGGGAATGCCGCTCGACGGCCGGGGGTTGGTCTGAACGATGCGTGAGGTCATCTCCATCCGTGGTGCGCGGGAGCACAACCTGGCCGGGGTCGACGTCGATATCCCGCGGAACCGGCTTGTGGTCATCACGGGCGTTTCGGGTTCGGGCAAGTCCTCCCTGGCCTTCGACACCCTTTTCGCCGAGGGCCAGCGGCGCTACGTGGAGTCACTCTCGGCCTACGCCAGACAGTTCCTCGAGCAGATGGAGAAGCCCGACGTGGACACCATTGAGGGGCTCTCGCCGGCCATCTCCATCGAGCAGAAGACCACCTCCCGCAACCCGCGTTCCACGGTGGGGACCGTGACGGAGATCTACGATTACCTGCGTCTCCTGTGGGCCTCCATCGGCGTACCCCACTGTCCCCACTGCCACGTCCCCATCCAGCCACGGACGGTCCAGCAGATGGTCGACCAGCTGATGGAGCTTCCCGAGGGAACGCGCTTTCTCCTCCTGGCGCCGCTGGTCAGCGACAGGAAGGGCGAATACCGCAAGCTCTTCGAGCAGATGGTCCGCGACGGCTTCGTCCGGGCCAGGGTGGACGGCGAACTGGTGGAGGCCGCCTCGCCCCCGGAACTCGACAAGAATCGCAAGCACACCATCGAGGTGGTCGTCGACCGGCTCTCGGTGCGCCCCGGCCTGGAGGGACGCCTGGCCGCCTCCCTGGAGACAGCCCTCAAGGTGGGCGACGGGCTGGTCCGCGTGGCCGTGGTGAACGGAGAGGAGTTCCTCCTCTCGGCCCGCCACTCCTGCCACCTCTGCGGCTTCTCCATGGCCGAGGTCTCGCCCCGTCTGTTCTCCTTCAACTCCCCCCAGGGCGCCTGTCCCGAGTGTTCGGGCCTGGGCTTCCTCCGGGAGGTCGACCCCGAGAAGCTGGTGGCCGATCCGGAGCGCTCCCTCCGCGCCGGCTGCCTCGCCGTCCTGCCCTCGGGCTCGACCTCGTGGCGGCGCCGGCAGGTGGAGCAGCTGGCCGAGCACCTGGGCTTCTCCCTGGATACGCCTTGGCGGCGGCTCCCCGACGAGGTGCGGCGCCTGATCATGTTCGGCACCAAGGAGGAGATGGAGTTCGTCTGGCGAAGCTCCAAGGGAGCCTATCAGTTCCGGGACCGCTTCGAGGGCCTGGTGTCCGCCCTGGAGCGGCGCTACCGGGAAACCTCCTCGGAGGAGGTCCGCCGGGAGCTGGAGCGGTACATGTCCTTCGCCCCCTGTCACGCCTGCGGCGGAGCCCGCCTGCGGCCCGAGGCCCTCTCCGTCCTCGTGGGCGGCGCCTCCCTGGCCCAGGTGACGGCCCTCCCCGTTGGCAAGGCCCTCCGGTGGTTCGACGAGCTCGAGCTGGGGGAGCGGGACCGCACCATCGCGTCCAAGATCCTGCGGGAGGTCCACGACCGCCTGGGCTTTCTCGTGGCCGTTGGCCTGGACTACCTGACCCTGGACCGCATGGCCGGCACCCTCTCCGGCGGCGAGAACCAGCGGATCCGTCTGGCCACCCAGGTGGGCTCCAAGCTGATGGGGGTCCTCTACGTTCTGGACGAGCCCTCCATCGGCCTCCACCAGCGGGACAACCGGCGGCTGCTGGACACCCTGATGGGCATGCGGGACCTGGGCAACACGGTGGTGGTGGTGGAGCACGACGAGGAGACCATCCGCTCGGCCGACTGGGTCATCGACCTGGGCCCCGGCGCCGGCAACCACGGCGGCCGGGTGGTGGCCGAGGGCCCTCCCGAGGCCATCGAGGCCAGCCCGGAATCCCTGACGGGCCGCTACCTGTCCGGCGAGCTGACCATCGCCGTTCCCGAGACCCGGCGTCCCGGCACGGGACGGTCCCTCGTGATCCGCGGCGCCGCCGAGCACAACCTCAAGGAGATTAACGTCGCCTTCCCCCTGGGCCGCTTCATCTGCGTGACGGGCGTCTCCGGCTCGGGCAAGTCGACCCTGGTCAACGAGATCCTCCACAAGGCGGTCAGCCGGGTCCTCTACGGCTCCCTGACACGGCCGGGCCAGCATACGGACATCGAGGGTGTCGAGGAGCTGGACAAGGTCATCGCCATCGACCAGAGCCCCATCGGGCGGACACCCCGTTCCAACCCGGCCACCTATACCAAGGTATTCGACCCCATCCGCCAGCTCTTCGCCGGCACGACGGAAGCCCGGGCCCGCGGCTACAAGCCGGGCCGCTTCAGCTTCAACGTCCGGGGCGGGCGCTGCGAGGCTTGCCAGGGCGCCGGGCAGATCCGCATCGAGATGCACTTCCTGCCCGATGTCTTCGTCACCTGCGATGTCTGCAAGGGCCGGCGGTACAACCGGGAGACCCTGGAGGTGCGCTACAAGGGACTGAGCATCGCCGACGTCCTCGAGCTGACCATCGAGGAGGCCCGCGACTTCTTCTCGGCCATCCCGCGGATCGTCCGCATCCTCGACACACTGATGGCTGTCGGCCTGGGATACCTGCACCTGGGCCAGCCGGCCACGACCCTCTCGGGGGGCGAGGCCCAGCGGATCAAGCTTTCCCGCGAGCTGGCCCGTCGCGCCACGGGACGGACGCTCTACCTCCTGGACGAGCCAACCACCGGCCTGCATTTCGACGACATCCGCAAGCTCCTGGCCGTGCTCCACGCCCTGGCCGATCGCGGCAACACCGTGGTCGTCATCGAGCACAACCTCGACGTCATCAAGACGGCCGACTGGATCATCGACCTGGGCCCCGAGGGCGGCGACGGCGGCGGCCGGATCGTGGCCGCCGGAACCCCCGAGCAGGTGGCCGCCGAGCCCGCCTCCCACACGGGCCGCTACCTGGCCCCGTTGCTCGAGGTTTCTCGACGCCGCGACTGACGCCGTTCACGTTTCGCCCCCTCCCTCTCATTGCCGGCGGCGTACCACCGTCCAGAGCGGTCTCGTTCCTTGGTCTTCATCTCCGCCGGTGCTATAACGGTCCGGGTCTGGAATCGGCCTAGAATCGGCGGAGATCCGCCGTGAAACGGGGGCGTGCGGGTGGACGATGGAACGCTGAGTTGGTCTCCCTCCGGAGACGGTCCTTTCCGCACCGCGGGAGCACTCCGTCCACCTACGGTCGGGGATCTGCTGGGCGGGCGATTTCTCCTCAAGGAGGTTCTCGGTACCGGCGGGTCCGGCATCGTCTTCGCCGCCCTGGACACCGAGATCGGCCAGGAGGTGGCCGTCAAGGTGCTCCATCCCCACCTGGTGGGGAGCCGTGGCGTGGAGCGTCTGCGGCGGGAGATCCGGGCCGCCCGGGGATTCCATCCCCACACGGTCGCTCTCTTCGACCTCCACAGCGAAAACGGCCTCCACTTCCTCAGCATGGAGCTCGTCCAGGGACGGACCCTCAAGGAGCTGATCGCCGAGAACGGCACGCTCGATCCCGATGAAACGGCACGCATTGGTGGCCAGTTGGCGGCCGCCCTGGCCAGCTTCCACGTTGCCGGGATCCTACACCGGGACGTCAAGCCGGCCAACGTGCTGATCACGGCCGACGGCGATGTCAAGCTCTGCGACATGGGACTCGTCCGGCCCGTGGAGTCCGGGTTGACGGTCACCGAGACGGCCATGGTCGTCGGCACGCCGGCTTTCATGGCTCCGGAACAGGCCACCGGGCAGGAGTTGACCTCCGCCGTGGATGTCTATGCCCTGGGCCTGACCCTCTACACCATGTTGACGGGCGAGCCGCCCCTCCAGGATGGCACGGCCCTCTCGACCCTGATGCGGCGCCAGCGGGAGCATGCTCCGCCCGTCCGGAGGTCCAGGCGCGAGTGCCCCCGGTGGCTGGGACGGTTGGTCGCCAGGATGCTCGAGCCGTCGCCGGCCGACCGGCCCTCCGCCAAGCGGGTGCAACGGGCCCTGGAAAGCCGGGCCTATGGGTTCTGGCTCCGGCGGCGCTTCATGGCTGCGGCAGTGGCGCTTCTGGTGCTCTCCGTCGGCACGCCGCTGGCCTATTCCTGGCTGCGGCGCGGTGCGACTGTTCGCGTCGTCACCGACGCTCGGGGCGTCCACGGCGTCGATGCCAAGGACCGGACGACCTGGTCCTTCGATCTTGGCGTTCCGGTGGGAAAGGTCTTCCAGGCCGACCTGAACGGGGACGGGCGTCCCGAGACAATCATCGCGAGCAAGCTTGAGGATCGCAGCCGCCGAAACGACGGTCCCATTGAGCCGTCCCGGGTGGCGGTGCTGAGCTCCAGGGGCCGCATCCTGACTGACGTCACGGTGCAGGACCTCATCGAGCACTGGCACTACCCTTACCGCGAGGAGCTCCGGGTCATGCCCCGGGTGATGGACCTCGACGGCGACGGTGTCCGGGAGGTCGTCGTCACCTACCAGCAACGGAGGTTCTATCCGTCGGGCATCCTCGTCTACTGGCCCCGGTGGAAGACCTGGGACGAGGTGCTCGCCCACAGCGGGTACATCGACGATGTGGCACCGCTACCCGGCAACGGGCCGGGGCTGCGCTTCGCCGGGGTCAACAACCGGTTCTGCATGTTCCGGGTGGTGGGGGAGATGGGGCTGGTCCCTCCCTCGTCACCCGACACGCGGGGCGACCGCTCGACATTGGTATCTCCCGACCAGGGAATGGGCGACAGTGTACGGGCCACCTGGCACTGGTACACCCTCCTCGCGGGCCCCGTGGGCGGGGCACTGGCCTGGAAGGGGGTCCACCTGACGGCGGGTCCCCACCACGAGGCCCTGCTGCGGATGGCCAACGGCCGAACCCAACAGGTCGACCGTTTCGGCAACCCCTTGGGAAGCCCCAACTGGGGCCGTGATCTCAGCGGCCTGCGGCGGCGGTTCTTCGCCTCCCTGCAGTACCTGAAGGTGGAGACCAGGGGGGTGTCGTCCTCGGCCGTCGAAGATCTCGTGCATCGCACCCGGTCCTCCGTGGCGCCGCTTCTCGAGGAGGCGCCCTACCGCGTCGTCCTCGTGCTCAAGGCCGGACGGGCCCTGGCGCGCAGCGGGGACTCCGACGGTGCCATCGACCTGTTGCGCACCACGCTCAGGAAGACCCCCAACGAGGACGTGATCTACCGGCTGGCCCAGATCGAGGCCGTCGCCGGCCAGCTTCGCGAGGCCAAGGCCGAGATCGCGCCCGTCCTCGCCACGCCCCACACATCCCGCGGCACCTACGACATCCCCCAGCTCGGGATCCGCCTCGGCATCGAGCTCCGGGACCGGCACGAGGTGTCCGCCTGCGTGGAAAGACTCCTGGACATCCACTCCCGCGGCATGAGCTCCAGCGGGCTGGCCGCCGCACTTGTGGGACGGGCCCACCTCTGGTGGGACGAGGTGGGGCCGGCCGACCTGGCCGTCGGCTCCTACAGCTACGAGCCGGCCGGCGAGGCCATCGCCTGTCTCTGCCGGTGGCGCGTTGGAAAGGCGACGCCCGGAGACATCGGGGCCATGAAGACCTTCGTCCGTGACAACCCCGACGCCCGGGCCGAGGGCCGGCTGGCCCTGGCGGCGGCCGAGCTGGCCGCGGGGCGCCCGGAAAAGGCCCAGGCCGTTCTGGACAACGAGATCAACGTGCTCGAGATGATCTCGAAGGACGACTCCTTCAACCACCAGCTCCTCGACTTGGCCCGGGCCATGCGCTGCAAGGCCCTGCTGGCCGGCGGACACCGGCGGGCGGCACGGGAAGCCGCGAGGCGGCTCGAGCCCGAACTGACGCCCGGCCTGCTCCCGGCGCATCTGGTCCGGGAGGTCCTGAGGGCCACCGGCTGAGAGCCCGGCAGATCAGGGCCCTTCCTATTCGGCGGGCGGTTCGAACCACTCGGTCTGATATGCATCGGTCCTGGGCACGATGCAAAGGAAACGGACGGTCTCGCTGCCCCGGTTGGCGTAGGCGTGGGCGATACCGGCGGGGATGAAGATACAGTCCCCGGCCCGGACCACCTTCTCCTCGCCGTCCAGGGTCAGGACCATCTCCCCTTGGAGCATGACCTGCTCGTGCTCGATGCTCTCGTGCCGGTGCTCGGGGATCCGTCCTCCCGGCTCCAGGGTGAAGCGCCGGGTGATGAAGTTCGGCACGCCGTCGGCAGGGCCTAACAGCACCTGGATGGAGGCGCCCCGGGAGTTTCCCACCGGGCTGGGCCGGGGATCGTTCATGTTCCGGATGACGGCTTTCACGGACACCTCCAACACCGTGTTTCTCCTCCACCATAGCGCAACTTCCGGCGCCCCCCTTCCGCGGTGGCCTCTCTGCTACGATTCGCTCATGTTGGAACGGCTGGAGGTCCGCGGGCTCGGCATCATCGACCGCGTCGTCATGGAGCCGCCGCGGGGGTTGGTGGCCCTGACGGGCGAGACCGGCGCGGGCAAGTCACTCCTGGTGGAGTCCCTCAAACTCCTGGCCGGTCAGCGGGCCCAGGCGGAGATGGTGCGGACGGGCGATCCGCTGCTCCGCGTCGAGGGGTGGTTCGAGCGGCCCTCCGGGCCGGAAACACGGGCGCTTCTGGAAGAGCTCGGGGCGTCCGGTGACGAAGAAGGTCTCGTCATCCGCCGGGAGGTCAGCGCCTCGGGCCGCAGCCGTGCCTGGATCAACGACACACCGGTGACGGCGGCCGCCCTGCAGCGGCTGGCGCCCCATCTGATGGCCATCCACGGGCAGCACGAGCAGTACGGCCTGGGCTCTCCTGCCGTGCAGCGGCGCCTGGTGGACGAGTTCGCCGGCCACGACGGCATCCTTCACGAGGTGGCCGCTGCCTGGGAGCGCTGGGACACGGCCGCCTCCCGGGTCCGCGAGCTGGAGTCCGCCCGCGCCCGGAGGCGGGACCGCCTGGACGCCATCGCCTTCCAGCTGGCCGAGATCGACGAGACGGCGCCCCAGCCCGGGGAATACGAGGAGCTGGAGCGCCACCGCCTCCAGCTCCAAAACGCCGTCCGCATCGCCGAGCTCAGCGCGGCCCTCCTCGATCGCCTGGCCGACGGCGAAAGCCCCGCCCTGGACGAGTTGGCCCGCGGGGAGCGGGAGCTGGTTGAGCTGGTCGAGTGCGGCCTGCCCCTGGGGGCCGCCGCCGAGCGTCTGGCGGAGGCC
>CAZXNA010000120.1:0-10368 GCA_964641295.1 uncultured Thermoanaerobaculia bacterium
GGGCCGCGCGGGCGTGTCGGGGGTCGTTGTGGTGGTGGGGGGGCCCGGTCACTCCCCGGGCACCTGGGGCACTTGGGCCCGGCCGTGGAGCGCTTCCCCAGCGGCGAGGCCGAGGGGTTGCGCCATGCGGTCGAGACGGCCCTTGGCGATTCGGACCGCGCCCGGAAGCTCCGCGAAGCCGGACCCCGTCTCGCCCGGCGTTTCACCTGGGAGCGCTCGGCGGCGGCGCACCTCGAGCTGTGGAGAGGACTCTGCGGCGGCTGAGCGATTCTCCCCCATCATCGGCCGATTCCACGCTACCCTGATGTCATGGAAAGCTGGCCCTTCTCCGTCGAGATCCCCGTCCGATGGCGTGACCTGGACCCCCTGGGGCACGTCAACAACGCCGTCTACGTTTCCTACCTGGAGACCGCCCGCGTCCGGCTCTGGCGCGAGCGAATGGGCGGGCGGGACGCACGGGACATCCCCTTCGTGGTGGCACGCGTGGAGATCGATTACCTCCGGCCCGTGGAGTTGGGCCAGCGTGTCCTGGTGGCCATGCGCTGCGAGGCCATCGGTCGAAGTAGCTTCACCATCGCCTACCGGGTGACGGCCGACGGCGCCCCGTGCGCCGAGGCCCGCTCCGTCCAGGTTTGCATCGGCCCAGACGGCGCCACGATCCCGGTACCGGAGCCCATGCGCTCGGCGCTGGAGAGCATCCGGTAGGAAACCTGGATTCCGTCAGGATGGATGCCGGCCGGCCCGGATCATTCATCGGTCTCCTGCCGCAAGGGGCGATGTACCACACCTGGCGGTGGGGACTCGTCTGCTCGCTCAAGGTGCCGCAAGCATGCTTGCGCTCACAAATGGCCCACGCAGCCCGCGTTGCGGAGCCCGAGTGTCCCCCGCGAGAGTACCGCCACGCACGGCGCCTCGCCCCTTTCGCGACGTACCCTCATGAATGATCCGGGTTAGAACCGCACGTGGGCGAAGACGGTGACGTCCATGATGTCCATTTGTATGGAGCCGGTGTACAGGGAGTCTCCGGCCTCGTTCTCGAGACCCTTCCAGTCCACGTCGACGGTGGCGAAGTTGAGGGCGCCACCGAACCCCCACCGCTCGCCCAGCAGGTATTCGAAAGACGCACGGCCGACCCACTGGCCGCCCTTGATGTCGCCGATCTCCACGTACAGCCATCCGAGCCCCGTCTGGAGGCGCCAGTGATCAGAGAGCATGCGCCGGTACTCGAAGTAGACATACGGCAATGGGCCCGTCCCCTTGGCCTCGGTGCTGCCCTCGATGTCTACGTTTTCCTCGCGGTAGGAGAGTGTCGCCTTGATGTCCATCACCCGCACGCCGAGTCCAAACCCGGCCGCCCAGCGCTCCTTGACCCAGGGATAGTAGGTGTAGTCTATGAAGGTCTGTTCGATGTCGTAGCCGAGCCTCACCTTGGCATTGATGGGGATGACCTCGTCGCCCCACTGGATCTCCTGGAGAGCCTGGGACGAGGAGTCTCGGCTGATGTCCTGATAGCGAATGCTGAGCTTGTGCTTCCGGGCAATCTGCCAGTCGAAGCCGAAGGTCGGGACGACCTTGTTGCTATCGAGGTTCAGGTCATCCTCGAACTTCAGCGTTGTCCCCGTGCCGAGGGCTTCGGAGTCCAGGCGAATCTCCGTCGACAGATTGAGGAAGCTGCCAGCGACCTTGAAAGCGAACTTGTCGAACAGAGGTCCGTAGGGGCTCTGGGCCGCGGCCGGTGACGCCACAAACAGCAGTCCCAGGATCAGCAGGAAGACCCCCGCGGCACAACTCAGACGGCTGGTCATAGCTTCCCCCTTGGCCAAACTCTGCAACATGATGAAACCCCCTTTTCCCCGAATACTCACCAGTCGTTTTCTCACACGCGAAATCTTCGAAGAGATCTTACCACGGAGCAGGGGCCCGAGATGATCGATGTCACGGCTGTCTCCGCCCCGTCCGGAGAGCGGGGGAAGGCTTCGGTTCCGGTGGAGATCCTTCCTCACCCATCGGCGATCTCCAGCCACCGGAACCAGATGGGGTGATTCGCCTTGTACCACTTCAGAACTTCGAGGATCAGGGCCTTCTTGTCCGGAGCCAGCACGGCGTCGTCCACCCAGTCGAGATGCACCCGGATCCGGTCGTCCGGCAGGTACTCCAGGGCCCCGGTGGCCAGGGTCTGGAGCTCGTTCCGGATGCGGCCCGAATCCGAGATCTTGACGGCCCGGGTCCGGTAGTCCTGCCCCGCGTAGAAGCGATCCAGCAAGGGCGAGAAGACCAGGCGCATCTCGCCCAGCGGGTCCATCAGCCGCAGGGTCAGGGTCGTCTCCAGGATGCCCTTCCGGGTGGAGGCCCGGGTCGTCACCTTGTAGACCGAGGGCGCCACCTTCTCGACGCCGGGCATGCCCGTGTAGGGATCGGGCAGCATGGCGCCGGCAAGGGCCAGAACCTGCCACTCCTTGTTGGGGAAGAGATCGTCCACGACCATGGTCCGCCGGCCCACGGGCATCCCGGCGTCCCTGGCGTTCTTCAGAATGGCCTTGTACTCGGCCTCCTCTTCCTGCGTCACCTGGTGCCCGAGGATCTCCGAGAGACGGGAGGCGAAGTCGGACGCTTCGGGATCGAGGAGCATGATGTGACGCTCCCGGTCATAGGACACCTTGAACTTGGAGGAGAAGAGACACATGGAAGTGTGGAGCCCGAGAACCGGGTCCAGGCTGGCCGCCTGCATGGCTTCAGCCGAGGCAGCGTACCCGTCGACGATGAAGACGTTTTGCCTCCCCTTGTCGTCCATGAAGGGACCGACCCTGTAGCTGACGGCGTAGGTTCCGGACTCCGTGAAGGCGCCTAGCCCCGTTCCCGGGACCGGCCATCCATCCTCCACCAGGTGCACACCCAGGTCCCGCCAGGTTTGCCACAGATTGCCGATGCGGCCCTCCCGCGACGGACCGGCCAGCGTCCAGACGTGGATGTGCTCCGGAAGCACGTCGGGGTAGGTGGCCTGGATGGCCTCCAGGACCAGCTTCCGGGGCGTCAGGTAATCGATGAGGATCGAGCGCTCGGCCGCCTGCTGAACGACCTCTTCGGGAAGCACCAGGGTTCCCATGTAGCCCTCGTAGGGACGGGCCACCGTCAACGGCTGGTCGAAGAGGTGGAGCACGGCCAGTGGGCCGGTCTCCGCGCCCTTGGCGAAACGGGAGGTGTTCTCGAGGGTGTCGACGGCGGCGCCCCAGATGGTGATACCGGCCGTCTGGACCTCGTTCCAGAACTCCCGCCATTCGTAACCGGGATCGTTGATCAGCCGGTTGACCCGCCGGTCGAGAAAGCGGGCCACCTGGGGCCGGGCGTAGACCCGGCCGAATCCCAGGAGGGGGTTGGAGCCCATCTCGGGCGTCTCGCCCGCCTTGGGCATCAGACCCTCCCCCAGGGAGATCATGACGGCGTGGTTCTCGGGCAGGGCGCGGGTCAGATACCACAGGGCCTCGGAGAGGGCGTACGCCGACATGGCGTCCGCGTCCTTCTTGACCTCGTTGATCTTCTGCTTGTCCCCGCCCCTTCCCTCACCGTAGCGCCCGAAGAGCCGGGTCCCCAGGGCCGTCACGGCCGTGCTGACGATGAACCCCTTCTCCAGGGAAGGCCCGGTAAAGGACAGGGAGCGGACCGGCTCGCCCCGGATCCACCTCTCGTCCACGTCCTCCAGCCACAGGTGGAATCTTGTCAGGATCGACTTCGTATCGAAGACCCACTGCGCGACGCGATTCCGGCGCTCCATGTCCATGCGGCACCTCCGGCCAAACTGTGCCACGAACGACCCAACTTCTCAAGAGAGGGATGAGGAGACTTCTCGCTCCTCACAAATAGGCAATGGCGAAACCGATCTGGGCGGCCATCATCATGAGATACATATGGGTCCAGGAGGGGTGGTTCTCCACGGTGGCCAGTGCGTTGGGGTCCCTGTACATCAGACGAACCGTGTAGGCGCCCCACGCACAGAGGATCAGACCGAGGAGGAAGAGCACGGAGCCATGGCCCGTCAGGATCGGGTGGAGGGAGTTGGCGGGGTCGGGCAGGAGAACACCCAGGGGCATGAGCAGCCACGGGAGAATGAAGAAAGGTGCCATGACGGCCACGGCCCTTCGCGTTCCGTAGACGATGGGGAGGGTCCGGCAGCCGCCGGCGGCATCGCCCTCCATGTCCGAGAAGTCCTTGGTGGAGCTCGCCCCCAGCAGGAACAGCCCAAAGATGGAGCCGATCCACCACGGCTCGGCGGACCACACGGGCGCCACCATGGACCAGCCGGCAACCTTGAGGAGCGTGCCCCTGGGGATGGCGATGGTCAGGTTGGCGCCCCAGCCCAGCCGCTTGGTGCGCCCGAAGGCCGGCAGGGAGTAGATCAAGGTGAAAATCAGCCCGGCCAGATAGATGAAGAAGCAGATGTGCTCGTGAAGCGGTGCCGTCGCCTTGGCCGCCCAGCTCTCGTAGGGGTACGGCACCACGAGCCAGGTGGGCAGGAGCGCCAGGAGGTAACCGACGATGGTGACCGTCCACGCTTCACGGAGGGAAACCCGCCCGGAGGCCAGGGGACGGTTGGGCTTGTTGAGCCGGTCGATCTGCAAGTCGGCGATCTGGTTGAGGACGTTGGAGGCGGCGTTGAGGGCCGAGGCGCACGCCGACCCCAGGATGATCGTCAGAACCACGGTCCAGGTCAGGCGATGGGCCGGGTCCGGGTTGTGGACGGAGCCAAAGGCGCAGACGGCTCCCGAGACGATACCCAGCAGCGGCGGCAGCAGGGTGAACGGACGGGAGAGATCCCGAAGGTCCTTCAACGTCATGCCGCGCAGTGTACCTGACTCAAATACCCAGATGAATCGCGTAGGCCAGGAGGGCCCCCAGGACGGTGTTGGCCAGGTTGGTGCCGTGGTTGCTCGCCGGGCCAAGGCGGTCGAGGAAACCTTCAAACAGCATGGCGAGGAAGCCGCCCAGGGCCAGGGGCAAGCCCCAGGCGGGCGGCAGGAGGCCGGTCCCCGCGGCGGCACCGGCGATGATCACCGCGCCCACGGCCCCGGCGAGGGTCCCTGCGATGGAAACGGCGCCCTCGGTCCCCGGCGATACCTTCCGGAAGGAGGGAAGGGCGTAGGCCGTCCGGCCCCAGGCCTTGCCGATCTCGGAAGCCATGGTGTCCGAAAGGGCCGCCGCGAGTCCTCCGGCCATGAGGACGGCCGCCAGATCGGCCGAGCCGCCCGAAAGGCCGTAGAGGAGGGAGCCCAGCAGGCAAAGGGAGCCGTTGGCCAGGACGTGGCCGGCGTCCCGGCGGCGCTCGTCCTCCAGGCCGAGTCGACGCTTCTCGACCCCTCGCAGCCGGGTGACCGCCGTCCCGATCCCCAGAAACAGCCAGAGGAGCAGGTAGGCCTTCCACGTCCCAAAGCCCAGGGTCACGGTCCCGAGGACCCAGGCGGCGATCACCCCGGAGGGTTCCAGGAGACGCACCGTCCGGGCCGCCACGGCGATGACCAGGTTGATGCCCGCGGCCACCGCCAGCGCCCGCAGGGGAAGGTCGAGTCCGGAGACTGCAAGCTGGGAGCCCACCAGGAGCACGAAGGTCCCCAAGAGGGGCGGAAGGACGTTGTCGTCGAGGCCGTGGGGCACAGTCTCCAGGAGCCCCGCGGCAGCGGTGGCGACGATCACCAGTCCCGCCAGCTCCCGGGGATCCGCCGCCGGGAAGACGCCGCCGAGGGTCCACCGGAACAGGAACCACCCGAGGAAACCACCGCCCAGCAGATAGCCGGCCATCCCCTCCCAGCTCTTGGCCGGGTTCCAGGGCAGGGGGGTTCTCCCCCAGAGCATCCCAACGATCCCCGCCATGGCGTCCCCACCGGCCAGGAGCCCCCAGCCGAAGGCGGCGAAGGCCAGCCCCACGGGCGCCGGCCGGTGAAAGAGGAGGATCAGGCCCAGGACGACGACCGGGTAGAGCAGGACGCCCACGTCGCCGGCGCCGCGCCGCTCGCTGGCCAGCCGATGGCCCAGCAGACGGGGCAGCACCAGGAGGTTGAAGGCGAAGGCGGTCACGGCGCAGGCCGCCGCCTGGGGCCAGCTCAGCCACCGCAGGGCCAGGGCGAAACCGGCCATGGAGAGGTGGACGGCCTTGCGGGCCAGCTCGCCCCGCGGCAAGCGCCGCACCGGACTCAACGGCCCCCCTCCCGGGCGATCCGCCCCCTCCAGTACTCCAGGAGATCCTCGAGGGTCTTCTCCAGGGGGATCTCGGGCTGCCACCCGGTCGCGGCGTGGAAACGGCCGGGGTCGCCGTAGAGAACGGCAACCTCGGCTTGACGGAGACGTCCGGGATCCATGCGCACATCCACGGGAACATCCGACAGTGCCAGCAACCGGTCCAGCACCTCACGGATGGCGACGGGGCGGCCCGAGCAGACGTTGTAGACGGCGCCGGGCCGGCCGCCCCGGGCGGCCAGCCAGTAGGCCCGTACCACGTCGCGAACGTCGGTGAAGTCGCGGACTGCATCGAGGTTCCCCACCTCGAGGAGGGGCGGGCGCAATCCGGCCTCGATCTCGGCCAGCTGCCGCGCGAAAGAGGAGGCGACGAAGCGGTCCGGGCGGCCCGGTCCCGTGTGGTTGAACAGGCGAAGGCGAATCGCCGGAAGACCGTAGGCCGCGTAGTACTGGTAGGCGAGGAGATCCTGGGCCGCCTTGCTGACGGCATAGGGCGAAACCGGCTTGAGGGGCGCCGATTCATCCACGGGCCCTTTTCCGCCGGTTCGGCCGTAGACCTCTCCCGAGCCGGCCACGACGACAACGGGCGCCAGGTCCACCGTCCGCAGGGTCTCGAAGAGCTTGACCTGGCCGACGACGTTGACCTCCATCAGCTCCGTCGGCGTCGACCAGGAGGAGGCCACGGTGGAGGAGGCCGCCAGGTGGAACACCAGCTCGGGCCGCACGGACTGCACGACCCGCACCAGGGAGGCGTCGTCCGTCAGGTCGCCCTCCAGAAGCACGAGGGCCGATTCCAGCCCCTCCAGTCCCCGCCGGTCGGACTCCCTCCGGACGAGGCCATGCACCCCGGTCTGGTGCAGATCCTCCACCAGGTGGCGGGCCAACCAGGTGCCGACGAAGCCCGTGATGCCGGTGATCAGGATGCGCATTGCCCCTCCAGGTACCGTTCCAGAGCGTCCTCCCACGGTGGGAGCCGCCGTCCGATCAGGGCTTCCAGGCGGGCGGTGTCCAGCACCGACCAGGCGGGGCGTGGCGCCGGCCGGCCGGCCTCTGCGGTCGTGATGGGGACCACGGGCGTATGGTAGCCCAGGCGGCGGATGATCTCGACGGCGAAGCCGTGCCAGGTCGTCATTCCTTCGTTGACGGCGTGGACGATCCCGCGGGCCCCGGCTCCAGTCAGGTCGAGGATCGCCTCGGCCAGGTCACAGGCGCTGGTCGGGCAGCCCGTCTGGTCGGCCACGACCCGGAGCACCGCGGCTCCGTTCTCCAGCTGTCGGCGGATGGCCTCGACGAAGTTGTTTCCCTCACCGAACAGCCATGCCGTCCGAACGATCAGGTGCTCCCGCGCTTCCGCGGCCCGCCGCTCTCCCAGCAACTTGCTCCGGCCGTAGACACCCGCCGGACCCGTGGGGTCCTCCTCGCGGTAGGGACGCTCCGCCGTCCCGGGAAAGACGTAGTCGGTGGAGATCTGCACGAGCAGCGCCCCGGCGGCGTTGCAGGCAGCCGCCAGGTTGCCGACGGCCTCGCCGTTGAGCACCATGGCCTCGCGCTCGCGCCCCTCGCAGGCATCAACGGCCGTCATGGCGGCACAGTTGATCATCACACTGGGCCGGAGGCGCGCCACCAGGGACCGGACCGCCTCCGCATCGGTGATGTCCAGGGTGTCCAGGTCGTGGCCGACGGCATCGAGGCCGCGCTCCGCCGCCGCCGCCAGCAGGGCCCTTCCCAGCTGGCCCCGGCTGCCGGTGACGAGCAGCTCCGTCACGTGGACGGCTCCCCCAGCCGCTCGCCGTACTGACGGGCGTAGTAAGCGGCGAACTCCTCGTCCTGCTCGCGGATGGGCCGCCACCACCGGGGGTTGTCCACGTACCAGCGGACCGTTCGCTCCAGGGCCGCTGTGAAATCCGTTTTCGGCTCGAAGCCCAGGGCCGCCAGCTTCCCGGCGTCGAGGGAGTAGCGCCGGTCGTGTCCCGGCCGGTCGGTGACGAAGCGGATCAGGTCGTGGGGCTTGCCCAGGATGTCCAGGATGGCGCGGGTCACGTCGATATTCTTCCGTTCGTTGCCCCCGGCGATGTTGTACACCTCACCAGGCTCGCCCCGGGAGAGCAGGAAGTCGATGGCGCGGCAGTGGTCCTCCACGTAGAGCCAGTCGCGGATGTTGCCGCCGTCCCCGTACAGGGGAAGAGGCCGCCCCGCCAGGGCGTTGGTGACGAAGAGGGGTACCAGCTTTTCCGGATACTGGTAGGGCCCGAAGTTGTTGGAGGCCCGCGTGATGATGACCGGGACGTCATGGGAGGCCCAGAAGGAGTAGGCGATGCGGTCCCCGCCGGCCTTGGAGGCCGAATAGGGGTTCCGCGGCATCAGGGGATCCTCCTCGGTGAAGGAACCCTCCTCGATGGAGCCGTAGACTTCGTCCGTCGAGATCTGGACGAAGCGCTCGACTTCCCGGCGACGCGCCTCCTCCAGCAACACCCAGACGCCGTAACAGTCGGTCTGGATGAAGTGGCCAGCCCCCAGGAGGGAGCGGTCCACGTGGGTCTCAGCGGCGAAGTTGACCACGGCGTCACACCCCTCCATGGCCCGGGCGACGGCCTCGGCGTCGCAGATATCGCCGTGGACAAAGGTGTGACGGGGGTCGTCGGCCACGTCCTCCAGGTTCTCCAGCCGCCCGGCGTAGGTCAGGGCGTCCAGGTTGACCACCTCCAGATCGGGATGGGCGGCCAGCATGTACCGCACGAAGTTCGAGCCAATGAAACCGCAGCCTCCCGTCACCAGAACCTTCTTCACGCGCCGGACCTCCACTGTGAACACTCCACGGCCATGCCGCGTCGAGCATGGTACCAGCCCACCCGCCGTTTTGAACGGGAGGGCAGTTTTGAAGCTGCACATCGGAGCCGCCGGCCCGCGAGAATCCTGGCCCTCCACCGAGGCAACACACCGCACATTCCCCCACTCTCCACCCCCCCCTCCTCCTGCCGGCCGGGGGAACGGCTCACCGACCCATCCCATTGACAGTCCGCGAACGTCCCCCTACCCTCGGGCCAGTCCCGCTTGGAGGTATACCCATGGAACCCACGCGTCTCAGCCTTCCCGAAAACGCCTACCGCAAGCTCAAGGAAGGCGAGGAGTACCATCCCATCGTTCCGGCGGACGCACCCCTGCCCGAGGCGACGCTCTACTCGGTCAGTCTCGGCCTGGGCTTCGCCGTGCTCTTCTCGGCGGCGGCCGCCTACCTGGGCCTCAAGATCGGCCAGGTCTTCGAGGCCGCGATTCCCATCGCCATTCTGGCCGTCGGCCTGTCCACCTTCCTCAAGCGGAAGAACTCCCTCTCGGAGAACGTCATCATCCAGTCCATCGGGGCCGCTTCGGGCGTCATCGTCGCCGGTGCCATCTTCACCCTGCCCGGCCTTTACATCCTGGGCCTCAACGCCACCTTCCTGCAGGTCTTCCTTTCCTCTCTCTTCGGCGGCTTCCTCGGCATCCTCTTCCTGATACCCTTCCGCCGCTACTTCGTCTCGGAGATGCACGGGGAGTTCCCCTTCCCCGAGGCGACGGCCACGACGGAGATCCTTGTGGCGGGCGAGGCCGGCGGAGACCAGGCGCGAACTCTCCTCGGCGGCGCTCTGGTCGGTGGCCTCTACGACTTCCTGGTCTCGGGGATCGGCGCATGGAAGGAGGTCGTCTCCACCACGGCCTTCGGCTGGGGCGAGCGGCTGGCCAGCTCCATCAAGCTGGAGTTCCGCCTCAACATCGGCGCCGCCGTCATGGGCCTGGGCTACATCGTCGGGCTACGCTACGCGGCCATCATCGCCGCCGGCTCCTTCCTGGCATGGTGGGTCCTGATCCCCCTGGTCTACTTCATCGGCGCCCACGTCCCAGAGCCCTTCCTGACATCCAGCGGCCAGACCATCGCCCAGATGTCGCCCATGCAGATCTTCGGCGACTACGTCCGCCACGTGGGCATCGGCGGCATCGCTGCAGCCGGAATCATCGGCGTCGTCAAGTCGTGGCGGATCATCGCCGGCGCGTTCAAGCTGGCCTGGACCGAGATCTTGGGCGGCGGCCATCATGCCGAAACGGGCGCCACGCCGCGAACCCAGGTGGACATCACCATGAAGTGGGTCATGACGGGCATCCTGGCGACCC
>CAZXNA010000121.1:0-10317 GCA_964641295.1 uncultured Thermoanaerobaculia bacterium
GCGCCCAGCTGGCGGCCGCGGGCGGAGGCCTCGCCGAGCAGGGGGCTCGCGGGCACCATGCCTCGCCAGCCGCGTTCCTGAAGGGCCCGGGCGGCGGCCGCCGCGGCAGTGCGGTTGTTGGCCAGGATGACCGTCTTGCAGCGTTCCCACCACCCTTCCAGAGGACGCTCCGGCCGCTTGCCGAGGAACCCGAGAACCGCACGCGGTGCCGAGTTCTCCACGCCGAAGCGGTGCAGAACCTCCAGGGCGTCGCCAGGACCGGTGGGCGAGGGAACGGTCGGACCCGAGGCGATGTCGGGAAGCGGATCGCCGATGACGTCGGACAGCACTGCCGTACGGACGGGGGCCGGCTGGGCCGCCCGCGCCAGCCCGCCCCCTCCGGCGGCCAGCAGCTCCCGGCGGACGGTGTTGACGGCGCCGATGGGGGCGCCGGCCCGAAGGAGGAGCTCGGTGGTCCCGAGGATGTCCGCCAGCTCCAGGCCGGGCTCCGGGGCGGCCATGAGGGCCGAACCGCCACCAGACAGCAGGACCAGCAGAAGATCGTCCGCGCCGAGGCCGGCCACCCGTTCCAGCAGCTCGCGGGCCGCTGCCTCCCCGGCGGCATCCGGGTATGGGTGGGCGCCGCGGCGGACGGTCGCCACCGCCTCGACATCCGGGGGGACGGACACGCCGTGGGGCGTCAGGACGAAGAGCTCTTCCTCCCCGTCGGGCTGGATGCCGATCCAGGCCGAGGCCAACCCGGGCGCGGCCTTGCCGATGGCCGCCACCAGGCGCCGGCCGCACACCGGCGGCAGGTCCATGCCGGCCAGAGACAGCTCGCCGTGCCGCCGTTCAACCAGGCGAGGCAGGACGGTCTCGGGCCGGACGGCCTCCACGGCCGCATCCAGGGCGAACCGAGCGTCGGAGCGAAGCTGGGAGATGTCCATGGTCCATCTTACCCCTGGACCTCAGCGCCGGAGCGCCTCCTCCAGGAGACGGCCGGCGATCTCCATGTACTGGTCCTGGGTGACCGTTCCGACCAGGTGACCCTTCTTGACCACGGGCAGGCAGCTGATCCGGTTGTGGCGCATGGTCTCGATGGCCTCCAGGGTCGGCGTCTCCGGGGAGACCGTGATGGGATCGGGCTGCATGATCTCCCGGACGGCCAGGGGTTCCCCCGTCTCGTCGGGGTTGTAGGTGCCGACGAGGGGGAGCAGGGCGCGGCGGGTCACGATACCCACCAGCCGGTTGGCCTCGTCCTCCACCAGCACATGCCGGACCCGGTTCCACTCCATCAGCTGGGCGACCAGCTCCACGGGTTCGTCCTCGCTGACGGTGATCAAGTCGGTCTGCATGTACTGCTCGACCTTGAGGAAGTTGTGCTTCCAGCCTCCGGCCTCCTCGAGGCGGGCCGGCTCCCACCGGTGGCCGGGAAGCCCGCTGATCTGGCGGTCCACGGTCGCCGCCGTCAGGGCGCAGAGCCGCTCGGCGAGGGGGCCCTTGGCCCCCATGCCGGCGAAGGAGCTCAGGAGCCACTGGGCGCCCGGCCGGCTGGCGTCGACCCGCTCTTCGATGATGCCGAGGTAGCGGTCGGCATCGCCGGCATCGATCCCGGAGGCTTCCAGGCCCCGGCGCGCCAGGGGAATCAGCTCGTGAAGAAGGAGCTCCCGGGCCGGAAAGACCTTGCCACCGACCCAGACCTGCTGGGAGTTGATCCCGTGCTGGGCCGCCGCGAAGAAGTTGGTGTGGACATCCTCGAAGTTCATCTGCCGGGAAATGTCACCGTACTCGCCCAGGAGACCGCTGATGAGCCCGAACCACAGGGCCGCGTTGGCCACCTCGTCCTGGACGGTCGGGCCCGATGGCAGGGCCCGGTTCTCGATGCGGAGGTGGGCCGCACCGTTCTCCCCGATCCCGTAGCAGACGCGATTCCACCTGTAGACGGTGCTGTTGTGGAGGCGGAGGGCGGCCAGGCCGGGGGTGCCCCCCTGGTCCAGCACCTGGAGGGGGTTCTCGTCGAGCTCCGTGGAGAGGATGGCCCGGAAGCGGGCGATGTCCTCCCGGAAGATCTCCAGGACCGACGAGCGGACCCACTGGCGGCCGAAGCTGACCCGCGGCGCCTGCTCGCGCAGGTGGGGGGCCGAGCGCCGGGTATCGATGGACTGCTGGAAGAGGGCGACCCGGGTTTCCTGCCACAGGCGCTTGCCGAAAAGGATGGGCGAGTTGGCAACCGCCGCCAGGGTCGGTCCGGCGGCCGCCTGGGCGGCGTTGTACATGGGGGCGAACTCGTCCGGATCGACCTGGAAGTGGACCTGGAATGAGGTGTTGCACGCCTCCACCATGATGCTGTCGTGGTGGAAGCTCAGCTCGTCGATCCCATGGATCTGAAACTCGTAGTCGCCACCCCTCAACCGTGTCATGGCGTCGTTGAGGGCGAAGTAGCGCGGGTTGGGCGTCATGTTGTCCATGGAGAGGTCGGACTTGGTCAGGGTCGGCAGGATACCCGTCAGCACGGGCCGGGCGCCGCAGCGCGCGGCCGCCTCCCGGGCGCGATCGAGGAGCCGGTTCAGCTGGGACTCCATGGCGCCCAGGCAGCCGCCGCCGAAGGGCAGGGGATCGAGGTTGAACTCCAGGTTGAACAATGCCAGTTCCGGGGTGAAGTGGAGATCACCGAGCTCCTCGAGGACCTCCATGGCCAAGGGCGCAGGCCGCCATGTATCGTCCACCAGGAAAAGCTCCTGCTCGGCACCGATCCGGCGGACGCCCGACTCGATCAGTCCCCCCTCCAGCATGCGCTCCATGGCCCGCACGTCGCGCAGGAGGTGCTTGAGGAAACGCCGCAGCTCGGCCACCTCGGTTTTCGATCGAACGTTCTGTTCACCCATGGCCGCTGTCCCTTCACCCGACGGAGAATCGATCTTGGCCACATTCTACAGCCGCTCTTCCCCTTACGGGGAGATTCTCGGGCGGAGGGCAATATCTGCTATACACATGCTCATATATGCCAAATCTAGACTTGACAATCAATCACTCAAGTCCCATATTGGAGGTGCGGCCGTCGGCTGCATCCTCCGCCAGCGTCAGGCCCTTCTCTGAAGGGTCCGCCTGTGGCTCGCCGGCCCGGCGGCGGAGGAAAAGGAGGCAGATACATGAGTAACAACAGCAACTACACCGTCAAGGCGACCGAGGCCATCCAGGGCGCCTTCCAGCTGGCAGCGGGGCGCGGAAACCCGGAGACCATCCCTTCCCACCTGCTGCTTTCCCTACTTCAGCAGGAGGGCGGGCTGGCGCCGCGTCTCGTGGAGAAGGTCGGCGTGCCGGCCTCGGAGCTGATCAACGATGTCCTTCAGGATCTGGAGCGCCTGCCCTCGGCCCAGGGTGGCGCCGAGCCCCACCCCTCCCGGGACTTCCGGGAGGTGCTGGACCAGGCGACCAAGCTGGCGCCCCAGTTCCAGGACGAGTACATTTCCGTGGAGCACCTGATGATGGCCCTCGCTTCGGTGCCGTCGTCGTCGGCCGCCCAGTTGATGGCCCGGCGGGGCTTGACCCAGGAGGTGCTGCTCCAGGCCATCCAGGAGCTGCGCGGTTCCCACCGTGTGACCGACGACAACCCCGAAGCCAAGTACGAGGCCCTCAAGAACTACGGCCGGGACCTGACGGAGCTGGCCTGCGCTGGCAAGCTGGACCCCGTCATCGGACGGGACGAGGAGATCCGGCGGGTCATGCAGGTGCTGACCCGGCGCACCAAGAACAACCCGGTGCTGATCGGTGAGCCCGGCGTCGGCAAGACCGCCGTCGTCGAGGGGCTGGCCCAGCGGATCGCGTCCGGCGACGTGCCCGAGCTGCTGAAGAACCGGCGCATCGTCGCCCTGGACATGGGCGCCCTGATCGCCGGGGCCAAGTACCGGGGCGAGTTCGAGGACCGGCTCAAGGCCGTCCTCAAGGAGGTCGTCGACTCGGCGGGGGAGGTCATCCTCTTCATCGACGAGATGCACACCCTGGTGGGCGCCGGCGCCGCCGAGGGAGCCGTGGACGCGGCCAACCTCCTCAAGCCGGCCCTGGCCCGGGGTGAGCTGCGCTGCGTCGGCGCCACCACCCTGGCCGAGTACCGCAAGCACATCGAAAAGGACGCCGCCCTGGAGCGGCGCTTCCAGCCGGTCATGGTGGAGGAGCCCTCGGTGGAGGACACCATCGCCATTCTGCGGGGCCTCAAGGAGAAGTATGAGGTGCACCACGGTGTGCGGATCACGGACGCCGCCATCGTCGCGGCGGCTACGCTCTCCCACCGCTACATCACGGACCGCCACCTGCCGGACAAGGCCATCGATCTGATCGACGAGGCGGCCTCCCGTCTGCGGATCGAGATCGACTCCCTGCCGACGGAGATCGACGTGCTCGAGCGGCGGGCCGTGCAGCTGGAGATCGAGCGCCACGCCCTGGCCAACGAGGACGACACGGCCTCCAAGGAGCGGCGGCAGGCCATCGAGGAGGAGCTGGCCGAGATCCAGGAGAAGGTTTCGGCCATGAAGGCCCAGTGGCAGCAGGAGAAGGAGCTGATCGGGAAGATCCGGGAGCTCAAGCGGCAGATCGACGAGACCCGCGAGGCTGCCGAGCGTGCCGAACGCGACGGGGAGCTCGAGAAAGCCGCCCAGCTTCGCTACGGCCGTCTCGTGGAGCTCAACCAGCAGCTCGAGGCGACCACCGACGAGCTGGCCCGCCATCACCGGGAGCACGGCTCCATGCTCTCCGAGGAGGTGACCGAGGAGGACATTGCCCGGGTGGTCTCCCGCTGGACGGGAATCCCGGTCTCGAAGCTCCTGGAGGGCGAGAAGGCCAAGCTCCTGACCATGGACGACCGGCTCCGGCAGCGGGTCGTTGGACAGGACGACGCCATCGCCGCAGTGGCCGCCGCCGTGCGCCGGGCGCGGGCCGGCCTCAAGGATCCCAACCGGCCCATCGGCTCTTTCCTCTTCCTCGGGCCGACGGGCGTGGGCAAGACCGAGCTGGCGCGGGCCCTCGCGGAGTTCCTCTTCGATGACGAGAAGGCCATGATCCGGCTCGACATGTCCGAGTACATGGAGAAGCACTCGGTGGCCCGCATGATCGGGGCCCCTCCCGGTTACGTCGGCCATGACGAGGGCGGTCAGCTGACGGAGGCCGTCCGGCGCCGGCCCTACTCCGTCATCCTCCTGGACGAGGTGGAGAAGGCCCATCCCGACGTCTTCAACATCCTCCTCCAGATCCTGGACGACGGCAGGCTGACGGACAGCAAGGGCCGGACGGTCGACTTCCGCAACACGGTCGTCATCATGACCTCCAACATCGCCTCCCATGTGATCCAGGAGCTGGGCGAGGCCCAGCGGGAGGAGATGAAGGCACGGGTCGAGGCCGAGCTCAAGCGGCACTTCCGGCCGGAGTTCCTCAACCGCATCGACGAGGTGCTGATCTTCCACCGCCTGGGGTCCGAGCACATGAAGGCCATCACGAGGATCCAGCTGGACCGGCTCAACGAGCTCCTGGCGCCACGGCGGATCCGCCTGGAGGCCTCCGATGCAGCCCTTGAGCTGCTGGCCCGGGAGGGCTTCGACCCGGATTTCGGCGCCCGGCCGCTCAAGAGGACCATCCAGCGCCTGGTCCAGGACCCCCTGTCCACCATGGTGCTGGCCGGGGAGGTCGTCGAGGGCGACACCATTCTCCTCGAGGCCGAGGACGGGAAGTTGATCCTCGAACCCCGGCACGCCGAGGAGCCCCAGTAACGACGGGCCACGGGGACAACCTCCCTTCACCGTCTTGTGCCACGGGGGCCGCGGTCCAACCGCGGCCCCCGACCTTTCCGGCGGGACGTTTCCGGCAACTCCGGTTCGAGAGGCGCCGGTGGGCATGCCACACGGGGTAGAATGGACCGGTGCGACGGCTCGTGTCTCTTCCTCCAGTCTTCCTGGCGCTCCTGATCCTCGGTGGCGCCGGCCTCCGGGCCGGGGTTCTCCCCGGCCTGATCACCCCGCCGACGGCTCTCCCGGATCATCATTTCCGGTTTCCTCCAGGCGCCCTGATCGCCCACGCCCTCGGAGGCATCGACGGACACACCTACACCAACTCCCGGGAGGCGTTCGAGCGGAACCTGGCGGCGGGGGCCCGTTATTTCGAGGTCGATCTTTCCTTCACGGCGGACGGGGACCTCGTGTGCTTCCACACGGGACACGAGCAGCATGTGGGCCTGGACCGGCCCGTTTCTCAGGTCAGTACGGCAGACTTCCTCCAGCACCGTTACGACGGCCTGTACACGCTGATGGACCTGGAAACCCTCCTTCGCGCTGTCGCCCAGCAGCCCGATGTCTACATCATCACCGACACGAAGAACGATTTCGCCTCGTCCCTGGAGAAGATCGTTCAGGTGGCCGAGTCCATCGATCCGGCCCTCCTGCACAGGATCGTGCCCCGGTTCTACACCCCGGATCAGTGGATCGAGGTCGCCTGGCTCGAGGAATTCCACGAACAGTTCGCCACAGTGATCTTTACGCTCTACCGTACGCGGATCAGCGACGATGAGGTCCTCACGGTGGCGACCTCACGCAACGTCCCCATCATCACCATGAGTCAGAGCCGGTACAACCCCACCCTCGTGGCGCGCCTCCGGACCGCCGGTATCGACTCCTTCGTCCACACGGTCAACGGACGGAGCAACGTCACCTATTACCTGCGCACCGGCGTGTGGGGTGCCTACACGGACTGGTTCTTCGACTGGGGTGCGGCAGGCCCGCCGGCGCTGGTGCCCCGGCGGCCTCATCCGAGCGTGCGGGCCTTGCCCGCGGGAATGATCGGTCCATGAAGGACCGCGAGCTGGCCGCCGTCCTCGTGGAGGAGGGGTTGATGTCCCCCGAACGGGCGCGTGACGCCGTGGAGGAGTCCCAGCTCTCTGGCCACCGGCTGGACACCCTGTGCCTGCTCAGGAACTGGGTTCCAGAGGAGGCCCTCCTGAAGGCCGTCGGCAAGGCGTTCAAATCCCGAACAGCCAGCCGGAGCGTTCTCGTGCACATCCCGCCGCGGGTCCTGGGTCTCGTGCCGGCCCGTGTGGCCGAGCACTTTCATGTGGTGCCCTTCCAGCTCGAGGGAAAGACCCTCTCCGTTGCCGCCCTGGACCCGACGGACCTCCTCGTGGAGGACGAGCTCCGCCTCCTCACCGGTTGCGGCATCCGCAGCCACGCGGCCCTGGAGGCGCGGATCTACCAGGCTCTGGCGGCGGCCTACGGCGTCGCCATTCCCCCCATGATCGAGCGGTGGCTCGACGGGGCCTCCACGGCGCCGAAGACATCCGGCGATCTTTCAACCCGCCCTCTCCGGCGGCCGACACCCCCTCCGCAGAAGCATCGGGAGAGGGGCCGGTCCATCGAGCGCACCGGACCGCCGGCCGGAGGTCCCGCGGATCCGCCGGAAGCCCTGGAGCTTTCCAGCGAGGAGCTGGGGGAGTTCCCGGGTCTGGCCCGCCTCGCCGACCCCGGAGATGGGGGGGAAACCGGAGGCGCCCCGGCGGACCCCCCCTCTGCCCACCTCACTACCCAAGTCCGGGACTTCACCGGCGGGCCTCCCGGCCCGGCCATGGACGATCCCGGGCTCGATCCGGAGGAGCGCCTGGGCGCCGCGGCCATCGCCCTGGGGAGGGCGGAGATGCGGGACGACATCGCCGATGTGCTGCTGGCCTTCTGCCGGCCCCACTTCCAGCGGCGCGCCCTGTTCATCCTCCGGCGCGATACCGTCGTCGGCTGGCGCGGCGAGGGCCGGGGGGTCGAGGAGGAAACGCTCCGGGCCGTCGCCATCCCGATCAGCGAGCCCTCCGTGTTCCAGCCCCTGCTCCACGGTACGGCCTTCTGGCTGGGACCTCTGGCCTCCATGCCGCGGAACATCGAGTTGGCTCTCGGCCTGGGGGGCGAGCCAACGGGGGGCTGCACGGTCTTTCCGATCCAGCTCAAGGGCCGGGTCGTCTGCTTCCTCTGGGGGGACAACTTCGATGACGGGCTCCGCGCGGTTCCCGTTCCCCAGCTACGGCGACTGACGGCCAAGGCCGGCCTGGCCTTCGAGACCTATCTCCTCCGCGCCAAGATCCGCTCGATCTGAGTTCCGGACCCCTTCGTTCCACGAAAAAACGGGGCTGAAGCCCCGTTGATTACTCATTACCGCACGCCCCCATCGGTCCCTGAGGCAGTGCGGTCTGCGACGAGCCGCCGCAGAGCGGTCTGACGCCTACTTCTCGACGCGCTCGCGGAGCGTCTTACCGGGCTTGAAATAGACGTAGTGCTTCTTCGGGATCGTGATGGTTTCGCCGGTGGCCGGGTTGCGGCCCGTGCGGGCGGCACGCTGCCGGGTGGCGAAAGTGCCAAAGCCGGGAACGGTCACCTTGCGGCCCGCGTCCAGCTCGGTGGCAATGATGCCCTTGCCGGGTTGCGCCGAGAAGATCACATCGAGAACCTCGGCAGCCTTGCCCTGACTCAGGCCCGCCTTTTTCGCCAACTTCAC
Source organism: uncultured Thermoanaerobaculia bacterium (assembly GCA_964641295.1). Classification (GTDB taxonomy): domain Bacteria; phylum Acidobacteriota; class Thermoanaerobaculia; order Thermoanaerobaculales; family Sulfomarinibacteraceae; genus JAADFK01. The sequence continues at coordinate 8,491 of CAZXNA010000121.1, forward strand.
CGCCATCTCAGTCTTGTTCATGGGAGCCTCCTTTGCATTGCGGTCACTGCATTATCAGGGGCTGCGCAAGCGCCTGTCAAGTGTCAATTTTGTGCGCTGGCGCACAACCGCGTAGACTTGTGGGGTCGGGAGGTGTCCATGGATCTTCGACTGCGTGGCAAGCGAGCGCTGGTGACGGGCTCTTCCAGGGGCATCGGCCGGGCCATCGCCCTCTCCCTCGCCGATTTCAAGGTCGACGTGGCCATCAACTACCTCCGGCACCGGGAGCGGGCCGAGGAGACGGCGCAGGAAATCGAAGCTCGCGGCGCCAAGTCCTTGGTGCTCAAGGGGAACGTGGCCAAACCAGAGCACGTTGCCCGCATGTTCTCCACCATCGGCGAAGCATGGGGCGGGCTGGACATCCTCGTCTCCAACGCCGCCTCGGGAGTGCTGCGGCCGGCCACCGACCTCAGTCTCCACCACTTCCACTGGACAATGGACATCAACGCGGCGGCGCTTCTCCCCCTCGTCCAGGAGTTGATCAAACTGCCCCCCGACGAGGGTCAGACGGTCATCGCCGTCTCCTCCCTGGGGGCGATCCGAGCGATTCCCAACTACACGGCCGTCGGCGCCTCCAAGGCGGCGCTGGAATCCATGGTGCGGCACTTGGCCCTGGAGCTGGCGCCGCGCGGCGTGCGGGTCAACGCCGTCTCGGCCGGTACGGTCGACACGGACGCCCTGACCCATTTCCCGAACCGCGACGAGATCCTCGACGCCGCTCGCCGCCGCACCCCGGCCGGCCGGCTCCTCGACCCACAGGACGTGGCCAACGTCGTCGTCTTCCTCTGCACCGAGTACGCCTCCATGATCCACGGCCAGACTCTCGTCGTCGACGGCGGCTACTCCATCCTCGGTTGATCCTCCGGTCTTGACCGCGAAGGGAGGGGGTTCGACCTCGGGGGACGCCGAGGGGCGAAGAGGAGAGGGTCAGTACCGGTCAAGTCTTCTTTCCTCTGGAGTTGGTTCTCCTGGAACGCCGTCAGAACGTGTACCCGATGCCGAAGATCGTCCGGAAGTCGTCGTTCCTGGGTGTGACACCCCCTGCGTTGGGACGAGGATCCTCGATGTGGTCCCAGATCCAGGAGAAGTTGAGGTCGAGGTCCCCGACCAGGTCGATATCCAACCCCGTCTGAAATCGGTGTGTGTAGGTACCGGCGTCCTTGTTCACGACGAACAGCCGGAGGTCGACGAAAAGGTCCAGCCAACGGGTCAGCTCGTTGTCGTAGTGGGTGCCGATCCGGAGGGTGGGCGTGTTGGCCGTCTCCGACTCGGTGGGCATGACGGTGTTGAACCTGGTGCGCTGGTAGGCAAGGCCGAAATCGACGCTCCAGCCGACCTTCGAGGTGTCGAGGATCTGGTAGCCCGCCCCGGCGCCGAGGGTCCACTTGGCCGAGATGTTCTGGAAGGGATCCCGGTAGTACTCGACGTTGACCGGCGTTAGGTAGAACCGATGGCTGATGAACCAGTTCCAGTCCACGACGGCCTGTTGGTTGTCGGAGGTCGTCGTACCGTCCGTCTGGGTGAAGTTGCCGAGGTAGTTGAGCATGAGGCGGTTCTTGGGGGTGCGGCGCAGGAAGTTGATCTGGCCGCTGGTCTCCGTCTGATCGGTGTTCCCGGTCCTCCTGTTGAAGCCGGCGCTGAGCTTGCCCGACCAGTAGTTACGCTCCTTGGGCTCGCCCGCCGTGATGGAGAGAACCGTCTTCCGGGGGACCTCGATATCCTGCTCGCCCAGGAGGCGGACGGTGGCGCCCTTCAGGAGCAGCCGACCGGTGGCGACCGTCCGGTCCT
>CAZXNA010000122.1:0-10286 GCA_964641295.1 uncultured Thermoanaerobaculia bacterium
GGTCCAGGGCGTCAGGGTGGAGCCCGGCGAGGGCCCCGCTGATCTGGACGCCCTGGAAAGCCGGCTGCACCGCCTGGACCAGCTGATGCTCAAGTACGGCTCGCCCCTCGAGACAGTGCTCGAGCACCGCGAAGCCCTGCTCGCCGAACGGGGGGAGCTCCTGGAGATCGAGGATCACCTGGAGACCGCACGGCGGGAGGCCGAGGCGGCCCTCGCGGACTACGACGCTGCAGCGGCACGGCTCGACGCCTCCCGGAGGGAGGCCGGTACGAAGCTGGTGGAGGCCGTCGCCGGCATCCTGGAGCGCCTGGCCATGGCCGGGACCCGGCTCGAGCTCCGGTGGGCCCCGGTCCCCGAGCCGTCGAGCCCCCTGGTCCGCGACGGGGTTCCCGTGCGCTTCGGGCCCGAGGGTGTGGAGGAGTGCGAGCTCCTCATCGCGGCCAACCCCGGCGAGGAGTTGCGGCCCCTGGGACGGATCGCCTCGGGGGGCGAGCTCTCGCGGGTTCACCTGGCCCTGCGGACGGCCCTCCGGGGCCGGCGCAGCGGCGGCAACCTGACCCTCCTCTTCGACGAGGTGGACGCCGGACTGGGAGGCGGGACGGCCTCGGCCCTGGGGGCCGTCCTGGAGGAGCTGGCACGGGAGGACCAGATCGTCGTGGTAACCCACCTGCCCCAGGTGGCCGCCCGGGCCGCCGCCCAGCTCCTGGTGGAGAAGGTACCGGAGGATGGCAGGACCGTCACGCGGGTCCGGCCCCTGGCCGGAGAGGAACGGGTCGAGGAGATTGCGCGCATGGTGGCCGGCGAGGAGATCGGCCCTTCGGCCCTGGAGCACGCCCGCGCCCTGCTGGGGGGCCAATGAGGATCGAGCCCTTTCAGGAGGGCCGGGATGTGCGGCGCGTCGCCGGTCCCGTGACCCGCGTGATCGAGGCCGGCGGGGTCGTGCTCCTGCCCACCGAGAGCTTCTACGGCCTGGGTGCCGGCCCGGACTCGCGGCACGGCGTCGAGAAGATCTTCCGGCTCAAGGACCGGCCCACGGGACGGCCCCTCCTCGTGCTCTGCGCGGACTGGCGGCAGGTGGAGGAGCTGGTGGAAGTCCCAACCCGGTGGCGCGTGCGCCTGTCGCGAACCTGGCCCGGCCCGTTGACGGTCATCCTGCCCTCAAGGAGGCCCCTGGCCGCGGCGCCCTCGGGAAGACTGGCCGTCCGGATCCCCGGCAACGCCATCCTGCGGGCCCTGCTCTACCGCGTGGGCCCGTTGACGGGAACCTCGGCCAACCGATCGGGAAGCCCGCCCCACACCCAACCTCTGGACGCCGTGGCGGATCTGGCGGGCGAGCCGGACCTGGTGCTCGACGGTGGACGGACGGCTGGGGGGAGCCCGAGCACGCTGGTCGATCTCTGCGGCGCCGAGCCCCGGGTCCTCCGGATCGGACCGGCCGCCTGGAGTTGATCTCTCCCGGACTGTCCGGAGTGACAGTGCTCTGGAAGCACGGCCCGCGAAGCGATCTTCCGGCGGAGCTCTTCGACGCAATCGACAGGGGCTTGCGGCCCGCCGGCAGACCGTTGCGGGAGGGGTGGGCGCCGACCCGGAAATGCCGTCCGCAAACGCCCGGGAAAGGGCTCCAATCCCCCGTCCCAATACCCAATCCCAGTGTGTGGAAAACCCTGTGGAAAAGGCTGTCAAAAACTCGTTAAGGTCGTGTAAAGAATACACTTGCCGATCCCCGCAGGGGAGCTGTGGAAATCTCGTAACCACTTGATATCACAACTCTTACAGCTAAGTCACTGATGGATCGTGCGTTGCAAAAAGAGAATCCGGCGCCGAGTTCCACAAGGCGTGTAATCGTGGGCCTTTCCCGAAGCCGAAGTGGGTGTTCCGGGCCGCCGGACAGGTGATTCCGATCCATCTCCCTGGCTTGCTGGAAGATAGGGCCTGTGGTAGCGTTCAGCCCGTTCCGTGGGGAGGGAACGAAGATGCAAATTCGATCCATCGACGGCAGGACGCCGCGTTTCGGACGGCGGGTTTTCGGGGCCGAGTCGGCCCTCGTGTTGGGGGACGTCACCCTCGAGGACGACGTCTCCCTCTGGTACAACGTCGTGGTTCGGGGCGACATCCACTGGGTCCGGATCGGGGCCCGTTCCAACCTCCAGGACGGGGTCATCGTCCACGTGGAGAACGGCCAGTGGCCGACGGTGCTCGGCGAGGAGGTCAGCGTGGGGCACGGAGCCGTCCTCCACGGGTGCACCATCGGGCCACGGTGCCTCATCGGCATGGGTGCCATCGTCCTGAACGGCGCCGAGATCGGCGAGGGCTCCATCGTCGCCGCCGGCGCGGTGGTCCGGGAGGGTTTCGTCGCGCCGCCCCGGAGCCTGGTGGCCGGCGTGCCGGCCGTCATCAAGCGGCCGGTCAGCGACGAGGAGTACGACCGCATTGCGGCCACGGCCCGCCACTACTTGGAGTACAAGGGCCGCTACCTGGCGGGGGCCGCGCAGCCGGCCGAGCCCCTGGAGCTTGCCGAGGAGGAACGATGATCCGCAAGGTCAAGGGAACCCGAGACATTCTGCCCCCCGACTCCCGTCTCTGGGCCGGGGTCGAGGCCGAAGCCTTGCGGATCTTCTCGGGCTTCGGCTACGACGAGATCCGCCTGCCCGTCCTGGAACCGACGGAGCTCTTCGTCCGCTCCGTCGGGGAGGGCACGGACATCGTCTCAAAGGAGATGTACACCTTCACCGACCGCAAGGGCCGTTCGCTGACCCTCCGTCCCGAGGGGACCGCCGGCGTGGCCCGCGCCTTCATCGAGGACGGCCTGGGGCAGCGGCCCCAGCCCCTCCGGCTGGCCTACATGGGGCCCATGTTCCGCTACGAGAAGATGCAGCGGGGACGCTACCGGCAGTTCTCCCAGATCGGTATCGAGCTCCTGGGCTCGGCGACGCCCGAGGCCGACACGGAGGTCATCCTGGCGCTCCATAGCTTCCTGGCGGCCCTGGGCTTCGACGACCTGGTCATCGTCCTCAACAACCTGGGCGATCCCGAGGACCGGGAGCGCTACATCGACCTGCTCAAGGAGGAGCTGGGCCCGCACCGGGAGAGGCTCTGCGGCGATTGCCAGCGCCGGTGGGACGAGAACCCCCTCCGGATCCTCGACTGCAAGGTCCCGACGTGCCGGAAGATCGTCGAAAACACGACGCCGGTGGCCGAGGCGGCCTCGGCCGAGTCCCGCGCCCACGTCGACGCGGTGGAGGAGGGCCTGGCCGCCCTGGGCATCACGGTGCGGCGGGCGCCCCGGCTGGTCCGGGGTCTTGACTACTACCTGCGGACGGTCTTCGAGGTCATCTCGCCCGAGCTCGGCGAGAACACGGTCATCTGCGGCGGCGGGCGGTACGACCGGCTGATCGCCGACCTCGGCGGGCCCCAGGTGCCGGGTATCGGCTTCGCCATCGGCGAGGACCGGCTGATCGAGGTGCTTCCCGAGACCACCCGCAAACGCTTCCTTGGCGTGCGGCCCGTGGTCCTCCTGCCCGCAGCCGAAGGCTCGGCCACCGTCGCCCTGGGCCTGGCCCGCGACCTGGCCCTGGCCGGCATCCGCGCCGAGGTCGAGGTGACGGGGCGCTCCCTCCGCGCCGGCCTCAAGTGGGCCACCAAGCTCGACGCCCGTGCCGTCGTCATCCTCGGCGAGGACGAGCTGGCCGCCAACGAGGCCACCCTCCGCCACATGGACCGCGGCGAACAGGAGCGCGTCCCGCTGGACCGGCTCGTCGAACTCCTGACCTCGTAGCGCGGGGTATCGGCCGGCGGCGCAGGATCGTTGGTACCTCCTCCCAACTCCGGCGCCCCCTTCATCGCGGGCTGAGGATACCCGCAAGAAACCGCCTCCCTGTGGCCGAGGGGGCTTTCCACGACTCCATCCCCGCCAGCCCCCCGCTTTACTCCCACGGACATTCCCTTTACTCTCCCTGTGCCCCGTCTGATGGGGTTTCGGAGGCGAGCATGACGACATCGGCGTGGGAACGGCCGTGGTGTGGGAGCTTGAGAATCGGGGACGTGGACCGGGAGGTGGAGCTGGTGGGCTGGGTCCGGCGGCGGCGGGACCTGGGCGGACTGGTCTTCGCCGACCTCAGGGACCGCTCGGGGATCGTCCAGCTGGTCTTCGAGTCGGAGGTGCTGGCGGCCGGTGAGGGGCTCTCCCAGCAGGACGTCCTGCTGGTGCGCGGCACCGTGCGGCCCCGGGCCGAAGGCCAGGCCAACCCCGATCTGCCCACGGGGGAGATCGAGGTGCGTGTCACCGGGCTGGAGGTGCTTGCCAGGGCCGAGACGCCACCGTTCTCCATCGAGGACGACACCAACGCCTCGGAGGAGCTCCGGCTGACCCACCGGCCCCTGGACCTGCGGCGCCCCGTCATGCTCCAGAACCTCATGCTGCGGCACCGGGTGGTGGCCGAGGCCCGCCGTTACTTCGATGAGATGGAGTTTGTCGAGGTTGAGACGCCGATCCTGACGCGCTCCACCCCCGAGGGCGCCCGGGACTTTCTCGTCCCCTCGCGGATCCACAAGGGGGCCTTCTACGCCCTGCCCCAGTCACCCCAGCTCTTCAAGCAACTCCTGCAGGTGGCCGGCATCGGCCGCTACGTCCAGATCGCCCGCTGCTTCCGGGACGAGGACCTGCGCGCCGACCGGCAGCCCGAGTTCACGCAGATCGACGTGGAGGCCTCCTTCGTCGTCGAGGAGGACATCTACACCCTGATCGAGGGTCTCTTCCACCGGGTCTTTCCCCTGGTGGGCATCGAGCCTCCGGAACGTTTCCCCCGGCTGGGCTACGACGAGGCCATGGAGCGCTTCGGCTCGGACCGGCCCGACACGCGCTTCGGTCTGGAGCTCGTGGAGCTGGGGCCCCTCTGCGAGGGCTGCGGTTTCCGCGTGCTGGAGACCGCCGCCGCCGAGGGCCGCGTCAAGGGGCTTGTGCTGCCCGGCGGCGCCACCCTTTCGCGCAAGCAGCTCGATGGCCTGGGCGAGATCGTCAAGCCCCACGGCGCCGCAGGGGTCCTGTGGATCAAGCGAACCGCCGAGGGGGTCGCCTCGCCGGCCAAGAAGGCCCTTGGGGAGGAAGGCTGCGGGCGTTTCCTCGACGCGGCCGGCGCCGGCGAGGGGGACATCCTCCTGATGATTGGCGGCCCCGGCAAGGTCGTCCTCGCCGCCCTGGGGGCCCTGCGCCTGCACCTGGCACAGGTCCACGACCTGATCCCCGAAGGACGCCACGACTTCCTCTGGGTGACGGACTTCCCGCTCCTCGAGTGGAGCGAAGAGGACGGGCGGTTCTACGCCATGCACCACCCATTCACCTCGCCCCGGCCGGAGGACGTGGAGAAGCTGGAGAGCAACCCCGGGGCCGTCCGGGCCCGCGCCTACGACGTGGTCATGGACGGCGTCGAGCTGGGCGGCGGCTCCATCCGGATCCACGATCCCGCCGTTCAGCGGCGCATGTTCGCAGCACTGGGCATCGGCGAGGAAGAGGCCCGGGCCCGCTTTGGCTTCCTCCTGGAGGCCTTCCGCTACGGCGTTCCGCCCCACGGGGGCATCGCCCTGGGCCTGGACCGCATGATCATGCTGATGGCCGGCCGGGATTCCATTCGCGACGTCATCGCCTTCCCCAAGACGACCTCGGCGTCGTGCCTCCTGACCGAGGCCCCCTCGGGCGTCGACCCCGCCCAGCTTGCCGAGCTGGGGATCGGTGTGACGAAGGGCGAGGAGTAGGCCCCCCCTGCCACCGGCTCGGCGGTGTGCCGTGGCTCACAGCGGCAGCCCTGTTCCGGCGTCATGATGGTACGGGGAGACTCACGATGAGGTTCAATCCCAAGCCAAATCGTGTCATAATGGGAATTCCCTGGAGGTGAGCCATGGCCGAGCTGACACCGATGGACATTCTGGGCGCCTCGTTTTCGAAGCGCCTCCACGGCTACGATCCCCAGCAGGTGCACGAGTTCCTGTCCCAGGTGGCCACGACCGTCGAGGGCCTGGCCCGGGACCGTGGGGAGCTCAAGCAGTCCATTCACCACCTGGAGCAGGAGCTGGCCACCTTCCGCGAGCGGGAGAAGGCGCTCCAGGAGGCCCTGGTGGCGGCCCAGCGCTCGGCCGACGAAACCCTGGAGCGGGCACGGGAGGAGGGCCAGCGCATCGTCGAGGAGGCCCAGGCCCTGGGGGCGCGCCTGGTGGAGGAGGCCAACCAGCGGGCGGCGACCATCGAGACGGTCATCGCCGGCCTGCGTTCCCGTCGGCGGGAGGTCCGGGCCGAGCTCATGCGCCTGGTGGAGCTGATCCAGGGGCTCGTGCGGGACGACCAGCAGCTGGAGCGCGAGGAGCCGCCCACGGGACGGCTGGCCCTGCTGACCCGGCGCAAGGACACGGCCAACGAGGGCTGAGGAGATGGGCTCTTCCCTCCTGATCCGGGGAGCCAGCCGGATCGTCACGCCGCTCGGAAGTTCCGCCCGGCGGGGCGCCGATCTCGGACGTCTCCGGGTCGAGGCCGGCGCCGTCCTCCGGTGCGAGGAGGGGCGAATCGTTTTCGTCGGGAGCGAGGAGGAACACGACCGCCGTTTCCCGGAGCCGGAGACGGTTCTCGACGCCGGCGGGGGCTGCGTCATCCCGGGCTTTGTCGATCCCCACTCTCACCCCGTCTGGGCGGGCTCCCGCGAGGACGAGTTCAACCGGCGGCTGGCCGGCGAGAGCTACATGGAGATCGCCCGGGCCGGCGGCGGCATCAACTCGACGGTCCGCGCCACGCGGGCCGCCTCGGCTGCGGAGCTACTCGATGGAACCCTGCGCCGCCTGGACACCTTCCTGCTCCATGGGACGACGACCCTGGAGTCCAAGTCCGGGTACGGCCTGGACCTGGACACCGAGATCCGCATGTTGGAAGTCATCGCCGCGGCCAACGACCGTCATCCGGTGGACCTGATCCCCACCTGCCTGGCGGCCCACGAGATTCCGCCGGAGCACCGGGAAAACCCCGACGCCTGGGTCCGGGAGATCGTCGAGCTGATCCACCCCGAGGTGGCGCGTGCCGGGCTCGCCGAGGCCGTGGACGTCTTCTGCGAGGAGGGCGTCTTCGACCTGGACCAGACCCGGCGCATCCTGGCCGACGCCCCACGTTACGGCTGGAAGATCCACCTCCACGCCGACGAGCTGACGCCCCTGGGTGGCGCCGAGCTGGCCGTGGAGCTGGGGGCCCTGTCGGCGGACCACCTCATGTGCGTCACCGAGGCCGGCATGGCCGCCCTGGCCGGTTCCGACACGGTTGCCGTGCTGCTGCCGGGCACGAGCTTCTTCCTGCGCTCGGACTATGCGCCGGCCCGGCGCATGGTGGAGGCCGGCTGCGCCGTGACCCTGGCCACGGACTGCAATCCCGGCTCCTCCCCCACCGAGTCCATGCCGCAGATCCTGGCCCTGGCGACCCTGGGCATGGGCCTGACCGTCGAGGAGGCCCTGACGGCGGCCACCCTCAACTCCGCCGCCGCCCTGGGGCGCGCCGCGGAACTGGGCAGCCTCGAGGAGGGCAAGCGAGCGGACATCCTTGTCCTCAACGAGCCCACCCACCACCACCTGGTCTACCACTACGGCATCAACCCCGTCCGCCACGTGGTCAAGGCCGGGGAGGTGGTCGTCCGGGACGGACGGCTCGCGAGCTCCGGGTCTGGCGTCTGACCGCCGTCGCCGGGCCCGAACTGTTTCTGGGTGTTCATCGCGAAGGCCGGCAGACCCTGTGACTGGCTACGCGCCCGCACGATTCCCGGCGCAGGCGTGCCTGCCGCCCGTGGAGTAAGGGAGTCGGGAACATCCTGCCAGGCACGGCGTCTCCTGCCCCGCAGCAAAAGACCCATGAATCATCCAATCAGGGACCGTCCTCGCGAATCCGCTTGATGGTGAGGGCCCTTCCAGTGCTCTCGTCGACCTCCACGAGGGCGCCGCGCATCTGGATGTCGCGCTTGGCGGGTTCGAAGGGGCGGGGAGTGTTGTAGAGGAAGCGCTCCAGCACCTTGGCGGGCTTCATGCCGATGATGGACTCGTAGGGCCCGGTCATTCCCACGTCGGTCTGGAAGGCCGTTCCGCCGGGGAGGATCCGTTCGTCGGCCGTCGGGACGTGGGTGTGGGTGCCCAGGACGGCGCTGACGCGCCCGTCCAGGTACCACCCCATGGCCTGCTTCTCGGAGGTGGCCTCGGCGTGCATGTCCACGAGGATGACCTTGAGCGAAGGGTGGGCGGTGGCGATTTTCTCGAGGACGCGGTCGGCCACACGAAAAGGGTTGTCGATGGGCGGCATCATGGACTGCCCCTGGAGGTTGATAACGGCGACGGGCGTCCCCCCGGCCGTCTCGGCGACACACCAGCCCTTTCCGGGGTTGCCCTCGGGGTAGTTGGCAGGACGGATCAGGGAGGGGTGGGCGTCCAGCAGGGGAATGCCCTCCTTCTTGTCCCAGACGTGGTTGCCCGTGGTCCAGACGTCCACGGGCAGCGTCTCCATCTCGGTCAGTACACCGGCGGTGATGCCGAACCCCCCGGCGGCGTTCTCCACGTTGACGGCGACCAGGTCGACACGCTCGCGGTCGATGATCCGCTCCAGGTGCTCCCGGAGGGCCCGCCGTCCCGCGGACCCCATGACATCACCGATGAACAGCAATCGGATCAACGGGCGTACTCCACGGCCCGGGTCTCACGGATGACCGTCACCTTGATCTGGCCGGGGTAGGTCAGCTCGGCCTCGACCTTCTTTGCCACGTCGCGCGCCAGCCACAGGGCCTCCTCGTCGCTGACCTTGGCGGACTCGACGATGATACGGAGCTCGCGGCCCGCCTGGATGGCGTAGGCCTTCTCCACGCCCTTGAAATCGCTGGCCAGGTTCTCCAACCGCTCCAGGCGCTTGATGTAGTTCTCGAGGATCTCGCGGCGGGCGCCGGGACGGGCCGCCGACAGGGCGTCGGCCGCTGTGATCAGCACGGCCTCGACGCTCTGGGGATCGTAGTCGCCGTGGTGGCACTCCATGGCGTGGATGACCGCCTCACTCTCGCCGTAGCGCTTGAGCAGCTCGCGGCCCAGCTCCAGGTGGGTGCCCTCCATCTCCCGGTCGACGGCCTTGCCGATGTCGTGGAGCAGACCGGCCCGCTTGGCCACCTGGGCATCGGCGCCCAGCTCGGCCGCCATGTGACTGGCCAGCCAGGCAACCTCCATGGAGTGCCGCAGGGCGTTCTGCCCGTAGGAGGAGCGGAACTGGAGCCGGCCGATCAGCTTGAGCAGCTCGGGGTGAAGATCGGGGATGCCCATTTCCAGGGCGGCGGCCTCGCCATCGGCGAACAGCTTCTCGTCCATCTCGGCCTGGACCTTGGCGACGATCTCCTCGATCCGGGCCGGATGGATCCGGCCGTCCTGAACCAGCCGTTCCAGGGCCAGACGGGCGATCTCGCGCCGGACGGTCTCGAAGCAGGAGAGGATGACGGCCTCGGGCGTGTCGTCGACGATCAGGTCGACGCCCGTCGCCTGCTCGAAGGCCCGGATGTTGCGGCCCTCTCGGCCGATGATGCGGCCCTTCATGTCGTCCGAGGGCAGGTCCACGACGGAGACGGTGCTCTCGATCACGTGCTCGGAGGCGATGCGCTGAATGGCCATGGAGATGATGCGGCGGGCCTTGTCCTTGGCCTTCTCCACCGCCTCCTCCTCGATTCGCTTGATGCGGCCGGCAGCCTCCATGCGGGCCTCGTTCTCCATGCTGTGCATCAACTCGGTGCGTGCCTGCTCCGACGTCAGTCCGGCGATCTGTTCCAGGCGCATCCGCTGCTCGGCCACCGCCGCCGTCAGCTGGTCCTCCTGTTGGGCGAGGAGGCGCTCCCGATCCTTGAGCGTCTCTTCCAGCTCTTCGACCTTGCGCTCCCGCTCACCGAGGCTGAGGGCCCGCTCCTCGAGCTGCATCTCGCGATGGTCCAGCCGTTTTTCAATACCTGCCAGCTCGATCCGGTGTTCGCGCGTTTCCCGTTCGAATTCGGTCCGGGCGGCCAGGAGCCGTTCCCGGGCCTGGACGTCGGCGTCCTTGAGGAGCCGCTGGGCCTCGACCTCCGCCTGGGCGATGATGCGGCGTGCTTCCTTCTCCGCCTCACTGACGATACGGTTGCCGGCCCGGCGGACCCGGTTCCAGAGCACCCAGACCGCCGCGAACCCGACCGCCAGCACGGCCATGCCTGCTACCGGTCGTCCTTCATGCCCCACCTACTGCTCGTCCCGACCCACCCGGTCACGTCAGTCGCTAC
>CAZXNA010000123.1:0-10248 GCA_964641295.1 uncultured Thermoanaerobaculia bacterium
TGAGGGTGCCGCGCAGCTTGTTGACCACTAGGGTGGCCAGGGCCTCGCCCTCGACGTCCTCGGCGATGATCAGGAGGGGCTTGCCCTGCTGGGCCACCTTCTCCAGGACGGGCAGGAGATCCTTCATGGAGGAGATCTTCTTCTCGAAGATCAGGATCTTGGCGTTCTCCAGGACGGTCTCCATCCGCTCGGCGTCGGTGACGAAGTAGGGGGAGAGGTAGCCACGGTCGAACTGCATGCCCTCGACGACCTCGAGGGTGGTCTCGAGCCCCTTGGCCTCCTCGACGGTGATCACGCCGTCCTTGCCGACCTTCTCCATTGCCTCCTTGATGATCTGGCCGATCTCGGCGTCGGAGTTGGCGGAGATGGTCGCCACGTGGGCGATGGCGTCGCCCTCCACGGGCAGGGAGATGGACTCGACGGTCTTGAGGGCGGCCTTGACGGCGCCGTCGATGCCCTGCTTGAGCTCCATGGGGTTGGCGCCGGCGGTGACGTTCTTGATGCCCTCGCGGTAGATGGCCTGGGCCAGCACCGTGGCCGTGGTCGTGCCGTCACCGGCGACGTCCGAGGTCTTGGAGGCGACCTCGCGGACCATCTGGGCGCCCATGTTCTCGAGCTTGTCGGCCAGGTCGATCTCCTTGGCCACCGTCACACCGTCCTTGGTGATGGTGGGGGACCCGAACTTCTTCTCGATGACCACGTTGCGGCCCTTGGGTCCCAGGGTGACCTTGACGGCGTTGGCCAGCTTGTTGACGCCGGCGAGGATGTTCTGACGTGCTTCTTCTGCGTAGACGATCTGTTTTCCAGCCATGGTCGGCCTCCCTTACTTCTCGATGATGGCGAGGATCTCGTCCTCACGCACGATGGTGTATTCGTCCTCGTCGATCTTGATGTCCGTTCCGGAGTACTTTCCGATCAGGACCCGGTCGCCCTTCTTGACCGTCATGGGGACGCGCTTGCCGTCCTCGTCGATCTTGCCGTCGCCGACGGAGACCACCTCGGCCTCCTGGGGCTTTTCCTTGGCGGTGTCGGGAATGATGATCCCGCCACGGACCTGCTCTTCGGTCTCCACACGTTTGAGAAGGACCCGGTCGTACAGAGGTTTGACCTGCATGTTCCTCACTCCTTTCGATTTGAATCCCTTTATTAGCACTCATGGTGTTTGAGTGCCAAAGGCAATATAGGGGCTTCCAAGGCGCATGTCAACCCCTTGAGCCTAAGATCTGATGGGTGATAGCTCAGGTTCGCTCTCGAGAGGGGTGTGAGGAAGAGAGTTGGATATGAGCGCGTACGACTCAAATAATGGTGATTCCCCGTGAACGAGCGCGGGTCAAGGATCTCCTGGAACGGTTTCGTTGCCGGGACTGTTGTGGAGGGCTCGGTTCCCGTCTCCGAATTCGGCCTGTCGGTGCTGTAAGATCGTTCCATGCTCGTCGTCATCTCGGACCTCCACTTCACGGAGGAGCGCTCCGACACCATCGCCAGCGATGGGAGGCGGCTGGAACCGATGGTGCGGAACCTGGGTCCCCGGGCGTTCGAGGGTTTCTTCGACACCCTGGCCCGGCAGGTCGTGCGCGACGGCGCCCGGAACGTTCACCTGGTTCTGGCCGGAGACATCTTCGATCTCCACAGGACGGCCCTGTGGTTCGAGGGTCCCGATCGGCCCTGGGTTCCCAACGGAGAGGTCGGGGCCGCCCTGGAGGGCCGTATCCTCAAGATCCTCGGGGCCATTGCCGCCGAGAAGGCCGTGGTGGGATCGCTGGAGGCGATACGGCGCTTCGCCGGCGGACGGTACCTCGATCCCGCGTCGGGCGAGGAACGGCCGTTCCCGGTTCAAACCATCCTGAGCTATATCCCGGGGAACCACGATCGCCTCTGCAACGCCACGCCGGCTCTCCGCCGGAAGACCCGGGAGCTGCTCGGTCTCACGCCGGGGGAAGAGCCCTTCGGCCACACCGTCTGCTCCTCCCTGACCTCCCCGCCCGGGGATGAAAACGTAGTGCTGGTCCGTCACGGCCACGAGTACGACCGCTACAACTTCTCCCGCGATCTCAGCCGGGTCAAGACCGTTCCGGATCTGAAGGAGGATGCCTACGGCCGGCCCACCCTAGGGGACTTCGTCACCGTCGCCGTCGCCTCGCGGTTGCCGGTGCTCTTCCGGGAGGTCCACGGGGACGCCCGGATCGTCTCCAGCTCCAGGCTTGGCGCGCTCTACCGCCGGTTGCTCGCCTTTGACGATCTGCGGCCCCAGTCGGCCCTCCTGGAGTTCCTGCTGGCCGGGGCCCGGGAGATGGGCGGCGCGAGCCAGACCTGGAAGGCGCTGGAGCCCGTTCTGGCGCACCTTCTCGAGGAGATCCACGACGACCCCTACCTGCGGAAGTGGCTCAAACGACTGGAGAAGAAGTGGAGCCCGGACGCCATCGACGTCCTTCAAGCGGCGCTGGATCTCCAGGTGTGGCGGGCTGGCGTCCCCCTGAGCTGGGTCCGGGCCCTGATGCGCCTGAAGGGGAAGATCCGCGGTACGGGACACCCTCCGGAGATCCTGGCCGCCAGGGAGCCGAACATCCGGGGCGGAGGTCTCTGTTTCGTCGTCGCCGGTCACACCCACCACCCCGCGGTCCGGCTCCTCGGGGTCCGCTCCGGCAAAGAGCGGTACTACATCGACACGGGGACCTGGAGGCACCGGATCCCCTCCAACCACGATCTGACGGCCTTCGGTAGTCTCAAGGCCCTGACCTGGGTCGGAATCTACGGGCCCGGCGAGGATCCGGGCCACGGCCCGGCGCCCGTCCGGGGCATCTCCTTCGACTACTGGTCCGGCTTCACCCAGCGCTGGCCCGTCGAAGGCTGATGGCCGCCACGTAACGACGGCGATCAATTAGGAAACTGAGTTTTGTTATCATCCCCATGTTCATCCTAGCGGAAGCCTGAGCAGATTTGGGAGAAACTGAACAACCGGACGAGAGAAGGAGTACGAGAAGCATGGACTACGCAGTACAACTTGAGGGGATCGTGACGTTTCTGACAACATGGGGGATCCGGGTCGTTGGCGCCCTCGTGGTCTTCATCATCGGAAAGATGGTTGCCTCCTGGGGCAGGCGGCTGACCCGGAAGGGGCTGGAAAAGGGGAAGACAGATCCAACCCTCGTTCCGTTCATCTCCAACGTGGTGTACTACCTCCTGCTGGCGTTGGTCATCATCGCCGTCCTCGGCATCTTCGGCATCCCCACGGCGTCCTTCGTCGCGCTTCTCGGTGCGGCCGGCCTGGCCGTCGGCCTGGCCCTTCAGGGCACCCTGTCCAACTTCGCCGCGGGTGTCATGCTCCTGATCTTCCGGCCCTTCAAGCTGGGTGACTTTGTCGATGCCGGCGGTGCCACGGGTGTCATCGATAGCGTCGGGATCTTCTCGACGATCATGAGGAGCCCCGACAACGTCCTGATCACCGTTCCCAACTCGAAGGTCTTTGGCGCCACCATCAAGAATTACACGGCCCTGGAGACCCGCCGCATCGACCTGGAAATCGGAATCTCCTACGGTGATGACATCCAGCGCGCCATGGAGACGATCAGGCGTGTCATCGCCAGGGACGACCGCGTGCTGGCGGAGCCCGCCGTCCAGATTGCCGTGGGCGGGCTCGGCGACTCCTCGGTCAACCTGGTCGTGCGGCCCTGGTGCCGCCCGGCCAGCTACTGGGATGTCCGTTTCGACCTCTTGCGATCCATCAAGGAGGGTCTGGAGGCCAACGGCTGCTCGATTCCCTATCCGCAAACGGACGTTCATCTGTTTCAGGAGAAGACAGCGTAAGGTATCTGGATGAGCCTGCGACGAACGGAACGCATTCTCCTCGGACTGGGCCTCGTGCTGTTGCTCGTTTGGGCGGGGATCCGGCTCCACGGCTGGATCTCGTCCCGGAACGCCGTTCGCCGGTTCAGGGAGTCCGTGGAAGAGAGGCCGCCGGCGGTCCTGCCGGGAGAGGATGCAGCGACGGCTGTGGGCGGTACGCCGTTTCACGTGCCGACGGGAGCACCGGATACCTCACTGTGGGCGGAAGGCCGTGTCAGGAAGTATCGTGAGAGCCTGGAGGAGGAAGCGGGGGAGGCCATCGGCGTTCTCTCCATCCCCGATATCGATCTGACCGTTCCGGTCTTCGAGGGAACGGGTTCCGTCGTCCTCAACCGTGGCGTCGGCCGGATTGCCGGGACGGCCCATCCGGGGGAGCCGGGCAACCTGGGCATCGCCGGGCACCGGGACGGCTTCTTCCGCGGATTGAAGGATGTGGGGCCGGGTGATAGGATTGTCCTGGAAACAGCGAAAGGTACATTTCAATATGAGATCCGCTGGGTCAGGATCGTCGCTCCGGAAGACGTGTCGGTGCTCGCGCCCTCGAAGACTCGGGAGCTCACCCTGGTGACCTGTTACCCGTTCTACTTCGTCGGCAAGGCCCCGAAACGCTACATCGTGCGGGCCGAACCCGTTCGAGGGGCGAAGGCGAAGGGTGATGTCGGTGGATCGTTGGGAGAACCGGCAGGGGTCAGATGATCGGGAGCGGGGTGCCAGGTGGTTGCCGGGCGGATTCCGACCCAGGTTCTCGGCTCCGGATATCAGCGGTACCGCAAGATCCTTCTTCGTGCAATACCTGGAATGGAGTTCGAGAGTGTGTTATTTTGATGAACAACAGTCATCGACCGTCGGTCTTTCAGGGCCCGTTTGGGGCCCCGGGGCTGGCCCGGAACCGAAAGGGAGGAGAGTGAGAATGACCAGCAAACTGAGAATGTGGGTGGTGGCCGTGGCGGTGGTGCTGATGGTGATGGGCACCGGGACCGCCATGGCGCAGAGCACCATGACGATCGAGCGCGAGGCTGTGGTTGTCGATGTCTTCGGTGACTCTGTGGTCGTCAAGGGGGCAGACGGGATCACCCGCCTGTACGAGGTTCCCCACGACTTCACCTTCGATGTGCAGGGTGAGCAGATCCCCGTGTACCGGCTGCGCCCCGGAATGGTCCTCAAGGGGAAGGTCACCGTGCTTTCCGAACCCAAGAGCGTCAAGGTCGTCACCATCGAGAACGGGACCGTCGTCAAGGTCGTCGGGACCAGCGTCTGGGTGCGCCGGTCGTCGGACGAGGGCGGCAAGGTCAAGCGCTACGTGGTCCCGGGCAAGTACACCATCGACCTGGGTGGCGGCCACAGGGTTCCTGCCTCCGAGCTTCGCCCGGGGATGAAGCTGAACGCCAAGATCGTGACCATCGCCCAGGAGATGGAGCCCGTCGCCGCTGCCGTCGAGGTGTCGAGCAAGAGCGAACCCGCTCCCGCGCCCGCTCCGGTGGCTGCGCCCGCGCCCGCCCCGGCTCCGGCTCCGGAACCAGCGGCCGAGCCCGCCCCGGCGGAGCTTCCCTCCACGGGCAGCCTCGTGCCGGCCCTGGGCTTCGGTGGCCTGACTCTGGTGCTTCTCGGTTTCGGTCTGGCGGTCCTCCGGCGCTTCGTCTGATTGGAGACATTGACATTCTGCCAAGGCGACGGGGCGGGCTTCGGCCCGCCTCGTTTTCCATCCGGCCCGGATGACATCGATGGGTCGCTCCGGAAAAGGGCAGGGTAGAATGCCGGCATGACAGTCACCGACGACAGCGTGGCGCCAGGAGCAAGGCGCCCGCACCCACGGAGGACGCAGTGAGTGAGAACGTGACGATGCTTGCCGATGACATCCCCGCGCCGGTGGTTCCGCCGGAGCAGATGGCCCCGGTGGACCTTGGGCCCGCCCACATGCGAGCCATTCCAGGAAGCCGGATGTTCGAGATTCGGGACGCGCTGGCCGTCTACCGCCGGGACAACCCCCATTCCGCCATGTACGACGCCTCCCAGGGCGATGGAGGCTCCAGCCTGCCGGGTGTTCCCGCCGAGTTGCTCTCCCAGGCCTTCGAGCTCCAGATGGAGCACGGCACGGGATACGACAAGCCCTTCGGCACGGAGATGTTCCGGCGCTCGGTCATCGAGGACTACTGGGAGCTTGACGCCTCCTTGGGGTGGGGGACGGAAAACGTCATCGCCTGTCAGGGCGGACGTGACGCCCTGGAGAAGGCCTATGAGGCGGCGCTCCACCTGGGCCACGGTCGCCTCGGGGATTTCGTCGTAGTGTCCCGGGTGCCTTGGATCTCATACAACTGGGGGCCCTACGCCGTCGGCGCCAACGTGCTCTTGGCGCCGGGGTCCGAGGGGGCCGCGTGGGCCCTGACACCCGAGGGGATCGAGGCCTGCGTCGAGGCTGCCGCGAGCTTCGGCGGGCGGAAGGTGGCCGTCTTGGTCATCACGAGCCCCGACAACCCCACGGGCCGGACCCTCGACGAGGCCCGGCAACTCGAGTTGGCCCGGGCGGCCTTCGCCGCCGGGATTCCATTCGTCCTCTTTGACTGGATCTACCATCGGGTCACCGACGGGGAACCCCACGATCTCAACGCCTTTCTCGGCGCCATGGAGCCCGCGGAGCGTGAGCGCTGCATCTTCCTTGATGGCATCACCAAGTCCCTGGGCGCCAGCAATGTGCGGAACGCCCACCTGGTGGCGCCGGAACGCGTGGTCCGTTTCATCCAGAGCCGCGCCTCCCACGGGGTCATCCCTTCGTTCTTCTCCCAGGCCGTGGCCATCGCGGCCTACCGGATGGGCTTCGACCAGGCGGCCCGCGGTATCGTCGAGCCCACCAACGCCAGCCGGGAGGTTCTCGGAGAGTTTCTCTCACGGAAGGGATTGCGCCACATCCTCGGGAAGGGGTATTACGCGTTCATCGACGTGGGCCCATGGATCGACGGGGCCGGTCTCGAGGACAGCGCCGCCCTGGGCACGATCCTGGCCGAGCGTTTCGGCCTGGCCGTCGTGCCGGGCGTCTACTTCAGCATCTACGGGGGGCGGTGGATCCGCTTCTCCTACGCCTTACCGCCCGAGGAGACCGAAGCGGCGGCGGAGCGGTTGTGGATCGCCTTGGAGGAGATCGGCCGGTGAATCGATTCTCGGCCGGGTTGGCTGGGGCGGAGCAGTTGTGAACCGTGGGGAGCTGAACCGCTTTGCGGAGCGCGTCCGGCTGGCCATGGAAGCGGCGCGGGTGGAGGATCCCGGCGGCGGGACCTGCGGCCTGGAGGTGGAGCTCAACATCCTCGACGGGGAGTTGCGCCCGGTCCGGCGGGTCGGCTTCGGTCCCGAACGCCGCTCCTTCGCCGACCACATGCTCGGCGAGCGCTTGCCTGTCTGGGCCCGGGACCGTTTTCAGCTGGAGGTTTTCGACTGGATGGTCGAGGCGGCCACCAGGCCCTACCACGAGCCCCGTCTCGCGGTGGGCGAGGCCCGGCTCCTGGAGGCCGTGGTCCACCGGGCGCTGGAGGATGCAGAGCTGGCCTTCGGAGCGCCCCTCATGGCCCTCCACGGCACCATCCCGGGGCCCGTTTCGGCTGTGCCGGACGCCATCCCCGAAGGGTGGAACCTGGCCCGGAAGCGGTACCTGACCCGGTGTGTCGAGCTGTTCGGGGCCGACCTGGCAACGGCCGGCATCCACACGAACCACTCCTTCCCGGAGCCTCTGATCGCCTGGGATTACCTCCACCTCCCGGAATCCGAGCGCCGCATGCGTTCGCTGGAGTCCTTCCGCAACGAGGCGGTGATCCGTGCCACGCGGCTTCTCAGGCCGTTCTGTCCGCTGTTCATCGCCGTCTCGGCCGCCTCGCCCCTGACCCACGTGGACGTGGACGGCGAGTCACGGGTGGTCCTGGCCGAGGCCGACTCCACACGCTGGCTGACCTTTCCCTGTCCCGAGGAGCTCGACCCTCCGGGCCTTTACGCCGGCCACGGGGAGTACGTGCGCCTTTCCTACGAGCTCGTGCGTTCGGGTAAACGTTTCGGCGCCAACAACTGGACGCCGGTCCGGGCGCGGTCGGGCGTCGATCCCGTCCACCGTAACATCCAGGCGACAGCCGAGCAGCTCCGTGAGCTGTACCGCATGGGGTTGTACGCCGAGGACGAGGTCTCGACCATGGAGACTGCCGAGCACGCGATCCTCGTGGAGCAGCTGTGCGCACGGGTCGACCTGCCCATGCAACGGGTGGAGGTCCGGACGGACGAGGGGGGCGATTCGCAGGAGCTGGCCCTGGCCAAGGTCCTGCTGAAGCAGCTCCTGATGTTCCGGCACTACGCCGACCCCGGGGCCGGCAACGGCTTCGCCTACGGCCCCGACGATCTGGCACGGACCCGGCGGAACGAGGCGGCGGCGGCCCGTCATGGTCTGGACGCACGGATCGAGCATCCCTTCGGGAAGGGGTGGGTCGGGATCCGGGAGTGGCTCGGCGCCGTCCTGGCCGATCTGGAACCCCTGGCGGAGGTCCTCGGGTGGTACGGGGATCTCGAGCCGCTCCGGGAGATGGCCAGTGGCGGTCCCAACCCCGCCGAGGCCATGCGCCGGTGGCTCCGGAAGGAGTCCGGTGGCCTGGAGCGGGATCGCGAAGGAGTGGAGATCGTCCCCCGCGAGCTGATCGTCCGGTGGGCCCGGGAACGCCGGGAGCAGCTGGACCGGGAGTGCTGCGGGCTTGCGGAGCAGTTTGGCGGGTTCCACGAGTGGGGGAAGATGGAGCCTCTCGCTGAGGGACTCCAAGGGATGGATATGAAAGTGAAGGGATACCGAAGGTCGGGACAGGAGGATGACGGTATGGTCCTGCAATCCCTGGACTCCAGGGCGGAGGAGGTCGTGGGTCTGGCCATGGAGTTGATCCGGATGCCCACGGTGACCAACTGTCCGGAGGAACGCCTGGAGGAGGTCGATCGCTGCGGGCGCTGGATCGCCCGCTGGCTCCGGAACGCCGGTCTCGAAGTGCGGCTCTACGACGACGGCCGCTACCCGGCCGTGCTGGCCTCCCTGCCGAAGGCGCCACCGGCCGAGATCACCCTGTGCGGCCACTTCGACGTGGTCAAGCCTGAGCCCGACGACCGGCAGTTTGAGCCGCGGATCGAGGGCGATTGGCTGTGGGGGCGCGGTGCCGCCGATATGAAGACCGTCGTCGCCAGCTACATGGTCTGGATGGCGGAGCGGATACGCCTGGGCCAGGCGCCGCCGGTCAACCTCCTGCTCGTTGGCAACGAGGAGAACGGCGAGGCCGAGCCGTGGGGGACGCCCCACGTCCTGGACGATCTTCGGCGCCGTGAGGGCTGGGAGCCCGGTTTGATGGTCGTGGGGGAGCGAACCGGGGAGGAGGGAGAGGAGCTGGTTGGCAAGATCTGTCCCGAGAGCCGCGGCATCGTCCGTTGCCGCGTGGTCGCCCGCGGCCGGCGGGGGCACACGGGGGTCGCCGGCGCCTCCCGCGATCTTCTGGACAGCTTGATCGCCGCCCGGCAATCCCTGGGAGCTCTCTGCGCACGACACCTGACCCTGGCAAGCCCCGATGGCTGGCAGAGCTCGGCGCGCTTCCCCTTCCTCAACGTCGGCGAACCCGGCGTCTACAACATCAGTGCCGGGGAGGGTGAGCTGGGCCTGGAGATCCGCCCCATCCCCGGCGAGGATCTGGAGGCGGTCGTTCGCGGGGCCGAGGAGGTCTGCAGGGACCTGGGTCTGGAACTCCAGGTGGAGGTCCTGGAGCCCGGGGTCGTCTGTCCGGAGGACAGTCGGTGGCTGGCCCTTCTCCGGGAGGCGGTGACGTCCGTGACGGGCCGGCCCGCGGTGCTCGGCCGCAAGCTGCCGGGAAGCTCGGCCCGTTTCGCCCCGGGAGGCCGTCAGGTTGTCTGGGGCCAGAGCGGCGTCGGGCCCCACTCGGCCGAGGAGCGCCACTACCTGCCCAGCATCCAGCCCTACCTGGAGATCCTCGACGCTTTCACCGAACGGCTCACGGATTCACAAGACCGGGCCGTGTGAGACCGCCGGCGGGAACCCGCCAGGTTCTCCCAACTCCGGCGCCCGGTTCATGGTGGGCCGGGAAAGCCGAGCCCTCGCGACGAAAGCCGAATCGATCCGCGGGCCCTTCAGTTCCCGTCGAAGAAACCCCCGATGCCGCCCATCTTGCCGAGGATCGAACCCTCGCCCTTGTCCTTCCCTCCGGCCTGGGGCGCCGCCTGCCAGATCCTGCCGGCCAGGCGGCTGAAGGGCAGCGACTGGAGCCAGACGTGGCCGGGACCGGTCAGCTTGGCGAAGAAGAAACCCTCGCCGCCGAAGATGGCCGACTTGACGCCGCCGACGAACTGGATGTCGTAGCTGACCGAGGGCATCAGGGCGACGATGCAGCCCGTGTC
>CAZXNA010000124.1:0-10212 GCA_964641295.1 uncultured Thermoanaerobaculia bacterium
TGGTTTCACCACAAAACCTTCCACCAACCGATACCGCGCATGTCAGGAGATGTGGCGTTGGGCCGGGCCGTTCCGCGCGGCGGGGACCCGGCGGCACGCCACGGCGGCGAGGGGTTCGCCGTTCTCCTTCCGGTCACCGATCCGGCAGGCGTGTTTCGGATGGCCGAACAGGTGGTGAAGGGCGTGCGGGGGCTCGAGGCACCACACCCCGCTCCGCCCGCCGGGCCCGTCCTGACGGTCAGTACCGGCGCTGCTGCGTTGCAACCGGTCGACGACGAATCTGCCCGGCTTGTGCTACCGGCCGATGGGGCGCGCCACAGGGCCAAGGAGAGGGAACGGGACCGTGCGACGGGCGCCTCCGGTTCCGGGGACCGGTTCGAGGCGGCGGTCCCGTTTTGATTTTTGCGGCGCCGGTCTGTTCCTCGTGCTGTTACCGGCCGTTGGGGGCCGTTCCCCGGGGGGAAAGACGGCCCTTGGGCTCGCCCGCCATGGGAGTTCACACCGTTCCGGTTCCTGCTGTCAGTTCTGGAGCAGTCCCCGGAAGTCTTCGAGAATGCGGTAGAGGGTGGGGATGAGGATCAGGGTGATGGCGGTGGCGAACATGACGCCAAAGCCCAGGCTGACCGCCATGGGGATGAGGAAGCGGGCCTGCATGCTGCGCTCGAGGATCATGGGGGTCAGGCCGAAGAAGGTCGTCAGGGTGGTCAGCAGGATGGGCCGGAAACGGCGGATTCCGGAGTCCAGGAGCACCTGGTTGAGGGGGATATGCTCGGCGCGCTCGCGGTTGATCAGGTCGACCATGATCAGAGAGTCGTTGACGACGACCCCTGTCAGGGCGACGACCCCCATTCCGGAGAGCATGCTGAGATTCAGCCCCATGAGAAGGTGGCCGATGACGGCGCCGACGATGCCGAAGGGGATGGCCGTCATGATGATCAGGGGCTGCACGTAGCTGCGCAGCGGAATGGCCAGGAGGGCGAAGATGGCCAGCTGGGCCACGAGGAAGTTGACGCCGATGCTCTTCATGGACTTGGCCTGTTCGCGCTGGGCGCCACCGAAGCGGAAGCTCAGACCGGGGAAGTCCTGGATGAGCTGCGGCAAGACCTCGTCGCGGATTTGCTGGTTGATCTCGTTGGCGTTGGCCAACTGCTCGTCCACGGTTCCGGTGACGGTGACGACGCGGCGGCGGTCGGTGCGGTTGATGATGGAGTAACCACGGCCCTCGGTGACCTCGGCCACGGTCGCGAAGGGGATTCTCGTGCCGTTGGGCAGTGAGATCCGCAACCCGTCGAGGCTGGCCAGGGTCCTGCGGGCGGCTTCGGGGTACCGGACCTTGATGCGGATGTCGTCGCGGCCCCGTTGGATGCGCTCGGCCTGGTCGCCCCAGTAGGCCTGCCGCACCTGGTTGGCCAGGTCGGCCAGGCTCAGGCCCAGGTTGTGACCCACGGGCTTGAGGCGGATCTCGAGCTCCACCTTGCCCGGCTCGAAGGAGTCGGCCACGTCTCCTACGCCGGGGTACTCCCTGATGGCGGCCTTGAGCCGGTCGGCGGCCTTGATCAGGGTGGTGAAGTCGCGATGGGAGAGCTCGACGTTGATGTCCTCGCCGACGGAGAAGAGGTTCGAGGAAAAGGCCAGGGCCGAGGCGCCGGGGATCTCCCCGACGAGCTGCCGCCAGCGGTTGGCCAGGACGGGGGAGGGGATGCCGCGTTCCTCGCTTTCGAGAAGCTCGACGGTCACCTCGGCCAGGTGACCTCCCGAATCGCCGCCCACGCCCTGACTGTGGCCCCCGGCGGCGACCCGCTGGGCGCGGGGCTGCTGGCCGATGACCGTGGCGATGTGGCGGATGATGGGGGGGGCGTCCGCCGGCCGTTCGTCCTCGAACCCGGCGACGGCCTTCCTGGCGGCCTCCTCGATCCTGGTGGCGTAGGCCTCGGTCACGTCAAGGGGCGTTCCCTTGGGCATGGTCAGCTCGGCCGTCATGAAGTCGGCGTCCACCCGGGGCATGAATGTGAACTTGACGTGCCCGCCGGCGATCAGACCGATGACGACGGTCAAGGCGGCGATGGCCGCCGCCAGGGTGACATAGCGCCGGTGGATTGCGGCTTCGAGGAGACGGGCGTAGGGCCCGGTGACGAAGCGTTCCAGAGTGTTCCTGGCCCGTGCCTGGAGGCGGGCGATGGGGCCCGGAGCCCGGCGGCTGCGGGCGCGGGCCAGGTGGCTGGGAAGGATGAAGAGGGCCTCGCAGAGGGAAATCAGCAGGACCGACACGACGACCACGGGGATCGTCTTCATGATCTGGCCCATGCGGCCCGAGGTGTAGGCCAGGGGAATGAAGGCGGCTACGGTGGTCAGGACAGAGAAGATGACCGGTACGGCCATTTCCCGGACGCCCCGGATGGAGGCCTCTAGGGGTGCCATTCCTTGCTCGCGGTAGGCGAAGATGTTCTCACCGATGACGATGGCGTCGTCCACCACCAGGCCCAGGGAGACGATGAAGGCGAAGAGCGAGATCATGTTGATCGTGACCCCAAAGTGGGACAGGATCAGCATGGCTCCGAGGAAAGAGGTCGGGATCCCCATGGTGGTCCAGAAAGCAAGTCGCAGATCGAGGAAGATCGCCAGGGAGAGGAAGACCAGGATCAGGCCCAGACGGCCGTTACGGAGCAGCAGATCGATGCGCGAATGAAGGATCTCCGAACGGTCCTCGTACGTGTCCAACCGGACACCGGCGGGGAGGCGTGGCTCAAGGTCCTTCAGGTAGGCCTTGACCGCTTCGACGATCTCGATGGCACCCTGGTTGCCGACGCGGAAGACCTGGACCGAGGCCGCCGGCGTGCCGTCGAAGCGGGAGGCGATGTCGCTGTCCTCGAAGCCGTCGACGACCGTGGCGAGGTCCCCCAGGCGAATGCGTGTGCCGTCGGGACGGCTGAGGACGACGATGTCGGCAAACTCGGGCCCCCGGTAACGCTGGCCCTTACCGCGCACGAGGATCTCACCGCCCCGCGTTTTGATGGTCCCTCCGGGGACGTCGAGGGAGTTGCGCCGGATGGCGTCGGCCACCTGGCCAAAGGAGAGGCCGTAGCGGCGGAGGGTATCCTCGGAGACCTCGATGTCGATCTCGAAGCGGCGGACGCCGCTGATCTCCACCTGGGAGATGGCGTTCATGGCCGTCAGGTCATCGCGGATCTGCTCGGCCAGGGTCTTGATGGTCGCTTCAGGAACGTCCCCGTGGACGACCACGGTGATGACCTGGGTCCGGCTGAGAATCTCCGAGATGACAGGCTTTTCCGTCTGTTCGGGGAAGGTCTCGATCCGGTCCACCTCGGCCTTGATGTCGTCGAGGACCCGGCGGGGGTCGGCGTCGTCCTCGAGCTCGGCGATGATGGTGCCCATCCCTTCCTGGGCCATTGAACGGATGCGGTCGATCCCCTCGATGCCGGCAATGGCCTCCTCGACCCTCATGCAGACACCTTCCTCGACCTCGGCGGGGGCGGCCCCAAGGTAGGGAACACGGACCGTGATCATCTGGGTCGGAAGGTCCGGGAAGACCTGGACGGGAAGCCGCCAGAGGGCGATGGCACCTCCCACGAGGAGGAAGAGCATGAGGATGTTGGCCGCCACGTGGTTGGAGGCCATGAACGCCAGGACGCCGCGCCGCTCGTTCATGAACGACCTTCCCGCTCGCCTGGATCGGTCGGTTGCGGCGTCGAGCCGGGGACCGGTGTGGGCTCTTCCATGGCCACCCGGACCTTCATGCCGTCCGTCACGATCTCAAGCTGTGAGGTGACGACCACGTCCCCGTCGGACAGGCCTCGCGTCACCAGGGCCGAACCGCCCTCGTAGCGGGCCACGGTGACCGGCACGAAGAGGAGCTTGCCCTCCCGGGCGACCCAGACGGTGTCGCCTTCGTGGACGGCGTGCCGTGGGATCACGTAGGCGTTCTCGAGGGTCCTCCCGGCGATGGCCACGTGGACAAACATTCCCGGTACCAGGGGTGCCGTGTGGTCTGCGAAGGGCTCGTCCACCTCGATGACCACATGGACCATACGAGTGGCCAGGTCAACCTCTCCCTCGGTGCGGGCCACATGGCCCCTCCATCTGTGGGTCCCACCGGCGAAGTTGGCCGAGACGGTGACCCGGGAGCCCGTGGCCCCCGTGCGGCCCGGTCCCGGCACAGAGAACCACTGGAGCTCGGCGTCCTGCAGGGGCACGGGGATTTCCATGACGTGGGAGCCGTAGACCGCGGCCACCGCCTGGCCGGGGCTGACGTACTGTCCAATATCGGCGTTCTTGCTGACGACACGGCCGTCGAAGGGAAGGGAGAGCCGTGTCCGTTCCAGGTTGAGTTTGGCCGTGGCCAGGTCGGCCTTGGCGGCCTCGAGTTGGGCCCTGGCCTGTTCGACCTGAGGGATGCGCAGTACCAAGGGTGACGAGGGCTTCTCGCCGGGGTGGATGCGTTCCCACTCCTGCCGCGCGACCCGGGCTTCGGCCTCGTTCTGGTCCAGCTGGACCCGGGCCTGCTGGACGGCCGCCTTGGCGCGCTGGACGGCCGCTTCGTAATCCCTGGGATCGATGACGACCAGGGCCTCGCCGGCGCGGAAGAATCCCCCGGCGGCCAGGGCTGGATGAACCTCGACGATGCGCCCTGCCACCTGGGGAATCAGCTGGACACGGATCTTGGCGCGGACGGTGCCGTCACCGTGGACCGTTACGGGGTGATCCTCGGGGTGGACCGTCACGCCGTCGACCAGGGGCCCGAGGTAGGGCTGGCGGACCCGGGGCGGCGTTTTCCGGCCACTGATGAGGAGAGCGGCAATGAGAACAGCGACGGCCAGGATCAGCAGGGGGACGGCGACACGTTTGAGCTTCTCGATCATGGTATCAGCCTTCCGAAGGGATGGTGTTCTTCGTTTCGGAGGATCCCGCTGGGCTCGCCACAGCGTTGGCTCGAGCGCTCTCGGGTTCGGCCGGCTCCCAGTTGCCGCCCAGGGCCAGGTAGAGGCCGACGCGGTTGTCCCACAGGGAGGCCTGTGTGACGGTAAGGGCCAGCTGGGAAGCCTGCTTGGCCCGGTCCGCCGCCAGGAGATCGAGGAGCGCACCTGTGCCCACGTCGTAACGCCACCGGGCCAGCTCCTCGGCGTTTCCGGCGGCATCGACCCGTTGCCGCGCGTACTCCAGCTGGCGCTGAAGGGTGGCATCGGCCGTCAGGGCGTCCTCCACCTCCTTGAGGGCCTGGAGGACGGCGCCCGCGTACTGGGCCGATGCGACCTCGGCCCGGGCGCGGGCGGCATCGACCTGGGCCCGGAGCTGCCCGCCCTTGAAGATGGGTGCCACGAGGTTGAAGAGGGCCGAGTAGATCAGGCCGGAGCTATCCAGGAGCCCCGAAAGATCGTCGGACACGATGCCGCCGTTGGCCGTCAGGC
Organism: uncultured Thermoanaerobaculia bacterium; assembly: GCA_964641295.1. Classification (GTDB taxonomy): domain Bacteria; phylum Acidobacteriota; class Thermoanaerobaculia; order Thermoanaerobaculales; family Sulfomarinibacteraceae; genus JAADFK01. The sequence goes on from CAZXNA010000124.1 coordinate 5,424, forward strand.
TGAGGTTGGGGTAGAGGTTGGCCAGGGCGGCTCCCACCTGGGCCGTGGCCGCCGAGAAGCGCATGCGGGCCGCCACCAGGTCGGGACGGCGGTCCAGAAGGGCCACGGGCAGACCGACGGGGATGGGGTCCAGGGCCGGGACGGCCGGGAGGGTGTCGGGAAGCTGTGGGCCGGTTCCCGGCTGGCGGCCCACGAGGATGTCGAGGGCGTTGCGGGAAGCGGCCAGGGATCGCTCGATGGGAGGGATGGCGGCGGCGGCCGCGGCACGGTTCTCCCGGACCAGGTAGAGCTCACCGGCATCGATGACGCCGGCCCGGTAGCGGGCCTCGACGAGCTCGGCCGTCTGGGTCCAGCTGGCGAGGGTCGTCCGGTCGATGGCCAGCTGCCGCTCCAGGGCCGAGATCTGGGCCCGCAGGCGGATGACCTGGGCGATCAGCGTGTCCACCAGGGTCGTCCGGTCGGCCTCGGCCGCCAGGACGTTGGCCCAGGCGGCCTGCTCGGTCCGTTTGAGACGGCCGAAGAGGTCCAGCTGATAGTTGACGCTGAGCTGGTGTTGGAAGGTCGTCGAGTAGATGCCGACCCGGCCCACCTGGGGGAGCACGAAGGAGAACTTGTTGCGCTGTCCCGCGAGGTTGTAGCCGACCTCCGGCAGCCGGGATCCCCTGGCGCCCTTCAGGACGGCCTCGGCCTCCAGGACTCGGGCCGCGGCGGCCTTGAGGTCGGTGTTGTTCTTGAGCGCCTCCTCGATCAGGGAGGTGGTGACGGGGTCGGCGAAGCTGCGCCACCAGTCGTCGGCCGGCAAACGCATCTCCAACTCGCCGGAGGGTTTTGATGCCCCAACGTACGACTCGGCGGCGTCAGCGGCTGTCCTGGGGGCGTTGTCCGGATCGGGACCCAGGGTGCAGCCGGTGGCCAGGAGGGCCGCTCCGGCCAGGGCGGCGAGCCAGGGGGAGCGCTTCACGCCGTTTCTCCGGAGGCAACGGCCAGCACCCCGGCCGCTGAGAAGCGGGTGATGTGCCGGGCCATGCGGTCCAGCTCCTCCGCGGGCCACGAGAGGGCGTCGGACCCGTGGCGGAGCCGGGCATGATGGATGACGTGGACCAGCTGGCCAACGACGGAATGAACGCAGAGTTCGGCACCATCCTGGTCAAGTCCCGGCGTCACACGGCGGAGTGCCGAGGCCAGGCTCTGACGGACGGGGTCGATCATGGTTTCGAAGAGCACGTTCCGCGGAAGGTGGGGGTCCAGCATCTCACGGGCCATCAGCTCCATGATCAGCCGGCCCTCGCTCTCGTCGGCCAGTGGCTCCATGAACGATGAGGTGAAGGTGGAGAGGACAAGCTCCACGGTGGCGCGGTCCCCAGCCTCCTTCAGGGCCTGCTCCAGCCGGCCGGTTCGCATCCGGCGGAGGGCGTCCAGACGCCGCTGGAAGACCTGAAGGTAGAGGTTTTCCTTGCCACCGAAGTGGTAGTTGACCGAGGCGATGTTGCAGCGGGCGGCCTGGGTGATCTCCCGGACCGAAGTGGCGTCGTAGCCCTTCTCGGCGAAGAGCCGCTCGGCCGACTCCAGGAGCCGCTCCCGCGTCGTGTCGGTCTCGGCGCCGTCGTTCCGGGGTGTTCGTGTCATGGAACGGTCTCCAATCATCATTTCAATCGGCAGTATAAAACAATCGTTTTGTTTCTGCAAGAGAGTGGAAGGGTTCTCCCGATACCCCTGTCCGGTCCATCACAGGCTGGACCCGCCCATGGATGAACCACCTTTCAGTGGCGTGATCCTCTTCGAGGAAACCCCGTCCGGGGCTGGCGTGGAGGGTGGAGATTCTTGCTGGCCGGAGTTACCATTGGGCCATGGAGGGAAAGCATCTTACCGTGCGGATAGCCATCGCCTCGGATGATGGGAAGAGCCTGCGGAGAGCGCACTTCGGGGCGGCTGGGGGATACGAGATCTACGAGCTGTCGAACGGAGGTCCACGGCACGTGGAGCGGCGGGGACCTGTCCTGGACAAGGAGGGACACGGGCCCCAGGAGGCACTGGCGGTCCTCCGGCACCTGGGGGATTGTGCGGTTTTCGTCGGCGGCAGCATGGGCCGCCGGTCGCGAGAAGTCCTTCTTGAACATGGCATCAAGCCCCTCGTCCTCGAGGCGGCGACCGTGGAGGAGGCTCTGGCGAAGGCGACGGAGGCCTGGACGAACGGGAAGCTGTAGCCCCGAGTTCTCGAAGGGGCGGAGGCGGTCTCACCACACGCTTCGTCTGTGAGAGACAGACCAGCGTTGCGATCTTCCAGGGGAGACGCCCCACGGGGGGGATTTCGATTGGCCGGGCCGGAGCATACCCGCTCGAGGTTCACCCCGAAGAATGTGACGGCCGTCTCACCGACTGTCTCCAACCCGTGTGGCAACCTTGTGAGTCCGGTTTGGATCGTAACCTGAACCGTTTTCCGGAGAAGGAAAGGGTCGGGAGGCCCCATGAAACGTCGCGTCCACCTCGGATTGATCCTCACGCTGGCCGTTCCAGTCGCCCTTCTGGCTGCGCCGGCGCCGAAGAAAGAACCGCCCAAACCCAAGACAGTGGCCACGGTCGACGGGGAGCCCATCTACCAGGTGCTGCCCCTCGGCGCCATTCCGGCCATCGAGAATCCGGTCTTCGTCACGGGAGAGGAAGCCGCGGCGCAGATGCGGCCCGAAGAGCCGGTTCTCGGCGTCGTGCTCGGCGGCGAGGCCCACGCCTACTCTCTCTGGCAACTGGACGCGCACGAGATCGTCAACGACACCATTTCGGGAACGGCCATCGCGGCCACCTGGTGACCCCTCTGCCATACGGGCGTGGTCTACGCCCGAAGCACCCAGGGCAGAACGCTGACCTTCCTCGTTTCCGGCAAGCTGTGGCGGAACAGCCTGGTCATGGAGGACTCCCAGACCCACTCCGCCTGGAGCCACGTCCTGGGGAAGGCCATCATGGGTCCCCTGGAGGGGGCGCAGCTCCGGGTCATTCCCTCGGTCCAGACGAGCTGGAAGCTGTGGCTCGCGGCCCATCCTGGCACCCTCCTGCTCAAGAAGGAGAAGGCCATCACGGCCTCCCCGTACCAGCGCTACTTCGATGACCCCGAAAAGATGGGGCTCTTCCGGGCCCGCTGGCTCGTCAACCGTCTTCCGGGCAAGGAGGTGGTCTACGGCCTTCACGTTGGCCCCCACGCGACGGCTGTGACCGGGGAAGCCGTGACCGCCCGTGGCGTCGTTCGGCTGAAGCTCGGCGAGACGCCCGTCCTGGTCTTCCGTGCAGCGGACGGAGGCGTCCGGGCGTACCGGCTTCGGGCCCAAGATGCCGGATTGGCCCTCGAACGTGACGGGGCGAGTGTGGCGGCCCGTGATGGGAGCGGCCGCCGGTGGAGCCTGGAGACCGGCCGTTGCCTGGCCGGACCGTGCCACGAGGCTCCCCTGGCCGAGCTGCCCGTCGAGGTCGCCTACTGGTTTGCCTGGAGCGGGTTCTTCCCCAACACACTGGTCGTGGACGGGCAGAACCCTCTGGGGCGTTGATCTCCGTGGGGCGGACGTCCGGTGGGGCGGTGATGATGGGGCCGGATGGGCGGTATACTGGGTGCGGCACCTGAGTGAACAACGGTTCCGTGCGGAGAAAGGTGGCGACCCATGTCCAAGACCATCGTCATGATCCACGGCATGTTCTCGGCCTCCTGGGTCTGGGAGAAGTACGTGCCCTTTTTCGAGGATGTGGGGTGGCGCTGCGTCACGCCGACGCTGCGCCACCACGAGATCGAGCCGGGGAGCCCGCCTCCCCCCGAGCTGGCCACGACGAGCCTGCTGGACTATGCCGGGGACCTGGAGGAGCTCATCCGGGGCTTGGAGGACAAGCCGGTGATCATGGGGCACTCCATGGGCGGGCTGCTGGCCCAGATGCTGGCGGCCCGGGGGCTGGCTTCGGCAGCGGTCTTCCTGACCCCGGCAGCGCCGGCCGGGGTGCTGGCCCTGTCACCCTCGGTGATCCGGTCCTTCCTGGGGCCTCTGACCACCTGGGGTTTCTGGAAGAAGTCCTTCCGGCCGGAGTTCAAGACGGCCCTCTATGCCTTCCTCCAGGGTTTTCCCGAGGAGGAACGCCGCGGGATCTGGGAACGGATGGTTTACGAGTCGGGGCGGGCCATCTTCGAGATCGGCCTGTGGCCCCTGGACCGTCGCCACGCGGCGCGGGTCGATGCCCGGGCCGTCACCTGCCCGGTTCTGGTGGTTGCGGGTGGTAAGGACCGTGCGACGCCGGCCTTCGCCGTCCGCAAGGTGGCCAAGCGCTACACCACGGCCTCCTATCACGAGCTGCCCGACCAGGCCCACTGGGTCCTGGCCCAGACCGGGTGGCGGGACGTGGCCGCCCTCTGCGCCCGCTGGCTCGCGGAGGTGGTTCCGGGGTGATGCCGCGCGCCTCTACGTCACCGGGGCGCTCCGGTGTACCTCGGTTCGGCAATGCCGTCCCGGGAAAGGTCGTGCCGGCCATGTCGCCCCGGTAGCCGGTGGGTTGATCCCATTGCACCGGGGCGTGCGGTGAGGGATGGGATTCCATGGTGATTGCGGCGCGTCGGTGCGCGAGGGTGAGTTCCACGTTTGCCGTGGGCGACGTTGGATCATGCGGCAGGCTGGACAGCGCGGGAGAGTGATCCGTATTCAGGGGCGGAGGTTTGCAATGCATTGAAACCGGGGGTCTCCTCTGGCCGGCCTCGTTCTCCTCGTCGTGAGGGTACTTGTCAAGAAGTATGTGTCTGGGGTGGTTCATGGTTCTGTTTCATAAC
>CAZXNA010000125.1:0-10022 GCA_964641295.1 uncultured Thermoanaerobaculia bacterium
CGGGTGACCTCGGTGAAGTCCGTGATCCCCGTCTCGGGGACCCACAGGCCGTCGATCCCTGTCACGTGGGGCTCGTACTCCCGGAGCTCCTCGGCCTTCAGCCGTTTCAGCCCCTCGAGACCGTTGGCCCGTCCACGGCGCTCCAGCTCGTCCAGGGCCGGAATCTCCCCTGGATCGGTCGCCACCACGAGTTTGCCGCAGATCTCGTAGGCAACGCCCTCCTCCTCGCACAGCTCGATCAGCGCCCTGCGCCCCTCGACGCAGTTCCGGGCCTTGAGTGAGCCGGGACGGTAGTAGAGCCCCGAGTGGATGACGCCGCTGTTGTGGCCCGTCTGGTGCGGCGCCACATCATTCTCAGCCTCCAGCACGACGACGCGGCGCCCACTACCCTCGAGCAACGCCATGGCCGTCGCCATCCCCACGATGCCCCCGCCGATCACCGCCACGTCAAACGGATCCGAAGCACCCATGCACGCCTCCAGCGCGCATGGTACCCCGGCTCGCCTCTCCACGCTGGACCGCCGGGCCGGGAACGGCTACCCTTCCGGCACCATGGACGTGACCCGCACCATCGCCACGACCCACGAGGTCAGTCTCAAGGGCGGCAACCGCCGCTGGTTCGAGCGCCGCCTGACGGCCAACGTCCGTCGTGCCCTGGAGGACCTGCCCGTCGCCTCCATCCAACGCCCGGCCTGGCGCGTGCTGATCTCCTTCCGGGAGCCGGTCCCCTTCACCGAGGTGGCCCGCCGCCTGGGCACCGTCTTCGGCCTCCACTCCATCCTCCCGGTGGTCAACCTGGGTTTCGATCTGGAGGAGGTCAAGGAAGAGCTGGCCCGCCGCCTTGCCGGATGGCCCCACCGCCGTTTCGCCCTGCGCTGCCAGCGTTCCGACAAGGGCTACCCCCTGACCTCCATCGAGATCGAGCGCGAGGTCGGCGGCGCCGTCCAGGAGGCCACCGGCTGGACCGTCGACCTCAGCAACCCGGAGACGACGGTCCACCTGCTCCTGGACCAAAACGGGTTCTGGCTGTGGCTGGGCAGCGTCCCCGGCCCTGGCGGCTTGCCCACGGGCACCGGGGGCCGCGCCCTCTGCCTGCTCTCCGGCGGCATCGACTCCCCGGTCGCCGCCTACCTGATGATGAAGCGCGGCATGCGGCTGGATTTCGTCCACTTCCACTCGGTGCCACAGACCGACCCGGGCAGCCTCCAGAAGGTCGAGGAGCTGGCCGAGATCCTCGGCCGCTACCAGGGAAGCTGCCGGGTGGCCATGGCGCCCCTGCTGCCAATTCAGAAGGAGATCGTCGAGCACTGTCCCGAGTCCCTCCGCATCCTGCTCTACCGGCGCTTCATGCTCCGCCTGGCGGAGCGGCTGGCCAGCCGCTTCGGCGCACGGGCCCTGATCACCGGCGAGTCCCTTGGCCAGGTGGCCTCCCAGACCATCGATAACCTGGCCGCCGTCGAGGCCGTCGCCTCGCGGCCGGTCCTGCGGCCGCTGATCGGCCTGGACAAGCAGGAGATCATCTCCCTGGCGCGGCGTTGTGGCACCTACGAGACCTCCATCCTGCCCCACATCGACTGCTGCACCTACTTCGTGCCCGACCGGCCGGAAACCCGGGCCGACGCCGCCACCCTGGAGGAGGCCGAGTCCGTCCTGGACGTGGAGGCCCTCCTCGACCGCGCCCTCGAGGACACGGAGATCGTCCACGTGACGGAGCAGGCTTCCTGGGGCACCATCCCGCCGCCGCCTGGCACGGAGGAGCTCGAGTGGTGAGCGACCGGAAATCCCGGCGGGAGCTCTTCACCTCCTGGATGGGAGTCTTGCGGGAGGCCACGGAGACCCTGCGGAAAGAACGCCGATCCGACCCGGCCAAGCTCCTCCGCCCCCCCGGTGCCCTGACGCCCGACGAGGCCTACCTCGAGGCCTGCACGGGCTGTGGGGACTGCGTCCCGGCCTGCCCGGTCGATGCCATCTTCCTGACGGAGGTGCAGGAAGACCGCAGAGTCGCGGTCATCGACCCCGTCCGTAAGCCCTGCTTCCTCTGCACGGACCTCCACTGCATCTCCGCTTGCCCCGACGGCGCCCTGGAACCCCTGTCCGACCCCAGGCGGGTCCGGATCGGCATCGCACGGGTCGACCCCAGGCGTTGCATCACCTTCAAGGGCCAGGTCTGCACCCTCTGTTTCACGGCCTGCCCCTACCCCGACGAGGCCATCACCATGGTCGGCGGCCGGCCCCTGGTCTCCAGCGGCGCCTGCACCGGATGCGGCCTCTGCGAGTTCGCCTGCCCCACCTCGCCCCGCTCCATCACCATCGTCCCCGAGCGCGACCTGGTCCCGGGCCTCCGCGTCCCCAAGAACGAGTACACGGCCGGATGAGACGCCGTTCGCCGACGGCCGGGCCATGGCACGGCTCCTCGCCCCGGTCTTCATCAAGCACGGCACCCTGGGCGGCCAGCCCTTTCCCGGGCTCTCCCCCGTGACGATCACCTGGAGACCGCGTCCATCCGCCCGTTGACGCCCGGCGCCGTGCACTCCCCCACGGCGGACCGCGCTCCCCCACCGGGCTTCACCTCATTCCTCCCCGGCTCCCCTGCCCTCCTTCTCCCGTTCTCCCCCTCTCAGAGCCGGATCTTCCACCGGCGGGCGAGCTCCATGGAGCTGGGGTTGGACGGGCGTAGCTTGAGTCGGCGGCCGTAGAAGAGGTCGTCGCCAAGGAGCGCCAGGCGCCGGTTGAGGGGGTTCCTGCGGATGTAGGCCCGGACCAGGCGGTGGATTCGGGTGTCGGGCTTGGTGAAGGGGCAGGAGGCGATGCAGACGGAGCAGTCCGTTCCGGTCCGGCGCCAGAAGGCGTAACACGACTCCTGGTCCACGGACCAGTGGGCGAAACCCCGGCTGACCGGCCTCTCACCGTGGGGTAGGGACCGGGTGGGGCAGTTCTCGGCGCACTTCCTGCAGATCCGGCAGAAGCTCTCCATGTACGAGTGATCTCCCCGGGTGACGGGAAGCCGGGCCGTCGTCGTCACGACGGAGAGCCGGACGCAGGGGCCGTAGCGCCGGTGCATGAGGATCCCGATCCGTCCCACGTGGCCCAGGCCCGCGTCCTCGGCAAGGGGCGCGCAGAGCACCTGGTAGCGCCCGTCCACGTGGGCGCGGGCCTCGTGGCCGTTGAGCTCCAGGTACTCGGCGACCAGGTGGGCGATCTTGGCCGCTTCCACATACTGGCGGGAGGACTCGGCCAGCACCGGGGCCGAGGGCGCCATGCGGATCGTGTGGAAGTCCATGGCGACAACGAGGACGATGGCCGTGGGGTGGTCTGGCTCGATGGGCTCTCCCCACCCATCGGCGTGACGGCCGGCATGGCTGTACCAGTGGTAGGGCGCCGTCCGCACGATCCCCACGTCCACGGCGCCGTAGCGCCGGGCCAGCATCTCGACGGCCCGGGCCAGCCGGACGGGATCGTCCAGGCCCCGCGGTCCTCTCGGGCGTTGGGCCAGCGGAAGGTAACTGCGCTCGAGAACGGAGAAGGCCGCCTCGGCCATGGGCGAGATTTCGGGGTCGTAGAAGCGGGAGCCCGGTTGGCCGAGTTCGGGCAGGATGTCAAGCTGATGGTCGTAGTCTTTCTTCTCCGGCCGCATCTCGTGGTAGCGGCGGCGGAGCTCGGGATGCCTGCGGAGGTTGGCCCTGGAGAACATGTGATCCCGTTCGTCGAAGCGAACGGCACCTCCGGTGTCCACAGGCGGCGGAGAGGTCCCGAAGGGAAGGACGGAAACCAGAGCGAAGATGCCGGCGGCAGCAACCACACTCCACGTGCCCACCGTTCCGGCGGTGGTGCCCCGGACCATCACCAGCAAAAGCCCGATGGCGGCCGTCGCGGCGAGCAGCCCCAGGGAAACGCCGACGGCCCGGGGAACCCGCTCCTCCACCCCAGCGACGGCCATGGTCATCAGGACCACGGCCGCACCGGCGAGCACGAAAAGCGCCAGGGCGAGCCCCAGACCGTTCACACCATCAACCCGCGGATCGTCGTCATCTCGAGTTGCTACGCAAGCCCGGCCCAACGGTTCTCAGGCTGCACGACGCGGCGGCCATGCCCACGCCTACTGGGCCTCGCGCTCGGCCTGGCCGGTCATGGGGACGAAGCGGACGGGGACCACCGAGCGTTCCTCGTATCCGGTCTCGCTGCGGGTGATGACCTTGAGCTCCTGGTAGAAGGCTCCAACGGGGATCACCATGTGGCCGCCGACCTTGAGCTGGTCGAGGAGCGGACCGGGCACCCGCTCGGGGGCCGCCGTGACGATGATCCCGTCGAAGGGCGCCGCCTCCGGCCAGCCGCCGTAACCGTCCCCGCAGCGCACGTGGACCGAGGTGTATCCCAGGCGCTGGAGCCGCTCCCGGGCCGTCCGGCACAGCAGGGAGCGGATCTCGATGGTGAAGACCTCGACCCCCATGGCCGCCAGCACGGCCGACTGGTACCCCGATCCCGTCCCGATCTCGAGCACCCTTTCCCCCGGGCCGACCTCCAGGAGCTCCGTCATCAGGGCCACGATGTACGGCTGGGAGATGGTCTGGCCATCCTCGATGGGGAGCGGCCCGTCGTCGTAGGCGTGCTTCCGGACGACCCGGGGAACGAACTCCTCTCGGGGCACGGTCACCATGGCCTCGAGAACCCTCGGCTCCCGGACCCCCCGGGCCTCGATCTGATCCTTGACCATCCGTTCCCGGAGGGCCTTCCAGTCCGGTTTCGTCTCGCCTCCTGCCTCGCTTCTGAAGAGACCACAGGCCATGGTGCTGCCTCCCGCCACGGCGATGGCCAGCATCGCCACCAGGAACCGGCGCCCGCCGGGGCGCTTCACTTCGCCCCCCCGCCCGGCGCTTCACGGACCGGGGCCACCCACCGGTCGATCCCGCCGACGACCGTCCGCTGGATGGGGAGGTCGAGCAGCCGGCGGAACGGCACGGTCAGGGGATCCCCCGCGACGATGGTCAGGTCGGCCGCGTAACCGGGTGCCACCTTCCCCGACCACGACTCGCAATGACCCGCCCAGGCGGCGCCGGTGGTGAACAGGGCCAGCGCTTCCGCCGGTGTCAGCCGCTCTGCCGGATTCCACCCGCCGGGCGGACTGCCGTCGGGAAGCTGGCGTGTGACGGCGGCGAAGAGACCGCGCCGGGGGTCAGGGTCCTCCACCGGCGCATCCGAGCCGCCGGCCAGGTGGACGCCGGCCTCCATGAAGGAGCGCCACCGGTACGCCCAGGCGATCCGGGCAGGTCCGAGCCGGGCGGGCGCCCAGGGCATGTCGGACGTGCAGTGGGTGGGCTGGATCGAGGCGACGATGCCGAGCCTGGCGTAGCGCGCGACGTCTCCCGGGCGGACGACCTGACTGTGCTCGATGCGATGCCGCAGTCGGCGGCAGGGGGCCGGACCCACCCCGGCGTAAAGATCCAGCACCCGGTGGACGGCCTCGTCGCCGATGGCGTGGACGCCCACCTGGTAGCCGGCCGCCGAGGCCCGCCCGATGACCTCCCGGAGGCGGTCGAGGGGGGTAACGGCCAAACCGCGGTTCCCGGGATCGTCCGCGTAGTCCGAGCCCAGGAGGGCGCCACGGCTGCCCAGGGCGCCGTCGGCGTACAGCTTGACGCCGCCGACACGAAGCATGGCCGGCCCCGCCCAGGAGGGCGGCCGACGAAGCTCCCGTCCCAGGAGGGCGTCGTCCGAGCCGTCCAGGAGCACGTAGACCCGGATGGGGAGCCGCCCCGAGGCTTCCAGACGGCGCAGGACCTCGAGCTCCTGGGCCGTCGTGCCGGCGTCGTGCACCTGGACGAATCCGTCCTCCAGCAGGGCGCCGGCCGAGCGCAGGATCCAGCGTTCCACGGTGGCGTCGTCGGGCTTCGGCACGGCCCGGAGGACCAGGTCCACGGCCCCGTCCACCAGCACGCCCGTCGGCTCGCCATCCTTCCGCCGGAGAATCCTGCCACCTGCGGGGTCGGGCGTCCCGGGACCGATACCGGCCGCGCGAAGGGCCACGGCGTTGGCCACGGCGGCGTGGCCGTCGATCCTCCGCAGGAGAACCGGCCGGTGCGGGAAGGCCTCGTCGAGCTTCCGACGATCGGGGAAAGTCTCTGCAGTCCAGAGGTTCTGATCCCACCCACGTCCGGTCAGCCAGGCGTTCCGGGGGAGCCTGGCCGCCGCGGCCCGCGCACGGCGCACCACCTCGTCCCAGGACCGCGCGTTGCGGAGATCGACCTCCTCGAGGGACCTTCCATACCCCGTCAGGTGCAGGTGGGCGTCGCAAAGACCGGGCAGAACGTGGGCGCCGTGGAGCTCGACGACCTCCGCGTCGGGGGAAGGCCGGAGCTTCTGCCGCGGGACCACGGCGGCGATTCTCCCGTCACGAACCACAACGGCCGCCGGTATGGCTCCCGTGGGCGTGTGGACTACGCCCCCGACGAAAACCCGCTCACCGGCGCGCGCCGGTGCCCCCATGGACAACACGCCTGCCAAGACCGCCACAGTGACCGCTCCACGCATGCCCTCAGTGTACCCCAACGGGGGGACTACTTGGTCAGTTCAGGATTGTCCTCCCGAGATGACATGCGCGTCCCTGGTGCAGGCACCGGAAGGAGGCGTCCATCCTCGTCCCCGACCGGGCGGTCCCACGCCTCCCGGCGGGGCGAACAGGGCGGATCTGCCGTGGATGATCCGGATCGTCCCGTATCGGGCCCGCTGGTCGACGGAGCCACCTGGGCCCCTTGGCACCGGAGTTGCATTGATCCCGGGCGAGCCGCCCCGAACCAGCGGCTCGGGAGGTCACCATGAGATACAAGAACACCGACCCCATCCCGACAGGTCGACGAGCATGGCCCACGGTCCTCGTCCTGACGGCCGCCCTTCTGGTGGGTGCCGCAGGACCGGCCGAGGCCGGTGTCAGCGTTGGCTTCGCCGTCAGCAACGGCGGGTTCTCCTTCGCGCTGGGCTACAGCGACTACCCCGTGTACTCACCCGCGTGGAATCAACCCAGTTTCTCCCTCAGTTTCGAGACCACCCTCGCCGGTTACGGTGAGTGGGTCACCGTCGCTGGCATGGGGCGCGTCTGGAGGCCGTGGGTCGCCCCCGGCTGGAGACCGTACACCTGGGGCCGCTGGGTGTACACCAGCTACGGCTGGACCTGGGTCGCCTACGAGCCCTGGGGTTACGTCCCGCATCACTACGGCTCCTGGGCCATGACTTCCTTCGGCTGGGTGTGGTGCCCCGGGTACGTCTATCGGCCAGCCAACGTCGCGTGGGTCAGCTGCGGCTCCTATGTCGGCTGGTATCCCGCTCCGCCCCCCGGCTGGAGCCATGCGCGTCACACCTGGTGGAACGGTTACCGGGCCGGTCACTTCGATGGCTACAGGGCGGGCTACAACAACGGCTACGCCGATGGATGGAAGGACGCACGCTACGGCAACTTCGTTCGGTGGAACCAGATGACCGTCGAAAACGTCGCCAGCGTGGCCACGCCAGGAAGCCGCTTCCGCGAGCTTCGTCCCGGGAGCGTTCGCGTCCTCTCCAGCTCTCCCTCCCGGGTGCAGGTCCAGCGGGCCGTCGGACGGCCCATTCCCACGGTCCGCGTCAGCGAGCGGACGGTCTCCATGGGCGGACGGTCCGTCCGCGCGGTGCGGCCTGCCGGCGTCGAGACGAGCATTGCCACGTACTCCCGACAGACGGTCCGGCGCTCTCTGGCCCCCTCCGTCGTCCGGACCATGGATCGCGGAGCCCGCGTGACGGAGCGGCCGTCCACACGCTCGACTTCCGCGTCGGGCGCCCTGTCTTCCCGGTCCGGCGGGATCAGCCGATCCTCCTCGACCCGAGCGGCACGCTTCACGGGATCCAGCTCGGCCGGGGACCGCGGAACGTCCCGCGCTTCGAGCCTCAGCAACTCTGCGAGCGCCCTGCAGGCCGATCGGGTCCGGGGAAGCCGCACCAGCACGCGTTCCCTCTCACGGGATGTCTCGTCCCCGACGCGGAGCTCCCGTTACCAGGTCCGCCAGGCGAGCACCGCCCAGTCCGTCGGGAGGAGCCGGAACAGCAGCGGCCGGATCGCGACCGGCCAGAGCTCGTGGAGTGCCCGATCCGCGGGACAGGCAGAGCGATCCACACTCTTGGCTCGTGCCTCGAGCCGGAGCGGATCGGTCAGTCGATCCGCGCATGCCGCCCGGTCAACGAGCCGATCGGCCGGATCCCGCCAGCTCGCCCAGGGAACAACACGCCGGCTCTCCGCCCCCTCCCGGCGCACTGCGGGACCGTCATCGACATCCGGGCGGAGCACCGTCCGAGGGGTGGGAACCACCCGGGGGACACGCAGCTCCTCACCCAAGACCAGCCGCCCGACCGGATCTCGGTCCCATTCGAGTCCGAGGCGGAACCCCCGGTGAGACCTGGACCTTCCCGCATCCTTCCCAGCGCCGGCCGTTACCACGGCCGGCGTTTTCCGTGGTAATCTTCCTGATGCACGGACGCTGAACGATAATTCTGTGCCCCACCAGCACGGGAGGTTGAGAAGATGAGCGATCTGGAACAAAACCTGGATGCCTATCGCATTCTTGCGCAGATCCTCCGGGACCTTCGAAGCGCCATGCGCGTTCAGCTGGAAAAGCGTCACGGAAACGAGTGGTACCGGGTCGGCCTGCCGGAATCCGTGCTCGACTTGTTGATCGAACGCAAAGAACGTGAAAAAGCCATCGACTGGTACGAGAACGAATACCAGCAGCTCGTCGACTTTGCTTCCTTCGCAGATATCCTCGAGATCCTCGAGGCCAACCCCGGCCTCATGCCACAGCTGAAGTCCGTGACACCGAGCCAACCCCTCCTGCACGCCCGCATGATGGAGCTCGAGATCATGCGCGAGAAGCTGGCCATGGCGCGGGCCATCAGCGAGGCCGAGCTCGCCTTCCTGGGCACCTTCCACCTGCGCATCCGCAAGGCCCTGGAGAAGGCCATCGCGCCGCCGAAGCCCAAGGAGGAAAAGCCGACCCTCCAGGCGGTTCCAGAACCCGCGAAGGTGGAGGAAAAGACCGAAGAGAAGGCGGCCGACGAGGACGCCGCGGTCGAGCCGGAACCCCAGACGGCAGGGGGCTCCCAGGACGAGGAAACACTCCAGGTGCAGCACCGGCCAAAGATGAAAACCCGGGTCGGCCGGAGCAGGACGTTCAAGAGCGCCAAGGGATCGGTTCCGGCAAGTGCCGCCGTGGCCCAGACGCCTCTCATTTCCGAAGAGGAACTCGACGAACCGGAAGAAGAGCCGGCGGCGAGCTCGACGGCCAACGCCCTCGCCAACGCCCTCGACGAGGGTGACAGCGTCACGGTGCTGCGCACGCTCTACAAGGAAGTGACCAGCCTGGCCGAGGGACTCTGGACCTCCGACGCCCCCCCGACACCGGCCGTTTGGCTCCGCGTGCGGGAGCACCGCTGGTACGAGGAGAACTTCTCCGAGCTCGGGCTCAAGCCCCTCTCGGACTTCTACGAGATCCTCGATCGGATCCACGAGCGGATGAACGGTGGATTGGCCAAGGACGAGCTCCAGCAGATCCTCAAGGAGAACAACTTCGCCAAGGTCCTCCTCGCCCTGCGCGACATGTTCCAGAAAAACCAGATATAGCCCGGGGATCGTGGGGACTTTCTACTGCGACCGAGGAGGCACCTGCCATTGCGGCGCTTCTCACGGCGGCGACGCCTGCGGCGTACGGGAAGTACGCCTCGGCGGCGCCTTGATCGAATCACCACACTGACAGACGCCTCCTCGGTCTCGTGACGAAAGTCCCCCCGATCCCCGGGCCCAAAAACCCATGGCAAGTCCCCCAAACCTCACGCCCCCAAAGGAAGACACATCTTCCCTCTCACACCCTCCGAAATCTCCCGCCTCGTTCCCTCACCCCTTCAGCAACCTCGGAAACACCTGCCATTGCGGCGCTTCTCACGGCGGCGACGCCTGCGGCGTACGAGAAGTACGCCTCGGCGGCGCCTTGATCGAATCACCACACTGACAG
>CAZXNA010000126.1:0-9768 GCA_964641295.1 uncultured Thermoanaerobaculia bacterium
GCGGGAGCGGTGTTGGGGGGTGGTGGGAGCGGGTGTGTGGGCGTGGGGGGGGGGGGCGAGGGGGGGGGTGTGGCGGGGCGGATGAGGGCGGGGGGGGGGGAGAGGAGCGGGGCGGGGCGCGGGGGGGGGGGGGGGAGCGGGGGGGGGGGTGGGGGGTGGGGGGGGGGGGGGGGGGGGGGGGGGGGGGGGGGGAGAGGGCCCGGGGCGGAGGGGCGTGGGTCAGCGGGAGCCGCGGAAACCGCGTCGACCTGGGGAAGCTGGAGCGTGGGCGCCGCCAACTGGATGTCCTCGCCGTCCCCTGGGATACCGCAGTAGTAGCAGTGACCCCACTTGCAATCCCCGGTGGCCGCCTCGTTGCGGGAGCGCCGGAGCTCGGCCCTGAGGTAGGCCTTGCGGACGCCGGCATCGATGATGTCCCACGGCAGGGGTCCTCGGACGTCCCGCCCGCCGAGCTCGGCCTCGAGGTCGATTCCGTGCTCCGCCAGGGCCCTTTCCCAGGCCTCGAGGTTCAGGTGCTCGTTCCAGCCGTCGAAGATGGCGCCCAGGTCGTGCGCCCGGGAGATGACGGCACCGAGGCGGCGGTCTCCCCGGGAGAGGAGGGCTTCGAGGGCGGCCTCGCGGGGGTCGTTCCATGTCAGCCTGGCGCCGCGGATCCGGCGGAAACGCCGCCGGAGTAACCCGATGCGGCGGTCGAGCTCCTCGACGCCGCAGAACGGTTCCCACTGGAAGGGGGTCCACGCCTTGGGGACGAAGCAGCCGACGGAGACCTTGACCTCGACCTTCCGGCCCCGGATGCGCCGGCCCATGGAGGTCAGCTCCTGGGCCAGTTGTGCCAGCTCCTCCAGGTCCTCATCGGTCTCCGTGGGCAGGCCGATCATGGCGTAGACCTTGATCAGGTTCCAGCCGGCGGCGAAGGCGGATTCGGCCGCCCTGAGCATGTCCGCGTTGGTGAAGGTCTTGTTGATGACCCGGCGCAGCCGGTCGGACCCCGTCTCGGGAGCGAAGGTGAATCCGGACTTGCGAACGGTGGAGACCGCCTCCGCCAGCCGTACCGAGAAGGCGTCGGCCCGGAGGCTCGGCAGGCTGACGGAGACCCGCCGCGGACCCAACGACTCGGCCAGCCGGTGGACAAGCGGAGCGACCTGGGAGTAATCCGCCGTGGAGAGGCTCAGGAGGCCGATCTCCTCGAAGCCCGTCTGGTCGGCCTGGCGCTCCATGCGGGAGGCGACGACGTCAGGGTCGTGCTCCCGAACCGGGCGGTACCAGTATCCCGCCTGGCAGAAGCGGCAGCCCTGCGTGCAGCCGCGCATGATTTCCATGCCCAGACGGTCCTGGATGACCTCGGCGAAGGGGACGATGGGCGTCTCCGGCTGGTCCGCCGGATCGAGCTTCTCGGTCCAGACGCGCCGGACGGGCAAGGGGGCGGCGGGATCCGCGGCCTCGAAGGCCGGCCCCACGCCGGAGGGATCCCCATTCCAGCGGTAGAGCTGGGGCACGTAGACCCCCTCGATCCCGGCCAGGCGGCGAAGGAGCTCCCGGCGCGGCATTCCGTCTCCAAGCCCGTCCCGGACCGTGTCGAGGATGGCGTCCAGAGCCGCCTCGGCGTCGCCGATGAGGATGGCGTCGAAGAAACCGGCCACGGGCTCGGGGTTGGCCGTGCAAGGGCCCCCTCCCAGGACGATGGGATCCCGGTCCCGGCGGTCCTCGGCCCGCCGCGGCAGACCCGCCAGGTCGAGGAGATAGGGGACGTTGATGTAGTTGAGCTCGGACTGCAAGGTGATGCCCAGGATGTCGAAGGCCGCCACGGGCCGGTACGACTCCAGCGTGTAGAGTGGAACGCCGGCCCGGCGGAGGGCCTCGCCCATGTCGGGCCACGGCGCGTAGGTGCGCTCCGCCAGGGCGTCGGGCCTCCGGTTGACCAGGTGGTAGAGGATCCGGGAGCCCTGGTGGGACATGCCGATCTCGTAGGTGTCCGGGAAGGCCAGCGCCACGTGGAGCGGCACGCTGTCCCACGGCTTGCGGATCAGGTTTCGTTCCAGGCCAAGATAGCGGGCCGGCTTGCGGACCCGCGGCAGGATCGCCTCGATGGCGGAGCGGACAGACTGGGGTTCATGCATCGTCATGGACGTTTCATCTCACAGACCCGACAGTGTAGCCGAAGAGGGGGTGTTTTTCAGATCCCGGTCGCGGTGTGGAATGCCTCAACGCAGGCTGGATCGAACTGGGTTCCGGCGTTGAGGTCGAGCTCCCGGGAGGCTTCCTCCAGGGTCAGGGGGTCGGCGTAGAGCCTGCGCGTCGTCATGGCCGAGAAGGCGTCGGCCACCGCCAGGATTCGTGCTTCGATGGGAATGGCCTCCGCCGCGAGGCCATCCGGGTAGCCTGTGCCGTCCCACCGCTCGTGATGGTGCAGGACCGCCGGCACCGCCGTTTCCAGCCCGGGGAAGCCGGCGAGGATCTCGGCTCCAATGGCCGGGTGCTGCCGGACGCGCGCCAGCTCTCCCTCGTCGAGGGGCCCCGGCTTGTTAACGATGGCGTCGGGGATGAAGATCAGACCGAGGTCGTGGGCCAGGCCGGCCGCTCGTACGTTCGAGCAGGCCACGGCGTCGAGCCCCAGGCTCTGGGCCACCAGCTGGGCCAGGTGGGCCACCTGGACGGTGTGGTAGGGCTGGTGCAGGGACCTCTCGTCGAGGGAACGGGCCAGCATGGAAACGAGCTTGGCATGGGCACGCGCCGGGCCGGCCGCCGGCGGGCCCGGTGGCGAGGGCTGCACGCCCTGGCCCGTGTTGGGAACGAGCTCGTACCAGGAGTCGTGTTGCAGCCAGTGCCCGGACGACCCGTCCATCAAGCGATCGACGGATTCGACGAAAGTCTTGAGATCGAATGGCTTTATGATGAAATCGTCGGCGCCGCTGGAGAGGATCATCCGCCGGGTTCGCAGGTCGTCCCTCCCCGTGATCATCAGGATCCGCAGCTCGTCCATGACATCGACCATTCGCAGGCGGAGGGCCACGTCGGTACCGGTCAGGCGGGGCATGTTGACGTCGAAGACGGCCAGGGAGGGTTGCTTGCTCCGGATGGCCTCCAGCGCCGAGAATCCATCGGTGCACGGGATCGTCGTGAAGCCCCGGGAGGTCAGCACCTCGTCCAGCGCCATGAGGATGGCCGGTTCGTCCTCTGCAAGTACCGCGCAGCGCCTGTTCTTGAGCGTCATGGTTGGATTGTAACGGGCACACCCCGCCGAGGTCCAGGGGACGGCGTCAGCCCATCACCCGGGAAGGATGCAGGGGCGGGGGCGCTTCGACCGAAGGTTGCGCGGCTCAGCGTGGGCGGTTGGGCGTTGGCCCGCAGCGTCTTCAGTTGTAACCGGTGGTCTTGCCCGGCTCCGCGTTGCGGATGCTTCTCGTTTCACCTCCCATTCTTGTGTTTTCCCCACACCCTCTACTCCTGATCCTTCACGCTCCTCCTCGACCGCTCGAGGGCAAACGGCAGAGCCTGCAGGGCCCCGGGTGTGGTGTACACTCCGGCGGATGAAGGTCGTCTTTTTTGGTACGCCGGAATTCGCCCTGCCGACCCTCCGGCACCTGGTGGGCAGTGGCCACGAGGTGGTTCTCGTGGTGACGAGACCGGACAAACCTGTGGGCCGGCGGCGGGTCGTCACGCCGCCGCCCGTGGCCGCCACGGCCGGGAAGCTCGGTCTGCCGGTGCTGCAGCCCAAGAGCCTCAAAGGGGACGAGGTCGTCTCCACTCTCGAGGCCACGGGAGCGGAGGCCGGGGTCGTCGTCGCCTACGGCAAGCTGATCCCCCCGCGTGTGCTGGAGCTGTTCCCATACGGATGCCTCAACGTGCACCCAAGCCTTCTCCCACGCCACCGGGGTCCATCGCCCATTCAGTGGGCCATCGTCTGCGGTGACCGGGTCACGGGTGTCACCACCATGCTCCTGGACGAGGGGATGGACACGGGGCCGACCCTGCTCCAACGGCGTGTGGAGATCGGCCCCCGGGAGACGGCCGTGGAGCTGTCGTCCCGGCTGGCCGAGCTCGGCGCCCGGCTGATGGTGGAGACCCTTGACGGGCTCGAGTCCGGCACCATCGAACCACATCCCCAGCCGGAGGAGGGCGCCTCCGTGACGCCCATGATCCGCCGGCACTTCGGCAAGGTGGACTGGAACTTACCCGCCCAGAAGATTTTCGACCGGTTGCGGGCCTTCACGCCCTGGCCGGGCCTGTTCACCGAGTTCCGGGGTGGCCGGCTGAAGATTCACGGCCTCGAGGTGGTGGTGCCTCCTCCTCCCGGGGGGGAGAAACCGGGAACGGTGGTGTCGTCCGGACCCGAGGGGATTGTCGTCCGGTGTGGCCGGGGAAGTGCCGTCCGGATCACCGAGCTCCAGCGGGAGGGGAAGCGGCGCATGCCCGCCGATGCCTTCCTGATCGGTGAGCGGGTCTCTGCCGGTGAGCACTTCGGCTAGCTGGCACATCTCGCCGCGTCGCGTGGCGAGGGCGGCGAGGTGCCGTGCGATGTGGTGTTTTCGACCCGAGGGCTGTGAAGTCGTACGTGACGGCAGGTCCGGCGGACAGAGACGAGGAAACACCGCTGCGCGCGGCACCTCGCCGGCCGCAGTGACGAGGTCGTGAGATATGTGGGCTGACCGGGCGGCGGCGGTCCGTGTGCTGATCCGCGTTGAGAACGGCGCCTTCGCCTCCCGGCTCCTGGGATCGACGGCTCAGGCGGGCGTCCGGGCCCGTGTTTTCGCCGTCCTCCGCTGGTTGCGCCGCCTGGACGAGGTGCTGGGCCGCCACCTGCGGCGTCCCATGGGTCGGCTCGATCCCGAGGTCCGGGCCACCCTGCGCCTGGGCCTGGCCGAGGCTGTGATCCTCGGTGTGCCTCCACCCGTCGCCGTGGACGGCGCCGTCCGGCTGATCCGGCATCTGGGCAAGGGTTCGGCCTCGGGCATGGTCAACGCCGTCCTCCGGCGGGCCGTTGGAAGCTGGAACGCCGCGGAGGACCAGGCCTCGCCGGATGTCCTCCTCTCCCACCCGGCCTGGTTGTGGGAGCGCTGGAGGCGGGCCTTCGGCGAGGTTGCGGCCGTCGAAGCCATGGCGGCGGACCAGGAGCCTGCCGCCGTCTGGGTCTGGTGGCTCGACGAGGAGGCGCCCACGGAGCTTGAACGGCGCGGCGTCCATCTGGAGCCGCACTCCTGGTGCCCCGGCGCATGGCGGGCCCCGGGCGCCGATGGCCTCCTGGCGGCCGAGGCGGCCGCCGGACGGGCCTACGTCCAGGATCCCTCCTCCCAGCTGGCGGCACACGTGGCGGTGGCCCTGGCAGGGGATGGCGGGGGATGCCTGGCCGATCTCTGTGCCGCTCCCGGCGGCAAGGCAGCCCTGGCCGCGCGCCTCGGGAGCTGGCGGAGGATCGCCGCCGCGGATCTGAGGGTCGGGAGGGTTCGGCTGTTGCGGGACCTTCTGGGGCGGATCGAACGGGGGGCCGCCGTGCTGGCCGGGGATGCCGGCCGGCCGGCCCTGCGGTCGGGGAGCTGGGAGCTCGTGCTCCTGGACGCCCCCTGTTCGGGGACGGGGACCCTGCGGCGCCACCCGGAGCTCCGGTGGCGGCTGAGGGAGCCGGATGTCGTGGAGCGGGCCGCCGTCCAGGCCCGGCTGATCCGGGCGGCGTGCCGGTTGCCCACCTTTGGAGGCGTGCTGCTCTACGCCACCTGCTCCGTCGAGGCCGAGGAGAACGAAGCCCTGTTCGAGGAGATTCCCACGGGCTTCGAGCGGGTCGACCTGACAGCCCGGCTCCCCGAAGGCGTTCCGGTCATTCCCACGGTAGCCGGCGGCCTTCGTCTCCTGCCCGGCCCGTTCTGGGACGGCTTCACCTTCCACGCCATTCGCAGGGTCGGCTGAGACCGTCGAAAGGGTCAGGGGGCCGGTTTCCTTTCGGATGAGAGGCGGCGAATCAGGAGTACGGCGGCGGCGCCGGACAGCAGGACGATGACCCACAGGAGCAGGAGGCCGATGAGCGCCTCCCGGATGAGGGTCCGGCCGGCCTGGGTGAGGCGGACGGTGGCCTCGTCGGTGGCCCGGCGGGCGGCGGTCTCCACGTCGCGCACGGCGGCCACGCGTTGTTGATCCAGGGAGGTCAGGATCAGCGCGCGCTCGCGGGAGAGGGTCTCCCGCAGGGTGGCGCTCTCGCCGGAGGCCCAGCCCTGCGTCTGACGCAGCATTCCATCCAGCTGGCGGAGGACAATGGCCCGCTCCTCCTCGATGGCGCGGAGAGCGGCCTCCCGCTCCTTGGCCACCACTTCGGGAATCTGATCGGCCGCCGTGGCGAGGCTCTCCAGGTTGGCCTGAAGACGCTCGATTTCGTGGGCGGCCGTTTCCCGGTCGATTCCGTAGAGTGCACCGAGGTCGAAGGTCGCCAGCTCGGCCTGCCAGCGGATCTGCCTGGGCAGGATGGCGGCGTGGGCCCTGAGCAAGCGCTGGAGGGAAGCTGCGGTCTTCTGCAGGTCGTAGGCCACGTTGACCAGATCTGTCACATCGGTGGTGAAGGCCTGCACCGTCTTGGGGTCGAGGGTCTTCTGGACGAAATAGAGGTCCGTCACGGGGTTCGTGGCCGCTGTCTTCTCCACGAAGCTGTGGGCTTGTGCCCGGGCCTCGGGCGAGGCCGTTACGGCGTCCCCGATCCGTGCGACCCGCCGGGACAGGTCGGCGGCGACATCCACGGCCACCGTGTGCTGGTTCCCAAAGAACTCGGTGGCGTGCTCCTCGAAGAAGCGTTGCTGGGCGGCGCAGAGCACCCACAGGTCCAGGAGACTGGCCGCGGGATCACTGTGACCGCCGGCGGAGAAGGCAGCCGAGATGGCGTAGGTCTTCCATCGCAGGGCGTTGATCCGGGCGGCGAGGTCGTCGGGAGATCCGGCGATGATCCGGTCGGCGGCCCGTTCCACCTCCTGGGAAAAGACGATGGTGGCATCCACGACCAGGACGTCCAGCTGGGCGCTTCCCAGGGTGGGTTCCTTGACCTTTCGTTCCACGAACCCCGACGGGGGAGCGGTCGTGGAGCAAGCCGCCGTGGAGAGGGCCAGGGTGGCCGTGAGGAGAATCGGGAACGGGCGTGAAGGCATGGGGCTTTTCCCTCCTGTTATGCACTGTCTCGGTGGAACCCATCATAACGGATGGAGGCTCGTGGTGCCGGGCAGGGATTGGAGAAGCTCTCGGCCAATCGTCGTATGGGAGGCAAGGGCGGGGGTACACTGGGCGCCAACGAAACCCGGCACGGTCCTGCGCGTACTGATGTAGCAGGCAAGAAAGCCGGTATGGAGGTTCCGATGGCGAAAGCGCGTTCCTGGGTGCTCGGTGGTTGTCTCTTCGTGATTGTCGGCATGGTGGGTATGTTCTTCCTGGGAAAGCTTGTGATGACGGAGGCCGTGCCGTCGGAGGGAATCCTCTCCCTGAGGCTCGATCGGAAGATCGTGGAGATCACCAGCGAGGATCCGCTGGCACAGCTCTTCGGCGAGCAACCCCTGAGCATGCGTGATATCCGCCGCGCCCTGCGCACGGCGGCCCAGGACGATGGCATCAAGGGTGTCCGGGTTCGGGTCGACAGCTTCGGCGGCGGGATCGCCAACGCCCAGGAGATCCGGGAGCTCCTCCGGGGAGTCAGCCGGGCCGGCAAGTGGACGGCTGCCTACATGGACACGGCAGGGGAGTTCGGGCCGGGCAACACCGTTTACTACATCGCTTCGGCCTGTGACGAGATCTCCCTCAACCCGGCTGGAGACGTCAACCTGATCGGGTTTTCGGTGCGCTCCCCATTCATCCGGGGGACCCTGGACAAGCTGGAGATCAAGCCGGAATTCCCGGGGCGCGGGGCGTACAAGACGGCACGTTTCATGTACACCAAGAAGGACTTCACGCCCGAGGCCCGGGAGATGATGGGGTGGCTGGTCGGTTCCTTGGAAGACCAGCTGGTCAACGGGGTTGCGTCGGGACGGAAGCTGGACCCGGAGACGGTGAGGGAGTTGATGGACCGCGGCCCGCTCTCGGCCGACGAGGCTCTCAAGGCCGGGCTGGTTGATCATCTGGAGGACTGGTATTCCTGCAGCGAGCGGCTGAAGGAGAAGGCGTCCGGCGACCCTGATTTCGTATCGCTGGCCGCGTACCTCAAGACCCATCGTTCACCGGCCACGGGCCCGCGAATTGCCGTCATCACGGCCGTGGGTGCCATCGCCAGAGGGGAGAGCGGGAACGAGGCCAATCCCATGTTCGGCGGCAATCGGATGGGCTCCGACACCATCGCCCGGGCCTGGAGGAAGGTCCGGAAGACCAGCAGGATCAAGGCCGTGGTGTTCCGCATCGATTCACCCGGCGGGAGCGCCGTCGCTTCGGAGATCATCCGGCAGGAGATGGCGCGAACGGCCGAGAAGATCCCCGTGGTCGTCTCCATGTCCAACCTGGCGGCTTCGGGAGGCTACTGGATCACCTGCGGTGCCCAGAAGATCGTCGCGGATCCGGCGACCCTGACGGCCTCCATCGGTGTCTTCGGGGGCCACCTCAACATGGACGGCTTCTGGAGGGACAAGCTGGGGGTGACCTTTGGGCGGCTGGACACCAACCGGAATTCCGCCATCTACGGCGGCCTGGAGGACTGGACCGACGAACAGCGGGCCATCATCAACAAAGTGCTCGATCGCATCTACAACCAGTTCACTGGCCTGGTGGCCAAGAGCCGCAAGATGACGCCGGAGCAGGTGGACTCCATGGGCCGGGGCCGGGTCTTCACGGGTGAGCAGGCCCTGGAGAAGGGGTTGGTGGACGAGCTGGGCGGTTTCGATGAGGCCGTGGCCCTGGCCAAGAAGCTGGCGGGAATCTCGCCGGAGACGGCCGTTCGGCTGGTGGACTACCCAAGGCCGGAGCCCTGGTGGCGGCGGATCCTCCAGCGCGGCTCGGCGGAGGACAGCACCCGGCAGGCCCTCACCGAGCTCAGAAGGGCGTGGGAAACGGGAGAGCTGGCGATCCCCGGCGTCGTCTGGCTGCCGCCCCTCTACATCCGCTGATCCATGGGGGAGCACTGATGGGCGGACCGGGGGAGACAAAGGCAGCGTGCGCCCGTGGTCTTGCCCAGCTCCTGGCCTTTGGTGAGGCCCTCGACGGGCGGCCCCTCGACTCCCTTGGCGAACTCTGCGCCGGGGATCCCGAGGCGCTTTCGGTGCTCGTTGCGCGCTCCCGGCGCGGACAGGAGGCCGCTGCCGCTCGCGGGGCGTCCCGGGAGGAGACGGCCCGGCGGACGGTTGCCGCCTGTGGGCTGGCGGCCCGGTGGCAAGCGGCCCTGGGGGAGCGGGGCATCCGTACGCTGCCCCTGGGCGGCGTGGCCCATGTGGGCCGGCTCTACGGGGACCCGGGGGAACGCCTGGTCGAGCGGGCCCAGCTCCTGGTCTCCCCGTACGATGCGGCCCGGGCGCGGCTCGTCCTGGCGACGGGCGGCCTCGAGCGGGCCGGTGAGCCCATGCCCCACGGGACGACCTTTCTCTCCGGGGGGCCGCCCCTCGAGCTCCGGTGGGCCTTCCACCCCCCTGGCTGGAGCTCCCTTCCGACAAGCCCGTTTTTCAGAAACACCCTCGGGGGAGAGCCGCCCTGTCCCCCGGAGATCATGGGGCCGGCGGCTTCCTGGGCCGTTCACCGCCTGAGCGTGGCCTCGACCCTGTGGCGGCCGGCGGCCTGGCGGCCCCTGGAGGTGGCCGGGTCGGACGCCCCGGGCAGGCTTGTTCCGGAGTA
>CAZXNA010000127.1:0-9365 GCA_964641295.1 uncultured Thermoanaerobaculia bacterium
CTATTGGAACCTCATGGCCCTCTCAACTTTTTGCAGAACCTTCAGGACATTACCGGATTGGAGGGGGGCGGACGGGATGGAATCGGCCCAGGGCCTCCCTGCAATTCGCTCCGGTCGCCTTCCTCGATGGCAGGCACCTGCCCCGGTCGTCCTCGCCGCGGGTTGCCGACCTTCCATGTTTCGCCCTGTGTGGTTGGCCGCAGGGGCGCACCCGGACGGGACTCAAAGGCCGGGACGCCCCGTCGGGCGCGAACTTCTCCCGAAGGGCGAGATCCTCTCGCCTACTCCGCCGGGAGGCCGAGCTGCCCGGCGATGCTGGCCATGGCGTCGCGGACGAAGACGATGTGTTCGTCCAGATCGACGCCCAGCTCCTCGGCGCCCCGGCGGACGTCCTCGCGATTGACGCCTCGTGCGAAGGCCTTGTCCTTGAGCTTCTTCTTGACCGACTTGAGCTTGACGTTGGCGACGGCCTTGTCCGGCCGGACGAGGGCACAGGCCGTCAGGAAGCCCGTCAGCTCGTCGACGGCGAAGAGGGCCTTCGCCATGGGCGTGTCCCGGGGGATCCCCATATAGTCGGCGTGGGAGCAGACGGCGCGGACCCACTCCTCGGGCCACCCGCGTTCCGCGAGGATGCGTTGGGCGGCGTGGAGATGGGTGTCCTCGGTGGGGTTCTTCTCGTAGTCGAAGTCGTGGATCAGCCCGATGATCCCCCAGGTCTCTTCGTCCCCACCGAGCTTGCGGGCGTAGGCCCGCATGGCGGCCTCGACGGCCAGGGCGTGCTTGATCAGGCTGGGGTTGGTCGTGTACTCGTTGAGGAGCTTCCAGGCATCGTCACGCGTCGGTGTCGTCGTCATGGTCATCCCTCCCGGAAACAGTGTACCTCCGAAAAGGGCGGCATAGCAGTATTTGCAGAGTGAACACGAATTGAGTGTCATTTCGCACAAAAATACCTTGACAGGCCACTAACATGGGCGTATAAGGTGCGTGTTGACATTGAAGGAGGTTGCATTATGTCAAAAAAGGCGGCCGAGATACTGAGCATCTGCGAGGAGGAGAACGTCCATTTCCTGCGGCTCCAGTTCATCGACATTGACGGGATCATCAAGAACGTCGAGGTCCCCAAGAGCCA
Organism: uncultured Thermoanaerobaculia bacterium; assembly: GCA_964641295.1. Taxonomy (GTDB): domain Bacteria; phylum Acidobacteriota; class Thermoanaerobaculia; order Thermoanaerobaculales; family Sulfomarinibacteraceae; genus JAADFK01. The sequence continues at coordinate 1,130 of CAZXNA010000127.1, forward strand.
GTTCGAGAAGGCCCTCGACGGCGAGATCATGTTCGACGGCTCCTCCATCGAGGGATTCACGCGCATCGAGGAGTCCGACATGCTCCTGGTGCCCGACCTGGACACCTTCGGCGTCTTCCCCTGGGAGACCGACCACGGGAAGGTCGGCCGCCTGATCTGCGACATTGCCAACCCCGACGGTTCCCCATTCCCGGGTTGCCCCAGGACTCAGCTGAAAAAGGTCGTCGCCAGGGCCAAGAGGATGGGTTACACCATGATGGCCGGCCCCGAGGCGGAGTTCTTCCTCTTCGCGGAGAACAGCGCCACTGGCGGCGGGCCCTCCATCCACGACAAGGGCGGCTACTTCGACCTCAGCCCCCTGGACCGGGGCGAGGAGGCACGCCGCGACATCACCCTGGTCCTCGAGGCCATGGGTTTCGAGGTCGAGGCGGCCCACCACGAGGTGGCGCCCGGCCAGCACGAGATCGACTTCAAGTACGCCGATGCCGTGACCACGGCCGACAACGTCGTCACCTTCCGTTTCGTCGTCAAGAAGGTCGCCCTGATGCACGGCCTCCACGCCTCCTTCATGCCCAAGCCCCTGGAGGGCCTCAACGGCTCCGGCATGCACACCCACCAGTCCCTCTTCACGACCGATGGGGAAAACGCCTTCCACGATCCCAAGGCCAAGTGGGAACTCTCCACGGTGGCGCGCCAGTACATCGGCGGTCTGCTCCGCCACGCACGGGCGATGGTGGCCGTCACCAACCCCCTGGTCAACTCCTACAAGCGGCTGGTCCCTGGCTACGAGGCTCCGGTCAACGTCGCCTGGTCCGAAAAGAACCGCTCGCCCATGGTCCGCGTCCCCGCCCGCCGGGGCGTCGGAACGCGCTGCGAGGTCCGTGTGCCCGATCCCTCGGCCAACCCTTACCTGGCCCTGAGCGTGATGCTGGCCTCGGGTCTCGACGGCATTGAGAAGGGGATCGACTGTGGCGAGCCCGTCAACAAGAACATCTTCGAGATGAGCCAGCGCGAGAAGCGGAGGCTCAAGATCGTCCAGCTGCCGGCCAACCTGGAGGAGGCCCTCAACTATCTGGAGAAGGACGAGGTGCTCAAGGAGGCCATGGGCGAGCACATCTTCGAGCACTTCCTCCACAACAAGCGCCGGGAGTGGGCCGAGTACATCCAGGTGATCCACCCCTGGGAGCGGGACCGGTATCTCGATCGCTATTAGACTAGCCCCGGAAAGCGCGGAGGGAATCGGCTGCGCGCCGCGATCCGGCGCGATCTGCGGCGCCCGCTTGCCCGGGCTCACTGCGGCGTAGCTGGGCTACGCCTCATTCGCCCGGGCGGCGCGTGCATCCGCATCTCACACCGGCTTGCGGCGCTCGCTTCGATTCCCCCCGCGCTCCCCGGGGCTGGGGAGCGGATGGGGGAAGGCGGGTTTCGGTAATGTCGCGAGGGAGGGCTTTCCCTCAGGAGGAGGTTGCGTTGGGCGGTGTTGCCAACGGTGACGATCCCGGACAGCGCTCCAGACGATCCAACGCGTCTCTCAGGGATTGTGAAAAGTGGCTCCTCGCGGCAAAGGTCGCGGAGGGAATCGGCTGCGCGCCGCGATCCGGCGCGATCTGCGGCGCCCGCTTGCCCGGGCTCACTGCGGCGTAGCTGGGCTACGCCTCATTCGCCCGGGCGGCGCGTGCATCCGCATCTCGCACCGGCTGACGGCGCGCGCTTCGATTCCCTCCCCGCCTGACTGGGCTGGGGGAGAGTGAGAGTGAAAGAGCTGTCCCGGTCTCGCGACGGAAGTTGTCGGGCGTTCCGGACTTGGGAGCCAGAGTGGGCTACGCCTCGTGTGAGCAGCGTGGTCTCTTCGTGAGGTCGCCGTTCGTGCGCCTCAAGATGATGCGAGCCCTCTGCCCGCAGCTGGACTCATCTGACTCGAGCCAGCAAGAAAAAACGCCCCGTGCCACCACGAATTCACCTCGTTGGTGATGGAATCGTCCAGCACCAACGTATCCCAACCTGCTCACTCAGCGGGACATGCTAGGTTTTCACACTCCATGAGCGGTGGATCGGGGTTGCCGGAATTGGGCCCCCCGCCGGCGTGGGAAAGGTATGATATTGCCAATGGGCTTGGAACGTCGCCTGGGTTCACGGAGGACGTGGCCGGGGCCCATTGAACGCGGGAGTCCACGGGTGCAGCATGTTTCAAGCGCCAGAGGCCGGCAAGGTCACCCGCGCAGATACGGGCCAGGAAGCCGGATGTACGCCCGGCGTACACCGTGGGGAGTCGTTTCCTCAAAGGACAGGTGGAGGTGTGGGAACCAGTGGTACGCCTCTTGCGCAAGTGGTGCACGGAGTTGCTCTCAGGGTTTCCCGGGAGGAGGGGTGCGATATGGGGCACACGGTCACGAACACATGTTTCCGGTTGACCGGGCATCTGGGCGGCGGACCCGTTCTTTTCGATCTCAAGCCCGGCGAACTCAGCGTGGGCGTCCTCGAGGAATCTGATGTGTACCTCCCGGTTTCTGGTGTATCGAGAAGGCACGCCGTGCTCCGGGTGTGGGACAATGAGATCGACCTGGTGGACGTGGGGAGCAAGAACGGAACCTACGTCAACGGCCAGCGGGTCAAACGTGCGGTGCTTCGTGCCGGGGACTGGGTCGGCTTCGGACCGGTGGTGCTCCACGTGGTGGAGGTGGACCTCGAGGATACCGAGGTGGCCATCTCCCTGGATCCCCAAGCGCCGATGCTCACCGGCAGGCCAGCAGAAGAAGACACCGAGACCCGGACCTGTGCAGGTGAGGAACAGCCACTGCAATGGGTCAGCCTCTTAAATGAACTTGCGGACCAGCTCATCGGGGCGGAGGATCCCGACCCGGCGCAGGCTCTGACGACCCTTCAGGAGAGGCTCGGGGTCGTGGGGGCCCATCTGGTCGAGTGGGGAGGCAGGAGTGAGCATCTCGTGGTTTGCACCTCCGGTGAGACGTTTTCCACCTCGGAGGAGGGCTCTTTCGCGACCTTCATGGAAGCGGTTACTGAGGCGGGAAAAAGGGAGCCGGTGGTCCTCTCCAGGGTGCCGAAGGAAGAGTCCGGACTCAGCTGGGCCGCAGCGGCCGCCCCTGGAATGCCGCCGTATGCCCTGGTGGTGCGGGGAGACTTCCCCCAGCGCATCGCCTCGGCGCCTCTGTTGGAGGTGGCCCTGCGTCTGATGCTGCACGCGAGACCGGAGCCGGTTCACCTGGAAACCGTGACTGCAGCAGCCACACCTCCGGAACTCCGTTTCGAGGAGGGCCACATCCCCGGGCGGTCAGCGGCCATGAGGGCGATGTATGACCAGGTTCAGCAGCTGCTCCGCGGTGACATCCCGGTGCTGATCACGGGAGAGACCGGCGTGGGCAAGGAATGGGTCGCCCGCCTGATGCACGCTTCCTCCGACCGGCGGAACGGACCATTCGTCGCCATCAACTGCGCAGCCATCCCTTCGGAGCTTCTCGAGACGGAGTTCTTCGGCATCGAGCGCGGTGTGGCCACGGGGGTCGAGGCACGGGAGGGGAAGTTCCAACAGGCCCACCGGGGGATTCTCTTCCTTGACGAGATCGGCGACATGTCGGCCGACCTCCAGGCGAAAGTGTTGCGGGCCCTTCAGGAGATGGAGGTGACTCCGGTGGGCGGCCGTCGGCCGGTGCCTGTGGACGTCCGGATCTTTTCGGCGACGAACACGGACCTTCGCGAACGGCTGGCCACGGGGGGCTTCCGGCGTGACCTGTACTACCGGATCGCCGGGTTCGTGCTCCGGATTCCACCGCTCCGCCAGCGGCGTGAAGACATTCCTCTGTTCGTTCGGCATTTCATGCAGATATACGCTGCGGAGGCCGGCAAACCTATACGTGGGATCACCACCAAGGCGCTCCGCGCCCTGGTCGACGCCGCCTGGCCCGGGAACCTCCGGGAGCTCAAGCACGAGATCCGCCGTCTCGTTTACCTCTGTCCCGAACATCACGCCATCGACTCCAGCATGATTTCCGGGGATGTTCTCTATCCGCCGGTGGAGGTGGATCCCGCGGAGCTCCAGGCGGACTCGAATCTCCGAATGGAAGAGCGGGTGGCCGAGCTGGAGCGGAAACTGATCACGGTGGCTCTGGCCCGGACCCGGGGCAACCGTTCCAGAGCTGCCAAGTTGCTGGGCATTTCGCGCAACGGCTTGGCACTCAAAATGGAGCGCCTCGGCCTCAAGTGAGGCGGGTACGCCGCCGGCTACTCCTGCCGGAAACCTCTTGGTCTGCGACGACCGACGGTTCCACGGACAGGGGAATCTCCTCTCAGGCGAAGTCGGCGATGGGGATGCCGAGCGCCGGTGAACTGCCCGCTTCGGAAGGTGGCGCCGGGACCGGCCCGCTCCGCGCAGGTGCTCCGGGATGTCTCGTAACGATGGGGTGATCGTGTTGGGCAGAGGCGCGAGAAGAAATGAGGCCGCCGCCGGAGGGATGTTCGTCGGAGAAGTTGTTGGGTGGAGAAACGCCCCACACGTGAGCAGAAGTTCCTCCCATCGGGCGATGTGTCTTGGCCGGTGAGAAAGAAACGGGGGAAGGCCCGAAATTTCCGCCGTCGGCTGGCCGGTTCCGTACGGATTCCAAGGGTCGTTTCGGGCACACTTTTTGTGGCACCGTTCTTGCTGTACCGGGGCAAGAGAGTCTGATCGTCACCGAAGGAGGAGATCGGCAATGAAAGCTTCCACGCGCGGCTTGGTTGGTTTGCTGGGCTTGATCGTGATCCTGACCCTGGCGGTGTCCACATCCTGGGCACAGATGATTCCCGCGGAATCCTCGGCCCTGGCCCAGACGGCGGCCCGGACGGCCGAGGCGACGTCGGGGCGGACCCCGATGGATAACGGCGAGCTCAAGATCCTTTTCGTGCGGCCGTGGGCCAGGGTCCCGGAGACCGGCTCGGAGATGGTCTTCTTCCTGCGCTACTGGGTGGGAAAGGACTTCCAGTTGGACGAGGGACAGCACGTCCTGGTCGTCGGCTCCTCGGACGACGAGATCGGCGATGCGGAGCTCAAGATCGCCGAGGTCACCGAGTTCCCGGACCCGGGCAAGGAGGGGGTGTTCTCGCTCTTCGTGAACCCGGCCCAGCTCAACCTACTCCAGGGCCTGGGGCGGGGCAACCTGGTGGTGTCCCTGGTGGAGGTGGACGCCGAAGGAAAGCCCGTGAAGACCGAGGATCAGAAGCAGCTGATCGGCGACATGGGCTCCATCTGCACGGGCTACAACAGGAACCCGGTGGATCTGCGGATCATCACGCGGGATGACAACGATGCGAAGAAGGGTCTCGAGAACGTCGACGATGCCGACCTTCCCTTGGACTACCTGGTGGATGCGGACAGCGATCCCAAGAGATCGGATCTCGAGCAAGCGCCGGCAACTGAGGTCCCGGAGCTCGACTGGGATCTCCACGACCAGTGCAAAGGAGAATTCGCCGATCTTGCAAACGGATGGATCAACGAGGTCAAGCTGAGTCAGGACGATTCCACGGAGGGGGGACCCTCACAGGAACTGCGTTGCAGCGTCAACCGGGTGGCCTTCGATATCTGGTACGTGGAGGACCCCACACTCGAAGCTGCGGATGTGGCGGCCGCGATCGACAGCATCAAGATCAAAGATCCGTTGCTGGCGCACTCGGTGAAGGACAATACGGGCTTTTTTCGTCTCTACACGAGCCCCCTAACCACGAAGCACGGCGACCACCTGAGCTCCCTCGACCCGAGCACGAACTTGCCCAATGAGGTGGGCGAGCTGGGCGATCCGATCTACGGCGTCTGGGGCTACTGGGGCAACGCCCCCCTGAGCAAGAACCTGCTCTACAACATGGTGGCCCGCATCGAGCGCAAGGGACTCGTGCGGCTGGAGAACAGGGTTTCCAGAGTCCAGCCGAGCACGGGAGGCCGGCTCTTCGTCTACGTCTACGACCCCGGCTGGTACGGCGTGCGGTGGGTCGCTGACACCACCCAGTGGCACGGCCACTTGGTGAAGGTGGACGGCTTCAGCCCCCAGGTTCAAGACGGCCACATCGCCTACGACACCGACCTGGCGAACAACGTCCTGCTACTGGACGGTTCACCGAAGTTTCCGGGCTACGAGCTCCACGAGCTCGTGACGCCGGATACCAACCCGGCGGCGGGGTCTGACCTCTCGGTGACGATCAACGCCAGCGACCTGGGCAACTGCGGCACTGCCGTGGCCGCGGTGGTGACCTACGAGGATCCCAACAATGACGTGGACGTTTCGGCGGAGCTCGACGGGAAGAAACAGACCAGTCACGAGGCCCGCCTAGAGGTTCTCAACTCGCGGGTGTCCCAGGATGACGAGACGTACCGTGGCGTGTACAAGATCGAGACTTCCGATTTCGACCACGATCTCACCCTCGATGTCAGGCTTCCCTCCTCCGTGAACGGAAAGGGCACGATCCATGTCCTGCTGATTCCCTGGCAACAGGTGGAGGACGGCAAGCTCGAGAGCGGAACTGACGACAGGTACGCCGTGGTGACAGCAGGACTTCGCAAAGATCTCCGGATCTACTCGGAACGCAGCCGGGCGCTCGATATCACAGCCGTCACCGATGTCGGTTTCAACTACACCGAGGAGACGTTCCCGTGGCCCGATCCCTTCTTCCAGAAGAACGACAAGCAGTATCAACACCAGGGTGTCCAGCTCTTTAACGCGGGAACCGTGGCGGCGGAGGTCACCTACCAGGTCCTCCTCGTCAAGGATTCGGCGCCGGCCGACGTCTGCACTGCCGAGGTCGAGGCGAGCTGGGGCCAGGTGCTGGCGACCAAGACTCTCTCCATGGAGGCGACCCATTCGGAGACCGTTGATATCGACTACAAACTGACCGATCTCCAGCCGGATGAGAACCGGATCGTCATCCGCCTCCTCCAAACGGGCGATGGGCAGAACATGCCCCTGCGCTGTGTCGAGAAGTCCCTCGTCCACCCTCTCCCGCTCCACGGTCTCCAGCGCGCGTACACGGTGTACGGAGCGGCTGGGGATTCCTTCAGCCTCATCCTGAGGACGGCCGAGGGCGGCCCCGGTTTCAAGGCCTCGGTGGAACTGGTTCCGGACCAGGAGACGCCGGAGGGCGAGGTAGTTTCCGATCAGGACGAGGTCGAGGTGCCGGACACCTCCTCCTATGGGGATACGAAGACGGCCAAGCTGAGCTTCGCGATCGCCGGCGGCATCGACGCCCTGATCTCGCGGACCTACCACCTGAAGGTCACCTCCCGGGATCTCTACGCCGATCCCTGGGTCGTGGACGTTCCCGTCTCGGTCGATGTGGTCTCGCCCTCACCCGACGCCGCCAATCCAGCGGAGATGACCGTGCTGCCCGTGGCGGCGGCTCTTCCCGGTGTGGGCAGCCCCTGGCGGACGGCAGCCTGGCTTTTCAACCAGCAGGACTTCGGCCGGACCTACGAGGTCGGGTATGTGTTCTCTCGCGACACCGACCTCAACAACGGAGGCGGCAACCTCTTCACCGCCTCGGTCAAGGACCGGGCCATGACTGTGGCCCGCCACCTGACCCTCAGCGCCAAGGGCCGGCCGGACTCCCTCGTTCAGTACGACGACATCCTCGACGAGCTCTTCGGCGTCTTCACCAGGACCAAGGGCTGGATCTATGTCAAGCCCGTGAAAGGGGGGGCCGCCACGGCACAGGATCCCTGGCCGTCTCGGTACCCCATGGTGGCGGAGGAGGTCTATTCGCTGGCCGAAATCACCGATCCGGAGTCCGGGGAGACGATCACTATGCCCCGCGGACAGTTCGTGGTGGCCCGGCCCATGAGCTGGCTGGCCACCACACCGGTGTCCGTTCAGGCTCCGCTCGTCATTCCGCCGCCCGACGGTGGTCAGGCGATCTCCACCCGGGTCAACCTCCACGTGACGGTGTTCGGTGACCAGCTCGCTCACTTCCGGGTCGTGGCCTACGACGAGGACGGTGCGGACCACGTGGTGAAGGAGGATCTCGAGGTCAAGGCGCAGGCCGTGGCCTACCTTGCCCTGCCCAGCAACCTCCGCCCGGCGCGCCTGGAGGTCGAGCCCCACGACTCGAACGACGGTATCCCCTACGCCGTAGTGGTCAGTCAGGTGGATGACGGTTCGGACGACCCCATATCCTTCCCCGGCCAGGTTCGCGGTGTGCTCGGTTCGGGGGGCGACCGGGTGGTGGTGCCCGTTATCGCCCACACCTCGGGACAGAACGGTAG
>CAZXNA010000128.1:0-9258 GCA_964641295.1 uncultured Thermoanaerobaculia bacterium
CCGTATCGAGGGCATGGTGGAGAGCCGCCCGGACTGGTGCATCTCGCGGCAGCGCCTGTGGGGCGTACCCATCACGATCTTCACATGTTCCTCCTGTGACACGCCCATCATGGACGAGTCCGTCTTCGACCATCTCTGCCAGCTGTTCCGGGAGCACGGAACGGACATCTGGTTCGAGCTGTCCCAGGAGGAACTGCTGCCCAAGGGCTTCTCCTGTCCTTCCTGTGGTGGCACGACATTCGAGAAGGCGACGGACATCCTCGACGTCTGGTTCGACTCGGGCGTCAGCCACCTTGCGGTTTGTGACAGCGGCCGGTGGAGCCTGCGCTGGCCCGCCGACCTCTACGTGGAGGGCCAAGACCAGTACCGCGGCTGGTTCCAGTCGTCCCTTCTGATCGCCGAGGGGCTCAAGGGCGAGGCGCCCTACCGGCAGGTGCTGACCCACGGTTTCGTCGTCGATGCCGACGGGCGCAAGATGTCCAAGTCCCTGGGCAACGTCATCACGCCCCAGCAACTCCTCAAGAAGTACGGCGCCGACATCCTTCGCCTGTGGACGGCCATGGTCGACTTCAAGGAAGACCTCCGGATCTCCGACGAGATCATCACCCGCAACGCCGAGGCCTACCGGAAGATGCGGAATACCATCCGCTTCCTCCTGGCCAACCTGGCCGACTTCGACCCGGCGGAGCACGCCGTGCCCCTGGAGAGCATCGGAGGATTGGACGGTTTCATGCTGCGGCGGGCCAGGGCTCTGGCCCACAGGATCGTCGAGGCCTACGAGGCCTACGATCTCTCAACGGTCTTCCACCGCATACTCAACTTCTGTACCGTCGATCTCTCCAGTCTCTACCTGGACGTTCTCAAGGATCGGCTCTACTGCGACCATCCCGATGACCCCCGCCGCCGGGCCGCCCAGACGGCCCTCCACGCCATCGCCCGCTCGCTCCTGACCCTGCTGGCGCCGGTGTTGAGCTTCACGGCCGACGAGGCGTGGCAACACCTCGCCGGGGAGCGGGAGGAGTCCGTCCACCTGGCGGCCTTTGACACCCTGGACACCGTTCCCGAGGACCCCGCCCTCGATGCCCGCTGGGAACGGCTACTCTCACTTCGCGATCTGGTCAACGGGGAGCTGGAGGCCCTTCGCCAGAAGGAGGTCATCGGCAAGTCCCTGGAGGCCCAGGCCGTCCTCAGTGGGAGCTCCTCCCTCCTCCAGGAAGATCTCAAGGAGACGGGCGCCGACCTCGCCGAGCTGTTCATCGTCTCCCGGGTCGTTCTGGAAGAGGCCGGATCCGGGGAGACCGTCGAGGTCTACCCCGGCCTCTCCGTACGGAGCGAGCCCTTCGAGGCCGACACCTGCACCCGCTGCTGGCAGCGGAGCCTGGAGATCCTCGAGGACGACGCCATGCCCGGGCTCTGCCGGCGGTGCCACGCCGTGGTGACCCGTCTCGTCGGCGAGGGCCGTGTTTCCCTCGGCGACGGAGAATGATGCGGAAGGCCCTCCCCTGGCTCATCGCGCTGGTCGTGTTGATCGCCGACCGTGCCTCCAAGGCGGCGGTGCTCCACTGCCTGATCCCTGGGACCCTCGTCCCTGTCATTCCGGGGATAGCTCTGACCAATGTGCGGAACAGGGGAATCGCCTTCAGCCTCTTTGCCGATGCCGGCGGCACCGGACGCTTGATTCTCCAGGCGGCCATCGCCGTTGCGGTCATCGTCATCGCCTGGATCGTCTACCGTCATGGAGGGCGAAGCGTGCTGGCCTCCACGGCCCTCGGGCTGATCCTCGGAGGCGCGGCGGGGAACCTCCTGGACCGCATCCTCTACGGCTGGGTGGTGGATTTCATCCACCTGTGGATCTCCTTGGGAGGTCGGACCTGGACCTGGCCGGACTTCAACGTTGCCGACAGTGCCATCACCGTCGGAGCCATCCTTCTTGTTCTTGCGGAATTGCGGCGACCGGAGAAAGCACATGCACCCGGTACTGATTGACCTCGGGTTCTTCCAGATCCCCACCTACGGCGTCCTGCTGGTTCTGGGGGTCGCCCTGGGCCTCTGGACAATGAAGCTCCGGGCCGACAGGGCCGGCCTCGAATCCGACAAGATCCTCGACCTCTCCCTCTGGGTCGTCATCTGGGCCCTCGTGGGCGCCAAGCTCCTTCTGGTACTGGTCGAGTTGCCGCGGTACCTCCGGCATCCCGCCGACCTCCTTGGCGTCTTCCGAGCGGGCGGCGTCTTTCTCGGCGGGCTTCTGGCGGCCATCGCCGCCGCCATCGTGCTCTTCAACCGCTATAGGCTCCGCTTCTTCGAGACCGCCGATGTGGTGGCACCCTCCATCTCCCTGGGTCAAGCCATCGGCCGAATCGGCTGCCTGATGGCCGGGTGCTGCTGGGGCGGCCGTTGCGATCTCCCCTGGGCCATCACCTATACCGACCCCCGCGCCCATGCCAACGTCGGCACGCCCCTGGGGATCCCGCTCCATCCTTTCCCCGTCTACGCCATGATCTTCAACCTCACGCTCTACGGGGTCCTGGCGTGGCTCTACCGGAAGGGGCTGGCCGCGGGACGGGTCTTCGCCAGCTACCTGATGCTCTACGGCGCCGGGCGTTTCCTGCTGGAGTTCACCCGCGGAGACGCCGAGCGCGGGTTCGTCTTCCACGGCACACTCTCCACCAGCCAGTTCATCGGCCTGCTCCTGGTGGCCACGGGCGCCGCCATCTGGATCTGGGCCGGCCGACGGCGCGAAGGGTGAGCGAGACACTCCAGTTCACCGTGCCGCCAGAGCTCGGCGGGGAACGTCTCGATCGCTGCCTGACACGCCTCCACCCCGCCTGGAGCCGATCCTACGTCCGGCGTCTCATCAACGGCGGGTACGTTCAAATGGGCGATCGATCGCTCAAGCCCGCCACCACCGTGGAGGCCGGCGCCGTCCTGACCGTCGTCGAACCTCCACCCGAGCCCTCCAGGCTCGAGGCCGAGGCCATGGAGCTCGAAATCGTCTTCGAGGACGAGAACATCCTCGTCCTGGACAAGCCGGCCGGCCTGGTCATCCATCCGGCGGCTGGCAACCCCAGCGGCACCCTGGTCAACGCCCTGCTCCATCACTGTGACGACCTTTCTGGGATCGGTGGCGTGGAACGACCCGGCATCGTCCACCGCCTGGACAAGGACACCACGGGGCTCATGGTGGTCGCCAAGAACGACTCGGCCCACCAGCGCCTCTCCCTGGCCTTCCGCCGACGCCAGGTCCACAAGACCTACCTGGCCGTTTGCTATGGCGTTCCCGGTGCCCGCGACGGCGTCGTCGATGCCCCCATCGGCCGCCATCCCCGGGAGCGCCAACGGATGGCCATCACGCCCTCCGGACGGTCCGCGCGAACCCTCTACGAGCTCGTCGAGCCCTTCGAGGGCACGGCACTCCTGGCCTGCCGCCTGGTGACGGGCCGCACCCATCAGATCCGGGTCCACATGGCCCACCTGGGTCACGCCCTCGTGGGCGATCCCCTCTACAGCGGCCGCCAGTGGCGCAACCTGGAGGAACCGGCGCGCTCCGCCTGCCGCAACTTCCCCCGCCAGGCCCTCCACGCCTGGCGCCTGGAGCTGGCCCACCCCGCCACGGGCGAGATCCTCTCCTTCGAAGCTCCCCTCCCGGAGGACATGGCGGGATTGCTGGAAACCCTGCGAATGGATCGGGAACGCCGAGAACCGTAACGGAATGTCCCCGGCCGCCTCCCGGTTCCCCAGGGGTGAGGATTCATGTCATCACCATCCTGCCGCTCGTGCTCCTTGCGGCTCTGGGAGGCTCCATGGCCGAGACACCGGCGGGCACGACCCATCGCAAGCCCAACCACCTGATCCACGAGAAGAGCCCCTACCTGCTTCAACATGCGTACAACCCCGTGGAGTGGTACCCGTGGGGAAAGGCTGCGTTCGCCAAGGCCAAGGCGGAGAGAAAACCCATCTTCCTCTCCATCGGCTATGCCACCTGCCACTGGTGCCACGTCATGGAGCGGGAGTGCTTCGAAGATCCGGAGGTTGCCGCCCTGATGAACGAGACCTTCGTCAATATCAAGGTCGACCGTGAGGAGCGGCCCGACGTCGACCAGGTCTACATGACGGTCTGCCAGATGCTGACGGGCTCCGGCGGCTGGCCCCTGACCATCATCATGACCCCGGAACGGAAGCCGTTCTTCGCCGGGACCTTCTTCCCCAAGCACGGCCGCTTCCAGAAACCCGGCTTGATGGAGCTGATCCCCCGGATCGCCCTCATGTGGAAGGAGCGGCGGGCCGACCTGGAGGCCTCCGCCTCCGAGATCACCTCCCACCTGGAACGTGTCTCGGCTTCAGGGAAGGCAAGCTCGCCCGGTCCCTCCACCCTCGATGAGGCCTACCGGCAACTGGCCACCCGTTTCGACGCGGAAAACGGCGGTTTCGCCACCGCACCCAAGTTCCCAAGCCCCCACAATCTCGTGTTTCTTCTCCGCCAGTGGCGGAGGACCGGCTCTCAAAAAGCCCTGGAGATGGTTCGGGCCACCCTGGACTCCATGCGTGACGGCGGGATCTGGGACCATGTCGGGTGGGGCTTCCATCGTTACTCCACAGACCGCCGCTGGCGAGTGCCCCACTTCGAGAAGATGCTCTACGACCAGGCAACACTGGCCATGGCCTACCTGGAGGCCCGGCAGGCAACGGGCGACCCCAGCTACGGGAAGACGGCCCGGGAGATCCTCGCCTACGTGGACCGGGACCTTGGCTCGCCGGGCGGTGGCTTCGACTCGGCCGAAGATGCCGACAGCGAGGGCGTCGAGGGCAAGTTCTACCTGTGGACCCTGGCCGAGCTGAGAAAGCTCCTGAGCCGGGAAGAGCTGCGCGTCGCCATCAAGGCCTGGAACATCGACCCCGAGGGGAACTTCGGGAACGAGATCACCGGCGAGGCGGACGGCACCAACATCCTCTACAGAACCGAAGACGACGCCGAACTGGCGGGTTCTCTCGGTCTGCCCGAGGACCGGGTCAGGGAGCTTCTGGAGTCCGCACGGGTCAAGCTCCTGGAAGCTCGCTCCCGGCGCACCCGCCTCCTCCGGGACGACAAGGTTCTGACCGACTGGAACGGGTTGATGATCGCCGCCTTCGCACGGGCCGCTTCCGTCTTCAATGAAACCGATTACGCCCATCGGGCCCGGCGTGCCGCTGAATTCATTCTCTCCAACCTGTACGATTCCAGGGGCCGGCTCCTCCACCGCTGGCGCGACGGGCAGGCGGCCGTTCCGGCCATGCTGGACGATCACGCCTTCCTGGCCCTGGGAATGCTGGAGCTCTACGAATCGACCTTCGATCCCCGCTGGCTCCAGAGGGCCCTGGACCTTGCCGCCGAAGCCGACACGAGGTTTTCGGCGCCGGACGGCAGCCTCTACCTGACCGCCACGGACGCCGAGGAGCTCCTGGTCCGCCCCAGGGACGCCCACGACGGCGCCATCCCGTCGGGAAGCTCGGTCCTGCTGGATGTTTTCCTGCGCCTGGGCCGCCTGACCGGCGACGAGCGGTGGTCCAGACGGGCGGACCGTCTGATCCAATCCATGGGCGCGCAGGTGGAGCGTTCACCCGCGGCTCACACGGCCTTCCTGGCGGCGTTGTCCTCCCTGTACGCTCCCACCTGGGAGATCGTCGTGACAGGGCGGCGCGGGGAGGAGGAAACCGATCGGCTCCTGGAGACGGTCCGGGCCGTCTACCTGCCTGGATCCACACTCCTCTTCGTCTCGCCGGACGCCACCGGTCGCAAGGTCCACGCCCTGGCGGCGTTCACGGCCTCCATGAACCGCGTGGACGGGAAGGCCACGGCCTGGGTCTGCCGTGGCTTCTCCTGCGATCTTCCCGTCAGCGATCCGGATCAACTCCGGTTCAAACTGAGCGGTGGAGAGGGCTCACGCCGAACGGTCGAGGGAACGGAGGGGGAGACTCTCCAGAGGTGAGAAGTCACCGGAGCGCGCCAGCTCCCGGCCCAGGGGCGTGCTGAAGAAGCGTGGTCTGGGAGTGATGCCGGCCCGGGGCAGATCCAGCCGGTCGGCATCCCAGCAGGTGGCGATGGTGGGATCGTCCGAGTGCAGCTCGCGGGTGTGACCACGGCAGGCGCGGCACAGCAGCTCAAGCTCGTCCGGCCCGATCCCCAGGGCCTCGTGCCCGATACCAGCGGCCAGCTCGGCCGCCCGGGGGCCGTGCTCGGGATCGTGGGCGTCGTTCTCCCGCATGGAATCGTGGAAAAGGGCGAAGAGGGTGATCAGCCAGCCGTCGGCGCCGGTGCGTCGCGCCAGCCACAGTCCGTTCCGCTCGACCCTGGCCCAGTGCTCCAAGCCGTGGATTGAGCCAAGGTTCGCCGTCGCCCGCTCGAGAACCACGGCCAGCACCTGGTGACGTTCCACACCCACACCCGCATAATACACCTCCACAGCTCCCCTGCCCTACCTCTCCCCCTCTTCCCCCTCCCGTGGTATAACCCACCGGGAAAGAAACGGCCCAAAGGAGGAGATGTCATGCCCACCATCTTCGAACGGATCGCCGCTGGAGAGATCCCTTGCCACAAGATCTGGGAAGACGAGGAGCACCTGGCCTTCTTGGATGTCAACCCCAGGGTCGAGGGACATACACTCGTCATCCCCAAGGTGGCCTACGAAGAGCTGTTTTCCATGGACGAGGAGTCCTACCTCAGGCTGTGGAAGGCCGCCCGCAAGGTCGCCATGCACCTCAAGAAGGAGACCGGGTGCGCCCGCGTCATCACCACCGTGGTCGGCTACGAGGTGCCCCACGTCCACGTCCACCTGCTGCCGACCAACAGCCTCTCGGAGTTTCCCTTCCCGCCGGTCAACCGGGACGCCCGAGACCACCTGGCCGAGACGGCCGCCAGGCTCCGGTTCTCAGAATGAGAAGCAGCAGAGGCCGTCACGGGCACTTCATCCGCAGGTTCTTGGGAGCGGCAGGCGCGCTCCTCGCGGTAATCGCGCTTCCTGTCACGGGTCCACTGGCGGCGGCGGAACCGACGGTGGTGGACGTGGCGCAGCGCCAGGCGATCAATCCCGGCCTCGGCACGCCGCCAGCCGACGTCGACCGCTCCACGCCCGCCGCCACATGGCGGAGCTTCCTCAGCCTGGGCGCCAAGGGGGCATTCCCCGCAGCGGCCCACTGCCTGGACCTGACGGAGATTCCCACGGACCGCCAGTTCGAGGCGGGACTGACCACCGCGGAGCGTCTCTACAGGGTGCTCGAGGTCCTTGGCGCCCGGGAGGACGCCGTCCCCAGCGACACGCCCGAGGGACCGCTCGTCAACGGCAAGCCGGCCAACTTCGTCATCCCACTCCGCTTCGACCGGGGCGGACTCCACGGCGAGGTCTGGCTCAGGAGAACTGCGGACAAGGCATCCGGAGCCGTCGTCTGGCTCTTCACGCGCCGCACCGTATCGTCCGCGGCCATCTGGTACCGCGTCCTCGTCCGCCATCAGAAGATCGCCAGCGGTCCCCTGGACGAGGGGTTGGGGGCGGTTCCCGAGGGCCTCGATCGCTCGACCCCACGGGACGCCGTTGCCGGTTATCAGGAAGCCTGCCGCCACGGCGACTATGGCCGCGCGGCCTTTTACCTGGATCTGGGCGCCATACCAGCGGCGGAACAGCCGGAGGCCGGCCCCCGGCTGGCGCGTAGGCTCCGGATCGTCCTCGAACGGACCACCTGGATCGACCCGGCAAGCCTGTCCAACGACCCCGGCGGTTTGCCGGAGCCAGGACTCGACGACGATGACGAGCTGCTGACCACCATCGAGCTCAAGAAAACCCCGGTCAAGATCCTCCTGCATCGCCATTTCTTCCCCGACGGCAGCTGGGCCTGGGTCTTCTCCCGCTCCACCGTGGCGGCCATCGATCCGCTCTACGGTCAGTACGGCTTCGGCTGGCTCGGAGACCGGCTACCCTCGGTCTTCTTCAACGTCCAGGTGGCCGGCGTCGCCCTCTGGCAGTGGACCGGGCTTCTGGTCCTGCTGCTGCTCGCCTGGTTCGTTTCCCTGATCGTCACGCCCAGGCTCCTGGCCATCCTCCGGCACGGGGCCCGCCGGACCAAGGCCGTGTGGGACGACGAACTGGTGGCCGCCCTGGACGGGCCGGCACGCCTGGGCATCATCGCCACCGTGCTCTTCTTGACGGTACCGTGGCTCGGACTCTCCGGCCCCGCTGCACGGACCGTCGGCTCCGTCTGGAAGCTCCTGGCCCTGCTCTTCCTCGGGTGGGTCCTCAGCCGCTGGGTGGATATCGCCGTTTCCGTCCTGGCCAAGGGCGCCGCAGCCCGAAAGAACGACATGGCCCGGAATTTCCTCCCCATCTTCGGGAGGGTGCTCAAGACCGGCGTTTGGGCCATCTGCATCGTCGCCGTGCTGGACTCCGTCGGGATCCGGGTGATGGGACTCGTCGCCGGCCTGGGAATTGGTGGCGTCGCCGTCGCCTTCGCCGCACAGAAAACCATCGAGAACCTCTTCGGCTCGCTGGCCATCGCCGTCGACCGGCCGTTCCAGATCGGCGATTTTGTCCGTCTCGGCGATCACGTGGGAACCGTGACCGAGGTCGGACTTCGTTCGACCCGCATCCGGACCATGGATCGAACGGTCATCAGCATCCCAAACGGCACACTTCTCTCCGAACGCGTCGAGAACTACTCGGCGCGGGACCGTTACTGGTACCGGACCACCATTGGCCTGCTCTACGGCTCCAGCCGCGCCCAGATCGAGCTGATCGTGGACGAGATCAAGAAGTTCCTCCTCGAGCACCCCCGCGTCTACCACGATGGGGTTCGCGTCCGCTTCGCTCGCTTCGGCGACTCGGCCCTGGAAGTCCATGTCCAGACCTGGATCCTGGCCAAGGACTACCACGACTCGACGGCCGTCGCCGAAGAGCTCAATTTCGAGATTCTCGGCATCGTCGAACGTTCGGGCAGCGGCTTCGCCTTCCCCTCCCAGACCATCTACATGGCGAGAGAGTCGGGGATCGATCCGGAGCTGGCACAGAAAGCCGAGGAGGAGGTCAACGATCGTCGCAAGAAGGGCGAGCTCTGGATTCCCGAACCTCCGGGGGCTTGACCCGGGAGGTCTCCACGGCCCACAATGAGCTGGCGCTTGCCGGAGTGGCGGAAGGGCAGACGCAGCGGACTCAAAATCCGCCGGTGGCAACACCGTGAGGGTTCGAATCCCTCCTCCGGCACCATCTTCCTCGCAAGCACGCTTTCCGATCCACTGGT
>CAZXNA010000129.1:0-9217 GCA_964641295.1 uncultured Thermoanaerobaculia bacterium
CGGCGCGTCGTAGCCGTCCGGCGGGGGCTGCTGGCTCGGGCGGGGCCGCGCCAGCCCCGGCCCCGCCGCCCGGACGGGGGGCGGGCCGGGGGGCGCCGGGGGACGGGGGTCCGCCCCGCGGGCGGCCCGCCAGGCCGCCCGGCCCTCCTCACCCAGGCGGCGCCGGATCTCTCCCGCCGGCAGGCGGGCCAGATCGCCCACCGTGGCCACTCCCCAGCGGCGGAGGGTGATCCTCAGGCGGCGGGGCAGCTCCAGGACCGCCAGGGGCAGGGGCGCCAGGAGCTCCCGCTCACCGCCGGGTGGTACGACGGTGGGGGAGTCGGGCAGGCGGGCCGCCACGGTGGCCGCCAGCCGCGTGCCGGCCACGCCGATGCGGACGGGCAGCCCCAGACCCTCGGCCGCCCGGATGGCCGCGTGCCCCAGACGCTCCTCGCCGTCCTCGCCGGGGAAGAGCCCGCCCATCCCCTCCACATCGGCCAGGGCGAGGCCCGGGGCGGCCTCCTCGACCCGGGGGGAGAGTCCTCCGGCCACCTCGAGGAGCGCCCCGGCGGCCGAGCGCTCGCAGAGGGGATCGCGGCCCCGGGCTATGAGATCGGGCAGGACGGTGCGCGCCTGGGCCAGGGTCATGCCGGCCCGGATCCCCGCCTGGCGGGCGGGACGGGAGGCCGCCGCCACCCGGGCCGCCGTGCCGTCGCCCTCGCAGATGGCCACGGCCTCTCCGGTGAGCTCAGGCTCGGCGCGCAGCCGGGCGGCCAGGGGAAAGAGCGGCACGAAAAGGGCGGCCAGCCGCGCCATCGTCAGGCTCCCAGGGCCACGGCCGCCGACCGGGGCTCCCATCCGGTGTCCGCCGCCGTTGTTTCCTCCAGGGCTTCGGCCGCCACGCTGCCGAAGAGCCCCCCGGTGACGGAAAGCTCCTGGCGGGCCACGGCCCCTGGCGGGCCGCCCCGCATTCTGGCAATCCGGCAGGAAAGGTGGATCCCCTCCAGGATGGGTGGCGCTCCCCTCCGCCGGTCCCATCGCCCCCGGCCGCCGTGGAGCCGGACGACGGCCTCCGCCGTGTGGCCGCTCAGGTGCCAGGGCGAGGCCAGCAGCAGGATGTTCCGGTGTTCGGCGGCGGCCCGCCGCAGCCGCATCCAGGCGGCCGTGGCGACGCGCCCCCGCACGGGAGGCAGCCCCAGCTCCAGCGCCACCAGGGGGATCTCCGTCTGGAGGAAGAGCTCGGCCATCTCCACCGCCGGGGGAAGACGGTCGGGCCGCAGCCAGAGGAGGCGCGGCAGCTCGACACCGGCCGCCTCCGCCGAGACGGGATCCAAATGGCCGCCAAGATCCACCAGCACCGCCGGCTCGCCTCGCCCCGTGACGGCGGCCAGGGCCGCCAGCACGGCACCCATGCGGCCGGCCGAGCGGGGGGCAGTCAGCTCGACGATCCCGCCCCGCGGCAGGCCGCCCCCCAGTAGCCGGTCCAGGGCGGGCAAGCCCGTGGGCAGGGGTGGCTCCGTCCCCCCGCGGCGTGCGGCACGGAGCAACTCCGTCGCCGGCTCGACCTTGCCGGCGAGTTCCGGCGGCAGCTCCCTCCCGGCACGTCCTGGCCCCGGCGAGGAGGACGGTACGGTCCCACCCTCCGATTCCTGCCGGGGAAACGTAACGATCGGAAACGAGGCCTGCTCCACGGGTGGTGTCCTCCATTTTTCAGTATAGGTGTAAAAACAGCATAAATCAATCAAGGAGGGTGGGGAGTGTGGAGGAGGCAGACGTCGTACGCACGAATCTGGTCTCGACTGCCCGACGAAGGTGAGATGGGGATTGGAGAGGGGAGGAGCTTGTCCGATGCGGAACCCGGCGCGCCAATGACCCGTCATGCCCAAGCCTTTGCCATCATCTTCTGTTTTCCCAGGTTCCAGACCCCATGATTCCAACCCTTCACACGCTCCCCCTGGTATCTGTTCCGATCTCGTTGTAACATATTTGAGCAACCCAGAAAATGGGTCGTCATGCGGTCCGGGAATGCCCCTCGGATTCTTCGAAGGGCAGGGGGGGCCGAGGGACGGATTGGAGGGTGCATTGAACTCCCAAAATGTCGTGGAACGTTGGATGGGCGTGGACGTGGCCGGAGCGGGCAGGCTCGTCGAGGCGCGCCTGGAGGCGCACTGGGCGGTCCAGGTGATTGCTGCAATAGGGGAGGCGCTGGTCCCGGCGGAGCCCGACTTCAGCCACACCAGCCTCGAGTGGGACGCCGGGCGGCGCATGCTGCTGGGGTGGCCGTTGCCCGGGAGTGGCGTCCGGGCCGGACTCGATCTCCCTGCTCTGGAGCTGGTGGTTCTCGACGACGGACGAGCCGTGCGGGACAGTTTCCCACTGGAAGGACTCACCCTGACCGGGGCGCTCGAGCGGTTGACGGAAATGCTCGCTGGCCTGATGGATCGGCCCTTGGGGGGGCGGCCGGAGCTTCCCACCTACGAGATGCCCGGGCATCCGGCGGGGGAGGGAGAGCCCTTCCCCGCACCGGAAACCGCGGGGCTCGGCGAGCTGGCGCGCTGGTACGGGAACGCGGCGGAGCCGATGAAGGTCCTCAGCGCCGCGACCACGCTGGCTTCACCGGTTCGCTGCTGGCCCCACCACTTCGACATGGCCACGCTCCTGACCCTCGACGGCGAGGAGGCCGGTGAGGCGCGCCGGTACATCGGATTTAGGTTCTCTCCCGGAGATGCGAGCTACGCCGAGCCGTACTTCTACGTCAATCCCTGCCCCGTTCCCGATACCGGTGTGCTGCTCGCGCTGGCAGGAAACGGGGTGTGGCACCGGGAGGGTTGGATCGGGGCGATTCTGCCCGCGAGCCGGTTGACGCCCAATGGCGCCGGCCAGGCCGCTCAGGTCGTGGCGTACCTGAGCTCGGCCCTTGCCGCCCTGCGGGAGCTGATGGAGCGCCCGGGGGACGAGGTCTGGGATGCCGTCGGCGTGGAGAGCTGGACAAAAGGGAAACCGATGTCGTGAGCGGCCAGGTGGGGGGGGAGCAGGGAGCGGGCGATGGCGGATGGGGGAAGCGCCGGGAAGGTGGAGTACGGTCCCGGCGTCGAGGAGCGGCTCGCAGAGGCGCTGGCCGGCGGCCCCAACACCGTGCTCGAGGTCGGCGAGTCCGGAGATTCGGTGCTCGACTTTGCCCGCTCGGTGGCGGCCGGGTTGGCATACGAGCCGCGGAGGCTTGACTGCAGGTTCCTGTACGACGTCCGTGGGAGCCGGCTCTACGAGGAGATCTGCGAGCAGCCGGAGTACTACCCCGCGCGGACGGTGGCGGCGATCCTCGAGGGTTGCGCCGGGGAGGTCCGCGCGCTCGCCGGACCGGCGACCCTGATGGAGCTGGGCTCGGGAAACTCCTTATCTACGGTCCCAAAGGGGTCGGGGCGCTCTACGTGAGACGGGGCGTGGAGCTTGAGCCGCGGGTGTACGGCGGGCGCCAGGAGTACGGGTTACGGGCCGGCACGGAGAACGTCGCCGGGATCGTCGGCTTCGGCGCCGCCTGCCGGCTGGCGGGGCGTGCCCTCGACGGTGGAGAGATGGAGCGGGTCGTCCGGCTACGGGACCGGCTCGAGGCCGGGCTTCTGGAAATCGTCCCGGAGGCGCGGATCAACGGCGACCGGCAGCACCGGACCCCCAACACGACCAACCTGACGCTTCCCGGAATCCGTGGGGAATCGCTGGTGCTCTTCCTCGACCGGAAGGGCGTGTTCTTCTCCTCGGGCTCCGCTTGCAAGTCGGGCAATCCCGACCCCTCCCACGTGCTCCTGGCCGCCGGCCTGACGCCCGACGAGGCCCACTGTTCCATTCGTCTTTCAGTCGGCCTCGGCACCACAGGGGACGACATCGAGTACACGTTGGACGCGATCCGGGAGACCCTCGCCGACACCCTCTCCGCCATCCGTTTTGTCCCGTGCAGGTGAGGCAATCGGGCCGGCCGGGGCAACGCCGGGTCTGGTACCGTGAAGGGTGGAGGGAGGCACCATGGCGCAGCAGCGAATCGTCGTTCTTGGGGCGGGACGGGTGGGGTCGGCCATCGTGCGAGACCTGGCCCGTGGAGGGGCCTTCCGCATCACGGTGGCCGACCGGTCCGTAGAGGCGCTGGAGCGGTTGCAGGACGTTCCCGGAGTCGAAACGGTCGAGGCCGATCTGGCCGATCCCTCCCGTGTCACCGGACTGGTGCGGGATGCGGATCTGGCCGTCGGGGCCGTTCCGGGCTTCATGGGTTTCGCCACCGTGGAGGCCGTCATCGCCGCCGGGACCGACATGGTCGACATCTCCTTCTTCGAGGAGGACCCCTTCGAGCTGGACGAGGTGGCCCGCCAGAGGGGGGTCACGGTCCTCGTGGACTGCGGCATCGCTCCCGGCTGCGGCAACATCATCCTGGGATACCTGGCCTCCACCTGGGAGGTGGTCGAGCGCTTTTCCTGCATGGTCGGTGGGTTGCCCGTCGAGAGGCGGTGGCCGTGGGAGTACCGGGCGGTCTTTTCTCCCCTGGACGTCATCGAGGAGTACACCCGACCGGCCCGGATGGTCGAGGGCGGCCGGATTGTCGTCCGGCCTGCCCTCTCGGGCGTGGAGCTGGTGGACTTCCCCGGGATTGGGACGCTGGAGGCTTTCAACACCGATGGCCTGCGGACGCTCTTGACGACCATGGACATTCCCGACATGAAGGAGAAGACACTCCGCTATCCGGGACACGCGGAGAAGATGCGCCTGCTCCGGGAGGCCGGGTTCTTCGACAGGACCCCCCGTGCCGTGGGCGAGACCGTCGTCCGGCCGCTGGACATGACCGCGAGCCTGCTCTTCCCACAGTGGCAACTTGGGGAGGGCGAGGAGGATCTGACCGTCATGCGGGTGGAAGTCACGGGGCGGCGGGACGGTAAGCCCATCCGTGCGGTGTACGAGCTCCTGGACCGCTACGACCGGAAGACGGCGACGACCTCCATGGCCCGGACCACGGGTTACACCTGCACGGCAGCGGCCGAGGCCGTCCTCGGAGGCCTCTTCCGGGCCCCGGGTGTCTCACCCCCCGAGCGGCTGGGGGAGATACCAGGAGGGTTCGCCCACGTCATGCGCCACCTGGAGGAGCACGGAGTCGCCTTCAGGGTTTCGGAGCGGGTGGGCGCCGCGGGGGCGTGACCGTGGCCGTGGTGGCCGTCATCCTGACCGCAGCCTTCCTCGTCATCCTGCTGGCGGGGGAGAGGTCGGGACGGACGGCGCTGCGCATCCCGTCCAAGATCGCCGCCTCGGCGGTCTTCGTCACCGTGGGCATCCTGCGATACGAGCCGGGCCATCCCTACGACGCCTGGATCGTGCTGGGGCTCGTGCTGGGCGCCGTGGGGGACCTCCTGTTGGCCTTGCCCCGGGGTTTCCTGGCCGGGCTCGTCGTCTTCCTGCTGGGTCACGCCGCCTACGTCGCCGCCTTTCACGTTCTGGCTCCGGTCCACTCGTGGGCGGCTGGACCCCTGGCGCCCGTCGTCATCGTCAGCGGTGTGGCCGTCAACCGGCTCTGGCCGTATCTCGGGAGGCTCCGCTGGGCCGTGCTGGGCTACGTGACGGTCATCTCCATCATGGTGTGGGGTGCTGCAGGCACGATCGTTCCGGGTGAGTACGGGGGATGGCAGCGGCTTGCCGGTGCGGCGCTCTTCTACGTTTCCGACCTTTTCGTGGCGAGGAACCGTTTCGTCGAGCGGCAGTTCCTCAACCGGGCCCTGGGTCTTCCCCTGTACTACGCGGGGCAATTGATCCTGGCCTTCACGGTGGGATGGTGACCGTGGGGGGGGCGTGGCTCCGAACTCTCGCGGTGGTGGCCTGGTGCGCCCTCCTCTCCGGGGTCGTGTGGATCTTGCCCGTCGACGGCGACGATGCTTACGCTCACTCGGTCATGGCCGTGGAGCAGGTCAAGTGCTGGCGTGAAGGTGAGATCTGGCCGCGCTTCCACCCGGACTGGAACGGGGAAACCGGATCCTTTCTTCCCTCGGTCTACGCCCCCCTGACCCTGGCCGCCGAGGGCGTGGTCTGCAGCGTGTTGGGGGAGGGGACCCGCACGGTTGGGGTGGTGCTCGTGGGCAGCCTGCTGGTCGGGGCGCTGCTCCTGGCGGTCTCACTTCGCATCCGGGAGCTCGATGGGGGGCTTGCGTGGGTCGTGGCAGCGTATCCGCTGGCGGCCGTCATGGCCAGGGCAACGACGACGGAGGTGATGGCGTTGGCTTTCGCCGGTTCCGCCATCGTCCTCGGGTTGCCTCCGGGGCCCCGGACCCGGTCCCAGGGTGTGGCCCTGGCTGTTGCCGTGGCACTGGTCTCGGGATGCCAGGTGGGGATGGTGTTGATGATCGCGCTGGTCCTGGCTGCGGCATGGCTGGTGACCCTCCGGATGCCGGGGCCGGGGGTACTGTGGTCTGCTGGCTGGTTCGGCACAGGTGTGCTGGTCGGCGGGCTGTTCTGGTGGCCTACCGTCCACGACTTTTCCTGGATGGCCCGGGAGGCGCTCCTCCGTGGGGAGTACGACTGGCGGACCCACAACGTCCTGACGGTCGCTTCCAACGCCGAGCTGGGGCCATTCGTGTTGGCGACCTTCGTTTCCCTTCTGGCGGTGCTCGTCGTGATCGTTGGGGAGCGTCGGCGGAGAGGGGGCAGGGGCCCGATCCTGGCGGGAATGACCTGGGCCCTGTTCCTCGCCACACCCCTTGCCTTCCCGGTCTGGAAGCTCCTTCCACCCATGGCCGCCCTGCAGTTCCCCTGGCGGTTTCTGGGACCAGCCACGGTGCTGGCGTTGGTGGGGACGGCCACCCTCGACGGGAGGAGAAGGCTGGCGGCCGTAGCACTGTTGGTGCTCCCGGCCGTCCTGGCCCCGGTGGAGCTGCGTCGGGGCACACCGGGTCTGACGCCGTCGCTGGACGGCCGGGAGCTGGCGCGCAGAAGCTCCGTGGCCTACGGGCTGGCGCCGGTATTGCCGTCCATGCCGGGCTTCTACGCTCCGCACTTCAACGCCATCACCAGCCTCCGGGAGCTCCGCAGGCAGGGTGCGACGGTGACCCGGCAGTCCGGTGGGTGCGGGTTTCCGCAAGTTTTCGACGTGAAGGCGAGGGGTGATTCCCAGCTTCGGCTGCCGCTGCAATGGTGGCCGGAACTGGTGGTATCGAAAGGGGGCGGGGAGCTGGCCTACGAGAATCTGGACGGGCTGGTCGGCGTCCGGCTTCCTTCGGGGAACCACCGCATCACCGTCTCACTGGCACCGTCCCGATCCCGGCGAATGGGCGCCCTGATCTCGCTGGCCGGCCTGATTCTGGCGGGGATCCTTTGGATCGTGTGGGGAAAGCGTGGGAAACGGGCCCATGTCCGTGTGACCTCTGCCGGTGACGGGGAGTCCATGGACCCATTCCCACGGTGAGCCGAGGCATCCGTTCAGCGGTGGCGCGCATGCGGTGTCCGCTGCAACCGATTGTTGGCGACTGAAGGTGCCTCGACCATGGCCCGGGCCGCCCGCTCCGCTGCCCCGAGGCTCCGGCTCGACGGCAGTTCGGGCCGGGCGCGTGTCCCAGACGAGAACGCCACCATGCAGGGCGCCTCGCCCCTTTCGCGACGAACCGTCATTGGGAAAATCCGAGCCTACCCGGCCCGATCAATCACGCTGGCCCGTCAGGCGCTCCATCCATGTTTCCATGGAGTCGTGCGGCAGGTCGAGGGCCCGGTGGAGAACGGGCCAGGCGGCGAGCAGGAGAAAGCTCGGTGCCATGGCGCCGAGGATCGCTTCGATGGCGGCGGTTCGTGCGGAGGGGTCGTGGTCGACGCCATGCTCCTCCAGTATCCGTTCCATCGCCGAGCGGAGGAGAGGAGCAAAGGATTCAACGGCGCCATCACCGCCGTCCGCCAGGTCTCGCAGCAGGAGGCGGAACGCCGTGGGTTGACTGGCGAAGGCGGTGGCGGCTGCCGCTGTCGTCCGAGCGGGATCCCGGCCAGGCGCCTCGGGCAGGCGGAGCCGGACGGCGGCTGCGAGCTGCTCGGCGGCCCGCCGCAGCACCGCCCGGTACAGCTGGCGTTTGCTTCCGAAATGATAGGAAACGGCGCCGGGGTTCGCGCGGCCGGCATCGCAGATGTCGCGGACGGAAGCTCCGCGGTATCCGGAACGGGAGAAGAGTTCGAGCCCGGCGTCCAGGAGGCGTTGACGTGTGGTGGGTCCCCGAGTCATACAGTTGTTTGTATCATATGACGCCGGGAAAGGCAAGTCGAGTTCAGTCGAAGGGCAGGGCAACCCATTCTGCCGGCGTCCCCACGCCCTCCAGGCTTCATGGGCGGAAGGGGTTCAAAAGGGGGAACTAACGGGTGCAACACGGAAAGAGGGTGGCGTTGGGTCCGCGCCTCGGGGGTCGATACCCAGCACGAAAGGTTGGCGTTTACAGGGTCAGCGGCCGGGGTGAAGTCGGTGGCAGGGCGGGAGAGAAGGGGGGCGAGTCACCGCCGGGAGGGAAAGTACCATACAAACATCTGTATGAAAGTTGTCGGGAACGGTTGACGATCGGGGGCCGGCCCTCTAGCATCGCCTTCAGGATGGGTGCGAATCATCCCAAGGTCGTCGCGGCGATTCCTGCCAGGTGGGGCTCCAGCCGTTTCCCCGGCAAGCCGCTGGCGGAGCTTGCCGGCAAGCCGTTGATCGCGCATGTGGTCGAGCGGGCCAAGGCCGCCCGGAGCGTCGATCTCGTGCTTGTGGCGACGGACCACGAGGGAATCGCCCTGGCGGCGCGTGAAGCCGGTGCCGTGGCGGTGATGACAGGGGACCACCCTTCGGGTACCGATCGAATCGCCGAGGCGGTCTCGGGCGTTGAGGGGTGGCGGATCGTCCTCAACGTCCAGGGGGACGAGCCCTTGCTGGCGCCGGAGAACATCGATCGCCTTGTGGAGGGCATGGAGGAGCGGCCAGAGGTGGGAATCGCAACCCTGTGCCGGCCCCTGGACGCGGAACGGGTCAACGACCCCAACGCCGTCAAGGTGGTCCGGCGCGCAGACGGCCGGGCGCTGTACTTCTCGAGATCGGCGATCCCCTTCGCAAGAAGAGGCGAGGAGGCGACGGCGCTGTGGCGCCTGCACCTGGGCATCTACGGCTTCCGGAAGGGAGCCCTGGAGCGCTTCGTCGATCTGCCGCCCTCGCCCCTGGAACGGGCCGAGGCCCTGGAGCAGCTGCGCGCGCTCGAGGCCGGGATCCCGG
>CAZXNA010000130.1:0-9089 GCA_964641295.1 uncultured Thermoanaerobaculia bacterium
GCCGCCGGTCCGGCCAGCGGCCGGATGGCCCTCCGGGGGCGGCGGGGGTTCGGCGGGGAGGAGCGGTTGCTGATGCATGTGGGATTCCTGACGCCGGCCAAGGGGCTCGAGGAGATCAGGGGGGGCGTGGCGGCGGCCTGGCGGACGGGCGTGCCCGTACGTCTCGTCCTCGTCGGGGAGGGTGGGGGAGTGGAGAGCGTACGCTCGGCGGCCCGGGCCCTGGGGATCGAGGATCGGCTTCTCGTCACCGGCTGGGTTCCGCCGGAGGTCTTCCCCGAGGTGCCGGCCGCCGCGGACCTGGGGGTCGTCTTGCGAACGCCGTCGGCCGGGGAGACCTCCGCCGCCGTCGTGCGTTTCCTTGCCTGTGGAACGCCGGTGGCCGTCGGCGGTCTCCACCAGTTCCTCGAATGGCCCCTGGACGCGGCCCCACGGCTGACCCCGGGCCCCTCCGCACCGGCCGATCTGGCACGGGTGTTGGCACTCTTCCACCGGGAAGCGGGGGAAGGGCTTCTCCAGGGGCGGCGTTCAGCGGCCCGGCGGGCCTACGAGGAGGGCAGGCATCGTCCGGCTCAGGTCGCGGAGCTCCTCGCCGGTTTCCTTGAGGAGGTGGCATGACGACGGGGTCCGGACCGTGGCGGACCGCTCTGAAAGTGGAGCTGGCCAGGACTCCGGGCCGGCGGATTGCCGCCCGTCCCTCCGAGGTGCAGGCCGCGGTTCTCGTGTTGTTGCTGGAGGAAGGCGCGGGGCCGACTCTCGTCCTGGAGCGGCGGGCGGACGATCTGTCCAACCATGCCGGCCAGATCGCGTTTCCCGGAGGTGCGGCCGATCCGGAGGATGCGTCCCCCGAGGAAACGGCCCTTCGGGAGGCCCGGGAGGAGATCGGCCTGGAATCCCGCTTCGTGGAGGTCCTGGGCCGCCTCCCGGATCTCCGTACACCGACGGGTTACGTGATCACGCCGGTCGTCGGAGTGGCCCCGGGAACCGTCGACCTGCACCCATCCCCGTCGGAGGTCGACCGTATTCTCCGTGTTCCCGTCAGCCGGCTGCTGGAGGCCGGGGCATTTCAGCTGGTTCCCCGCCGTTCGCACGGGCTGTTGATCTGGAGCACCGCCGTGATTCATCGGGGGGATGTCATCTGGGGGGCCACGGCACGGATGCTCCTGTCGCTGCGGCGGATCCTCGCCCGCGTCCCGGGACCGTGGGCTGGGAGATGATTCGCGTCAGTCGCGCAGGGCCTTGGGGTTGTTCTGGACGTTGATGGCGCCCTCCAACAGCTCTCTGGCGGCGGCGGCCTGCCGGGCCTGGAGGAGGTTGGTGGCAATGACCCTGTCGTCGGGAGCGAGTTCAACGCTGCGTTGGAAGATGGGAACCGCATCCGCGTAGCGTCCGCGCTCGTAGAGGGCGACGGCCAACAGGTTGAGCACGCGGGGGGCGTTCGGGCGGCGCTCGGCCTCCTGGCGCAGGAGACCAAGGGCAGCTTCGTCGTCGTGCTTGTGGTGGAGGATCAGAGCGCGGAGGAGGTCCCCGCCCTTCTCGGTGGGGAGGGCGGCCTGCTTGAGAGTTCGCTCGGCTTCGGCCAGCCGGTCCGTCGCGACGAGGGCGAGGATCAGGGCCCGTTGAACATCGGGACGATCGAATCCACCGGCGATGGCCGCTTTCAGGTGCTCCAGGGCGGCATCGGCCTTGTTCAGGGCCAACAGCGCCTGTCCGAGGCGGGCTTCCACCTGTGGGTCGGCGTGGAGGAGGTTGGAGGCCGTGCGGAGGGCCTCCAGCGCTTTCGGGTACTGCCCCCGAACGAGCAACAGCTCGCCGTACGCCAGCTGCACTTCGGGGAGGAGGGGGTTCTCCTCGATGGCCTTCTCCAGTTCCTTCTGGGCCTTCTCCACGTTGCCGAGGCGGGCGTCCAATAGGCCCAGCGCTGCCCAGGCCCTGTCCGAGTGGGGGTTGTCCCGGGTGATGGCCCGGAAGACGTCCCGAGCCGCCGAGCTGTTCCCCATGGCCAGATAGACCTCACCGAGGCGGAGCTGGAGCTCCAGGTTGTCCCGCTGGTACGAGAGCGCACTCTTGAGGGCGTACTCGGCCTCGTTCCAGTTGCCGGCTCGGGTGGAAGCCTCGGCCAACAGCTCCAGGGCGGCGACATTGGCCGGCTGGAGGGAGACGGCCTTCCTCAGGAGCTCGAGGCTCGTCTGGAAGTCTCCTTCGTCCAGAAGACGGTTGGCCCGTAGAATCAGCTCGGGAACCGAGAGCTCGGTCTCCAGGGGGGCCATGCCTTCCGATCCGGTGGCTCCCGATGCCGCGGCCATGAGCAGACGGACGTGCTCGGCCTCCTGGGTCTTTCCAAGTGTCTCGAGGACCTGGAGCTTCAGGGGAAGGAGGCGGCCGTCACTGGGATAGGCCTCCAGGAGCCGGTCCACGTCGGCCAGGGCGCCCTCCAGGTCCTTCTTCGAGTCCAGGCGGGCCTGAATGGTCATGAGGGTGGCTTCCAGATCGGGCGCAGGAGCTGCGTTCTCCGGAGAGGTGCCGAACTGCTGATTGCGGCGGACCTTGTTGAAGAGATCGACGAACTCCTTGGTGTAGTAATCGGGGGCCAGCTCCAGATTGGGATCTTCCAGGATGGCGGCCTTGAGGTGGGTCGGGACCTCGGACTCCCGGCCCAGGGCGAAAAGGGTCCAGGCGATTCGCACGTGGAGCTCGGCACGGTGGGTGGGATCGTTGGTCTCGGAGAGGGCCTTGGTGTAGAGGCTGACTGCCCGGGAGAACTCACCCTGGCGGTAGGCCTGGGCCGCTGCCTCCTCGCTGGGTGTCGCATTCTGGGCCATGGACAGTCCGGTCATGAGGAGCGCCAGGAAACCGATTGCCAACGTACGGAGAGAACGAGCCATCATGAAAGAGACTGTAACGCCGAAGCGCTCCGGGAACAAGGGGGAGGTCGCCGGCACACCACCGGCGGACATCCTCTCGGCGTGAGGTCGCGGCCCGACGGCCAACTCACATCATTCATCATTCATTGTCCATTGCTTCAGGGCGGGATGCCCTGCACCTGGCGGGGTGTTCTCGATTCGCCCGCTCGACGTGCCGCAGGCACGCCTGTGCTGACAAACAGCCCACGGCGTCCGCGTTGCGGGCCCGCGTGTCCCGCGCGAGAGCACCGCCGGGCACGGCGCCTCGCCCCCTCCGGCGACGGGCCCTCGTGAGCATTCCGGGCTAGCGTTCCGGCGTGGCGGCGACCGTGGTTGGAGAGGCGGGGAGGCGCTTGATCGTCAGCTCCCGGTAGAAGATGCGGCCGTCGGGCCAGCGAACGGTCAGGTGGTGCCGGCCGGAGGGCACGAGGAGCTTGACCAGGGGGAGCTTTCCGATGGAGTCTCCGTCCAGGTAGGCGACGGCGCCCGGCGGTGCGCCGTCGTCGTAGACAACGGTCAGGTTACCCACGTCGATGGAGATGGGGATGACCCGCGTCGTGGGCTCGACGTTCCGGACAATGGTCTGCGGGGCCAGACCGGGGACGGTGACGGTGAAACGGTGCTCTCCCGGTTTGAGGTCGACGGTCCGGCTCTGGATCCGGCCCTTCCCGACGGGCTTGCCGTCGATCTGCAAGCGGGCCGGGGGATCGACCAGAACCCGGACATGGACCGGGGGGACCGGGGTCGGCGTCGGCGTTGGCGTCGGTGTCTCCGCCGGCGTGGGCGTGGGGGTGACGGTCGGCGTCGGTGTTACGGTCGGCGTCGGTGTCACCGTCGGTGTGGGGGTGGCGACCCAGGGCGCTCCGGCCGGCCCGAACACCATTCTCTGGAGTCCGGCGGAGAAGTAGAGGGCGGCGCCGGCTCCGATGACGAGGAGGAGGAGCACGAGAAAGACGTAGAGGGTCGTGTTGCTCTGCTCCGAGGCCATCTCGTCCATCTCGTCCATGTGCTCGTTGGAGACCTCGATGGCATCGAGCTCCTGGGAGGCCTCCATCTCCTGACTCGATGGGAGCCGGGAGGTCTGTTCCTCCTCGACTTCCTCGCTGAGGTGCTCCATCTTGGAGACCACGTCCCGGAGGATCGTGGTCGTCGTGTCGTCTCCCGATTCGACGTCGGCCTCCTGGCCGGGGATCTCGATGGCATTGAGGGCGTCGTTGAGCTCCGAGGCCGACTGATAACGGCTGGCCGGGTCCTTGGCAATGCAACGGCCGATGATGGCCTCGAGCTCGGGCGGACACCAGGATGCCAGCTGGCGGACCGGCGGAGGATCGAGGTTGAGGATGTTGTAGAGGACATTGCTGAGGGATTTCCCCTCGAAGGGTCGCGTTTCCGTCACCAGCTCGTAGCCGACCACGCCGAGAGCGAAGATGTCCGTGCGGGCGTCGATGAGCGCACCCTGGATCTGCTCGGGGGCCAGGTAGCCCGCCGTTCCAAGGGCGATGCCGGTCTGGGTCAGCTTTGTTCCCGCCTCCAGGGACTTGGCGATGCCGAAGTCCATGATCTTGACGGTTCCATCTTCGAGAATGCGGATGTTGGACGGCTTGATGTCACGGTGGACGATCCCGCGGGAATGGGCGAATTCGAGGCCCTGGCAGACCTGGCGCAGAATGCTGATGATGACCGGAGCGTTGCCCCGCAACACCCCGGCCCGGAGAAGCTGATCAAGGTCGTACCCCGACAGGAACTCCTGCACAAGGTAGGGCACGTCGTCCTCGATGCCGAAATCGAAGACCAAGGTGATGTTGCGGTGCACCAGGTTCCCGATGAACTGGGCCTCCCGGAAGAACCGCTGGCGGACCTCCGTATCGGGAGTCGAGCAGAGCTTGATGGCGACCGAGCGCTTGATGTAGGGATCCCAGCCCTTGTAGATGACGCCGAAGCCGCCCGTGGCGATTTTTGCGACGACCTCGTACTTCCCGATGCGCTCCGGCGTCGTTCCCATGCTTCTACTCTAGCCGATCCCTGGTTTGAATCGTTCCGGGATCCACTGCTGCACGGTGCCATGCACCACGTCCGGCGGCGCGGTCCCGTCCCCCTCGCCCAACGTGCCACCGGCACTCCTTCGCCCCCGGACCACTCCGTCCGTCCCGCGGGCCCCTGGCCCGATGGCCCGGCAACCCTCCGGGCAGGGTTCGTGTCCCGATCCTGTGAAAGCGCGGGCGGACATGCGCCACGGCACCGTTCGCCACAAACCCGCAGGAACGATCCAGACGAGCCACCTCACCCGGAGTTGGGGATACCGTGGGTCAGGAAGAAGGAGAGCTCCTCCAGGTGGACCCGAAGATCGACCGATCGCAGAAGGACGCCTTCCGGCGCCCTGATCTGGACCGGGGCGAAGTTGAGGATTGCCCGCAGGCCGGATTCCACCATCTGGTCGCAGACCCGCTGGGCGCTCTCGCCGGGGGTCGTGATGACGCCGATCTCCGCCTCTCGCTGGTGGACGATCTCCGGCAGGCGGGAGACGCTTTCCACCAGCAACCCGGACGGGGTGGACTCGCCGATCTTGCTGGTGTCCGAGTCGAGGATGCCGACGACCAGGAAGCTCTCGCCAGTGAAGCGGGAGTAGTGGCACAGGGCGATCCCCAGGTTGCCGGCACCGACGATGACGATCCGTCGCTCGCGGGAAAGACCGAGAATCTCGATCAGGTACTGGCGTAGCGCGGAGACGTTGTAGCCCATACCGCGGACGCCGAACTCCCCGAAGTAGGCCAGGTCCTTGCGGATCTGGGCGGAGTTCAGATGATAGCGCTTGGCCAGCGCCTGGCTCGAGATGGTCTCAATGCCCAGCTGTTCGAGCTCCTCCACGCATCGGAGGTAGATGGACAGCCGGGTGACCGTGAGCTCGGAGATGGAATTGACGTCGAAATCGCGTTTGAGATGCGGCATGACGTTCTACCTGAGGAACAGCTGCGCCGCGGTCTGGGCCGCCCGGATCATGGGAGCCGGGAAGAGACCGATCAGGACGACGGCCAGGGCAGCGACGCTGGCGGCGGCGGTGAGGACGGGTGACTGGGGGAACACCGGTTCTCGCTTCGGCAGCGGTTGCATGTAAAGCATGTAGACCACCCGCAGATAGTAGAAGGCGGAGATCAGGGAGTTGATGACGCCGAGGATGGCCAGTGCCAGGAGTCCCTGGTTCACGGCCGAGCGGAAGATCAGGAACTTGGCCGTGAAGCCGACGAAGGGCGGGACCCCGGCCAGGGAGAACATGCAGACAGTCAGGGCCAGGGCGGCCACGGGCCGCTTGAACCCCTGGCCCCCCAGGTCGGAAATCAGGTGGGGCTCGTTCTCGTTCTCCGACATCAGGGAGATGACGGCAAAGGCGCCCATGTTCATGAAGGTGTAGGCCGCCAGGTAGAAGAGCACCGCGGCGCTCCCGTCGCTGCCGGCGACGATGACGCCGACCAGGGCGTACCCCATGTGGGCGATGCCCGAGTAGGCCAGCATGCGTTTGATGTCGCGCTGGACGATGGCGACGATGTTCCCCAGGGACTGGGAGGCCACGGCGATGATGCCGGCGGCCCACACCCAGTGGCCCGTCAGGTGGAAGAGATCCAGGTTGGCCGCCAAACGCAGCAGGACGACAAGGGCTGCGCCCTTGGGGACCACGGACAGGAAAGCGGTCACCGGTGTTGGGCTCCCCTGGTAGACGTCGGGCGCCCATCCGTGGAATGGGACCAGGGCCAGCTTGAAGGCCATTCCCGCGACGAACATGGCCAGACCGATGACCAGGAGAGGAGTCGAACCGGTCCCGTGGAGGATGGTTCTGCCGATGACCTCCATGTTGGTGCTGCCCGCTGCACCGTAGAGCAGGGCGATGCCAAAGGCGACGAAACCGGCGGCGAAGGCGCCAACGACGAAGTACTTGAGCCCGGCCTCCAGACCGATCTCGGTCTTGCGGAAGTAGGCGTTGAGCACGTAGAGGGGAATCGAGAGGAGCTCGAGGCCCAGGAAGAGGGCCAGCAAGTCGGTCGAGGCTGCCATGATCATGGCGCCGGAAGCGGCCAGGAGGAGCAGGGCGTAGAACTCGCCGCGCTCGGTCTTGGTGCGGCGCAGGAAGGGCCCGGCCATCCATGCGGTCAGGATGACGGCCGCCAGGATGTAAACGTCGACGAAGGCGGAAACCCGATCGATCCGTACCATCCCGCTGAAGCTGGAGCCCGGCAGCGGCAGACTGACGCGTGCCCAGAATGCGAGGGCCGCGGCCGCCATGGTCAGGAGTGGGAACGTCCTGCGGTACGACGGAAAGAAAGCCTCCAAGAGGAGGAAGAACCCCGCCGAAAGGATGAGGATCAGTTCGGGGAGAAGCGCGAGAAGGTCGGTTTGTGTCGGCACGGCCCTACCTCCCTAACGCGCCAGCAGGAGGCGGACGGCGGCCTCCATGGGCGACAGGAATGTGGTCGGGTGAACCCCGATCCAGACGATGAAGACCACGAGGGGCAACACGGCCAGTACCTCGCGCAGGTTGATGTCCTTCAGGTCCCGGTTCTCCTCATGGGCGAAGGGGTTCCAGAACACCCGCTGGACCATCCAGAGCATGTAGACGGCTCCGAAGATGATACCGAGGGCGCCCAAAACGACGACGGCGGGGTACTTCTCCCAGCTCCCGGCCAGGATGAGGAACTCACCGACGAAGCCGTTCAGCCCGGGAAGGCCGATGGAGGAGAGGGTGACCAGCAGGAACAACCCGGTGTAAATGGGCACGACCTTGGCGATCCCTCCGTAGTCGGCGATCAGGCGGGTGTGCCGCCGTTCGTAGACGACGCCGACGAGGAGGAAGAGCGCGCCCGTGGACAGTCCGTGGTTGACCATCTGCAGGATCGCGCCTTGGGTCGAGGCGATGGTCCCGGCCGCCAGGCCCAGCATGACGAAGCCCAGGTGGCTGACCGAGGAGTAGGCGACCAGCTTCTTCATGTCGGGCTGGACCATGGCGACCCAGGCCCCGTAGAGAATGCCGATGACCGCCAGCACCAGGATCAACGGTACGCAGGCCTCCCATGCCGCCGGGAAGAGCGCCCGGTTGAAACGGAGAAAACCGTAGGTTCCAAGCTTCAGGAGGACGCCGGCCAGGATGATGGAGCCGCCCGTGGGCGCCTCAACGTGGGCGTCCGGCAACCACGTGTGGAAGGGGAACATGGGGACCTTGATGGCGAAGGCCAGGGCGAAGGCCAGGAAGACCAGGAGCTGCGGACTGTGGAGGATGGAGGTTCCCATGGTCAGCTGCGGCGCCGTCCTGAGGAAGTCGGCGTAGGCAAAGGACCAGGCACCGGTCAGCTGATGATGGAAGAAACCGAGGTACAGGATGGCCACCAGCATGAGAACCGAGCCGACCATCGTGTAAATGAAGAACTTGACGGCGGCGTAGATCCTGCGGGCCCCGCCCCAGATGCCGATGATGAAGTACATGGGGATCAGCATCAGCTCCCAGAACACGTAGAAGAGGAAGAGATCCAGCGCCAGAAAGGCGCCGATCATTCCCGTCGTCAGCAGCAGGAGCGAGATGTGGAACCCCTTGACCCGCTCGTTGATCGAGGTCCAGGAAGCCAGGATGACCACGGGGATCAGCAGGGTTGTCAGCAGGACCAGCAGCAGGGAGATGCCGTCGACCCCGAGGACGTAGTTGATGCCGAACTGGGGGATCCACGGGATGGGACCGTCGACCATCTGGAAGCCCGTCAGGTCGGGGTTGAATCCGGTCCACAGGAAGAGCGACACGGCGAAGAGCGCCAGGGAGGCCAGAAGGGCCAGCCAGCGGTGCAGCCGTTCGTATCGCCCGGGGATCAATCCCAGCACACCGGCGGCCACGGCCGGCCCGATGGTGACGATGGTCAACAGGTGCGGAATCTGCACGTCGGCCTCCGATTACCAGAGAATCACGATCAGGAGCAACACGCCCATGGCCACGGACAGGGCGTAGTTGCGGACATTGCCGGTCTGGAGGAAGCGAAGGATGTCACCGGTAAGCTCGGTCATGAACGCAGTACCGTTGACCATGATGCCGTCGATCAGAATGACGTCAACTCCCTTCCAGCAGAACATGGCGGCCCGGTAAATGGGCATGACGACCAGGGCCTCGTAGATCTCGTCGACCCAGTACTTGTTGAGGAGGAGCTTGTAGGCGAAGGGGAA
>CAZXNA010000131.1:0-8798 GCA_964641295.1 uncultured Thermoanaerobaculia bacterium
TGATCCCCATTCTCTTGGATCTCGGCCCATTTTGCAGAACTTGACATACACAACTTCTGTCTTCGATGATGGCGGAGTGTACCGGGAGGAGGAAGAGCCATATTGATATATACTGATCTCACGATGGATCTGGAACAGGAATCCACTCCAGAGAACGGGAAGTTATCGAGTATTTCCCCGGTTCCACCACCCGATGCACTTTGTATTGAACTCGGGTTCCGCCGCTGTGCTGCCCAGGCCATGGACCGTTTGCCTTCGGCATTGATGGTGTGTGACGCCAACGGTGTTGTGCTCTTTCTCAACCGGGAGGGTGGGCGTGTTCTCGGGAAGTCGCCGGCCGAGGTGCGGGGCCAGAACGTCGCCGGGATACTGGCTCCGCTCCAGGAGATTCTCGAGACGCCACCGGATCCAGAGCGCGATGGCTCCTCGCGGGTCGTTACCACCGGGTCCGGTCCCGCCGCCCGTGTTTTCGGAATCTCCATCTCCGAGATTTCCGGGCTCGTGGGGAGCGGCACCCGCCGTCAACACATCATCGTCTTCCGAGACATAACCCGGGTGGACGCCACCCGTCGGGAGAGGGACCGGTTGCTCCGGATGGCGACCATCGCCAGACTCCTCCCCACGATGGCCCACGAACTCCGAAACCCCCTGGCGGGGATTCAGAGTCTCGTGGAACTACTGCTCAAGGGTGACCTCGATTCGGCCATGCGTGAGGATCTGGAGTTGATCCAGCACGAGGTCGAGCGGCTTCGTTTGATAGTGCAGGGTTTGGACTTCGAATCCGGGACGATCCTCGAACCGGCGACGGCCGTCGATTTCGAGAGGGATGCACGCGAGGTGATCCGGCTGGTGCATCGTCGGTTTGAACAGAGCCAGGTCCGCTTGGAGCTGGAGGCCGAGGGTTTCATGAGGGGCGTGGCCAACGGTCCGGTGTTTCGGCTCGTGCTGCTCAACCTGCTCAACAACGCCTTGGAGGCATGTTCGCCCGGGGAGTCCGTCAGGGTCCGCTTGCATCGGGAGCCGGAGAGCGTTATGCTCGAGGTGGCCGACACGGGCTCTGGTATGGAGGCGGCCGTCTTGGATCGGGTGACCGACCTGTTTTTTTCCACCAAGACACGGGGTTCGGGAATCGGGCTCGCCCTTGTCCACAGGGTGGTGACCGTCGGGGACGGCCGACTCGAGATCGACTCCGTTCCCGGTGAGGGAACCACGGTTCGCGTGAGGATCCCGCAAGGGGAGGGTGCGAAGTGAGCAGGCTTGCGCATATCCTCGTGGTGGAGGACGAGCCCGCCCTCCTGCGAGGAATGACGAGGGCCCTCGAGCTGCTCGATGGCGTCCGGGTGACCGGCTGTGGAACGGCGGAAGAGGCCTCCAGGACCATTGCGCAGGATCCCCCGGACCTTCTGATCACGGATGTCAACCTGCCGGGAAAGTTCGGTCTGTCCCTGATAGGCGATCTCGAGGGTTTCGGTCTGGACATCCCCGTCGTGGTCGTCACCGCGTACAGGGCGATCTACGAGTCGCAGATTCCGGTGCACGGGAGGATCACGGTCCTGGAGAAGCCAGTTCCCATGGAAGAGCTCCACGCCCTGGTGCAGGACCTCCTCGAGGAGTCACCGATGGCGCAGCCGAGCCCATTCATGCTGACCGACTACCTCCAGGTGGCGGCCTTGGGACGCCATTCGGTGCGGCTCCATGTGGTGGCGGCCTCGGGCCCTGCTGGGATCGTGGATCTCGAAGAGGGGATGCTCCGGCACGTCGAGTTCGAGGAGGAGAGGGGTCTGGAGGCGCTGGGCCGGCTGTTGAGAGTTCCGCTTTCCAGCGTCACGGTGGGGAGTCTCCCCGCCGTTTTGGACGAGGCGGAGTTGAAGATCTCGGTGGACAACGCACTTCTGAACCTGGCCGTTGCGGAAGATACCGAGGCGAACACCGGCGGGGCTCCGGACGAGCGGGCCGTTCAGGAAGGTCAGCCGGAGGGAGGCCCACCGGACCAGTTTCAGGCACTCTTCTCACAGGGGGTCGAGGCGAGTCTGGCCCGTGACTATGGGGGGGCGTTGACGGCCTTCCGCCAGGCGTTGGAGTTGCGGCCAGACGACCGCACGGTTCTCCACAACATCCGGAGGATCGAGGCGATCCTCGAACGCCAGGGTGACGGCCCGGACGAGTCGCCATGAGAGGGCAATAGGTACGTATGGAACTCAAGCCGGCGCTGAACTGCTGGCTGCAAGGGAGGAAGCTATGGACAGAATGGAAAAGCTGAACCGGCTGTTGAGCTCGTTTCACACCAGCACCCCCGACATCGAGGGCAGCGCTGTGATCACCAACGATGGATTGATCATCACCTCCCACCTTCCAGCCTCCATGGAAGAGGAACGGGTGGCGGCCATGGCGGCGGCCATGCTGTCACTGGGCGATCGCACCTCGGAAGAGCTCCATCGGGGTGAGCTGGAGCAGGTCTACGTGCAGGGGGGCGAGGGATATGTGCTGCTTCGCCGGGCGACCAGTGAGGCACTGGTGCTGGTTCTGACCACCAAGAAGGCGAAGCTGGGCCTCGTTTTCCTTGACGTGGGCCGGCTCGTCAGCGGAATCGGAGAAGTCCTGTAAGGAGGAGATGATGAGCTACGAATCGTTGTTTGTACGTTTGCCCGAGGAGATTCCGGGCTACGAAGCCGCTGTGGTAGCCCGTCTCGATGGCACGCTGCTCGGGAGCCACAGCGCCGGCACGCTGGATCTGGCGAGCCGGACCGCCGACTTCGTGGCCATGGCACGGAGTTATCACGAAGCCTGGGAAGCGCTGGGCGGGGTCATCAGCATGGGCGGTAACGATGAGATCCTCGTGACCACGACGAAGCATTACATACTCCTGCGCCCGCACCACGGGAAAGGAGTGTTCCTGGCGGTAGCCATTGCCTCCTCGGGTAACCTCGGGTACCTCCGGTTGAAGATGAAGCGGTACCTGGACGAGATCGTCCGTGGCTGAGGAGGGATCATGAACCGGATACTCGCTTTGGCCTCCTCTGGCGTGGACGTCTCCAAGCCCATCTGCCTTTACGATGGGGATCACGCGGTCTACTGGGTGGGCTCGGAGGAACCCTCTCCCTTCCGGTGCAACGCCTACCTGATCGTCGATGGAGAGCACCGTGTCCTCATCGATCCAGGCTCCACGCAGCACCACTTCCCACAGGTCAAGTCACGGGTGGAGCAGATCGTTCCCTCGTCGAGCCTGACGGAGATCGTCGTGCACCACCAGGATCCAGACCTCTGCGATTCCCTCCCGAGCTGGCTTGACCTGGCCCCGGGGGCACGGATCGTCACGACGCCCCGGACCAGGGTGCTGCTGCCGTACTACGGCTTCTCGCCGGATGTGGAATGGCTCGATGTCTCCCCGGAGGACTCGACGACCCTGGACCTGGATCACGGCTCTCTGGTGTT
Organism: uncultured Thermoanaerobaculia bacterium; assembly: GCA_964641295.1. Taxonomy (GTDB): domain Bacteria; phylum Acidobacteriota; class Thermoanaerobaculia; order Thermoanaerobaculales; family Sulfomarinibacteraceae; genus JAADFK01. The sequence goes on from CAZXNA010000131.1 coordinate 3,433, forward strand.
CATCACAGCCCCCTTTCTCCACTTCCCGGAAGCCTTCGTGACCTACGACGAGGCCTCGGGGTTCCTCTTTTCGGGAGACATCGGTGCCGCCATCGAGCAGGACTGGAGGCTCGTGGTCACGGACTGGGAGAGGCACTGGCAGACCATGCTTCCGTTCCATGTCTTTTACATGGCCTCCAACAAGGCGCTCAAGGGTTTCCTGAAGAAGATCGAGCCCTTCCCCATCACGGCCATCTGCCCGCAACACGGCTCGGTCATTCCAGAGGAGTACGTGCCGAAGGCCGTCGCCGCCCTGGAGAAGCTGCCGTGCGGTCTCGATCTTCTCTATCCGGCGGGCAACATCGAGGCAGTGCTCTCGGAGATCCTGTGAGGCAGGCATGAGCATCACACGAATTGCCATCTGCAGTCAGAAGGGGGGCGTCGGCAAGACCACCCTGGCCCTTAACCTGGGCCTCGCCCTGGCGCAGCTGGGGCACCGGACGGTGGTCGTCGAGCTTGATCCCCAGGAGTCGCTTGCCGCCTCGTTGCTTCGCGCGAGCGGTTCCATGGTGGGCCTCTACCAGGTGTTCCAGGGAACGGCCCGGCTCGAGGAGGCCCTGGTGGCCACCAAGACCCCCGGTTTCAGCCTGCTTACGGTGGGGGCGGTGGACCCCATGGCCGCCTCGGACTTCCACTCGCTGGTCGCCCAGCCGGGGGTGCTCGCCCGGATTCTCGATGGCCTTGGCGAGGATGTCCACATCCTGATGGATTGCCCGTCCGGTCTTGCTGGGGCCACCCTCGGTTCCCTGGCCGTTGCGAGCCATGCGTTGATCCCCGTGCAGGCGGAACCCCTCTCCATGCGTTCGGTTGAGCATGTTCTCCAGGCGATGGCGCGGATCCGGGAGACGCGAAACCCCGGTCTCGCCCTGCTGGGGATCATTCTCATGATGTTCGATCGTGAGGTGGATGCGTCCCTGGAGGTCGTCCGGACCGCTTGGAAGGACCTGGATTCCGAGGTATTGTTCGAGACCATCGTCCCACGCAACCCCACTTACCTGGAGGCCAGCCTCCACGGCGTCCCGGTGGGATTCATGGCTCCGGGTATGCATCCGGAGGGCCGCCGCTTCCAGATGCTGGCAACTGAGGTTCTTGGCCGTCTGGCCAGAGAGGAGGAGGGTCATGCCGGTCCCGTCCAGACTCTTCTTTGATCTCTCGGCTGCTGCGGAGCTCAGCCGCTCCCTTCGCCGGGGACGGCCGGCATCAGCGCACGATCATCCTCCGGTTCCCACCGTGGAGCCCCCCGCTGCTCCCGCACCGAAGCCGTTGTCAGAACGCCAAGGACTCCCGCCCTTCCAGCGGCCCCGGGTTCAGTACGCTGAGGAGCTGTGGCACGCTCTCCTGAGCTGGATTCGAGAGGGACTCGACGCCCTCGGGGTCTTCGCTCTGGACAAACACGGCTTCTCCATCGCCAACGTGGGCGAGGTGACCTTCGTACCACCGGAGGTTCTGATGGCCTCCTTCACCTCGGTGGCCCAGCTCCTCGAGGCCTACCTTCCCGGTGACCGTCCGCTTTCGGAACTCGTGATCTCGTCCGAGCAGGAACCTCCGGTGACGGTTCTCACGTTGCCCTGGGAAGGAGAGAGGGTCTTCATCGGGCTTCATGGGGGGAGAACCCTTGTCGGGGAGGACATCGAGGTGTTGCGGGCAACGATTCGCGAGGAGCTCGCACGCTTTTCTTCGGAAAAGGCCGACACGTAGTCCGGCTTGATTGCCGGCCCGGTCTGTTCATCAGTCATCCGCTGCAATGCGGGGTGTACCGTGCCCCGCGGCGTTTCCCCGGTTCATCCACTGGACGTGCCGAAAGCACGTCTGCGCTCGCGAATCTTGCGAGAACACTGCCATGCACGGCGCCTCCCCGCCTTTCGCGACGAACCCTCATGAATGATCCGGGCTAGACGCCGTCAGGGCCATTCGGGCCTCGGCGCACGAATCAACCAAGCAGTTCGAGGAGCTCCTCCAGGGAGGGGGGGATCGTTTCCGGAACACGCCAGGTGGAGAAAAGCTGTGGCCTTGCCCAAAACCCATCCGGCGGTGGGATAACCAGGGCCACGGGGGAAGGTCGCAGGGAAGCGGTTGCCTTGATGATTTCAACCGTCCCGGTGCCTTGTACGGAAGAGGGAACCAGAACAACCGCCGTTGTCATGGCGAGAATCGCCCGGGCCCGGAGTCCGGCAAGCCCTTTGAGCTCGTGCACGTGGAGCAGCAGGGTCCCCTCGGAGCATGGGATTCGCAGGGAGGCCGACCCGTCCCGGCGAAGCTCGGCAAGGAGCTGATCCCGGGGACGGCCCAGGAGGGAGCTGGAGATACCGGCGATCAGCTCGTCGAGGAAGGGTTCCCAACGTCCCGGATCGACCCCCACCAGCACATGGAGCACGTTCGCCGCGCGGCCCATGGCCTTGGCGCGGAGGGCGAGGTGGGCACAGGCTGCGTTCAAGCGCCGCCGGGAGGGGGCGCCGGTATCCTCGTGTGCCAAAGAAGGCTCCGGAGCGGATTGGTCCCGGAGATGGAGTAAGCCGGCTTCGACCAGCAGGGCCGTCGCCAATCTGGCCTGCTGGGGAGCGAGGATCATCGCCTCCTCCAGTTGCTCCAGGCTGGCCTCCCCATGCTCGCGGAACCAGTCGAAAGCCGCCCCGAGCAGGCCACACTCGCTCTCCGGTGGCTGGCCCCCTCCTTCGGCCTGAAGGAGTGCGCCGGACGGGGGAAGCAGATGCCGGCGCCGTTCGAGCTCGTCCTCGAGCCAGGCGAGGCGCATCAGGGCGCCGTTGAGGCTCAAGGGTTCCGCACCGGACGGGATGGTCTCGGGATGCTCGACGAGCCTGAAGCTGCCCTTGCGACGTTCCAGGAGAACGATCAGGGCCGGTTCTCCCCGGAGCTCACCACATCGGGCCGAGACGATGGCGCCGTTGGCCACCGTGATGCTGCCGGCAGGCGTTCCCCCAAGCTCGAGAACCCCCGTCACGCCGGACGCCAGCACCTGTTGGAGGATGTCGCCGGCGGCAAGCTGTCCAAGCTTTCCGGAGAAGACGGTCGAGGAATCGTTGCAGCTCCTGTCGATCAGTCTCCGGAGACGGATCGAGAGCTCCTCGGGCTCGAAGGGTTTGGTCATGTAGTCTTCGGCGCCGGCCTTGAGTCCACGGACGCGGTCGGCGCCGTGATCCTTCGCCGAGAGGATCAGGACCGGGACCTGGTTGGTCTCCGGCTCTTTCCGGAGGAGCTCGAGCACCTGAAGGCCCGGCAACCCCGGCATCATGAGATCGAGAACAATGGCGTCGGGCGGCCGCTCCATGGCCAATGGCGCGGCCTGCTGCGGGTTGGAACAAGCAATGACGTTCATGCCATTGTGCTCCAGAACGGCGCGGATCAAGGTCAGCATCGACGGATCGTCATCGACCACCAGGATGGCTGGTCTTTGTCCCATGGTGTCCATCCTCCGGAAGTTGACCCGCGGACGATCCCCGCCCTGCTGATCACACGGCTTTCCTCTACCTCATGAAGAAACGCGCGTGGTGCGGGATGAAATCGCCACTGGGCCAGTGTGCATGCTCCAAGTGTATCAAGTCCTGGTATCAATGGGAAGCCAATCCGTCACGATGGTTGTCCAGGATTCCGAACGGTTCCGCGATCCGTTGGGGCCTGTGGCATTTAGCCCGGTTCTGTTCGATACGCCATCCATCGTGGCCCTCGGGAAGGGTCCGGCAAAGGTGGGATCGTCGCGGCAGAAGAGATCCCTCGTCGCTCCCTACGCTCGCTCCTCGGGATGACGTACGGCCAGCAAACTTGCAAAGCGCAAGTTCGGGCCGTACGTCACATGCTTCTCCGGTACTGGCCGCCGACTTCGAAGAGGGCGTGGGTGATTTGGCCCAGGGAGCAGTGGCGGACGGTTTCCAGGAGCTCGGCGAAGGTGTTGCCACCTTCGCGGGCCACCTTCTCGAGCCGCTCCAGGGCTTGGGAGGCCCTGGCCGCGTGGCGCCGGTGGAAGTCTTCGAGGTGGGCAAGCCGGGCGTCTTTCTCCTCGGGGGTCGAGCGGCTCAGCTGGATCTCGCCGGTCTCTTCTTCAAGGGAAGCCTCGGGGCTGAGGAAGGTGTTGACTCCGACGATGGGGTACTGGCCCGTATGCTTGAGCCGCTCGTAGTGGAGACTCTCCTCCTGGATCTTGGAGCGCTGGTACATGGTCTCCATGGCGCCGAGGACGTCGCCGCGCTCGGCGAGACGCTCGAACTCGTCCAGGACGGCTTCCTCCACCAGGTCGGTCAGCCACTCGATGAAGTGGGAGCCCTGCCACGGGTTCTCGTTCTTGAGGAGGCCGAACTCCAGGGCGTTGATCAACTGGATGGCCACGGCGCGGCGGACCGATTCCTCCGTTGGGGTCGTGATGGCCTCGTCGTAGGCATTGGTGTGAAGGGAGTTGCAGTTGTCCGCCATGGCCAGTAGGGCCTGGAGGGTCGTGCGGATGTCGTTGAAATCGATCTCCATGGCGTGGAGCGACCGGCCCGAGGTCTGGATGTGGTACTTGAGCTTCTGGGAGCGCTCGTTGCCACCGTAACGGTTGCGGATGGTCGTGGACCAGATCCGGCGGGCGACCCGTCCGATGACCGTGTACTCGGGGTCCATGCCGTTGGAGAAGAAGAAACTGAGGTTGTGGGCGAATTCGTCGATGTGCATTCCACGGGCCAGGTAGTACTCCACGTACGTGAATCCGTTGGAGAGTGTGAAGGCCAGCTGGGAGATGGGGTTGGCTCCGGCCTCGGCGATGTGGTAGCCGGAGATGGAGACCGAGTAGAAGTTCTTGACCTCGTGATCGACGAACCACTTCTGGATGTCGCCCATCATCCTGAGGGCGAACTCCGTCGAGAAGATGCAGGTGTTCTGGGCCTGATCCTCCTTGAGGATGTCGGCCTGGACGGTTCCACGGACGACCTTGACGGTCTCGGCGAGGACCTCGTCCCACTCTCCGGGCTCCAGGAGGGGCTCGAGGGCCTCCCAGTCCTTGCCTCCGACGACGGGTTGCAGGGCCTCCTCGATGGGCGCATTCAGCCGGGAGGTCTCGATCAGGCGGCGGCGGGCCTGCTGCCTGGCCGCGGCATTGAGGAACATGGCGAGGATCATGGGGGCGGGCCCATTGATGGTCATGGAAACAGAGGTCGTGGGGGCGCAGAGGTCGAAGCCGGCGAAGAGACGCTCCATGTCCTCGACGGTGCAGATGGAGACGCCGGATTCGCCGATCTTGCCGTAGATGTCGGGGCGGGTGTCGGGATCCTCCCCGTAGAGGGTCACCGAGTCGAAGGCGGTGGAGAGCCGGGCGAAGCCCTGGCCGTCGGAGAGGTAGT
>CAZXNA010000132.1:0-8759 GCA_964641295.1 uncultured Thermoanaerobaculia bacterium
GAAGAGGCAGCATGATCTTCCAAAGTCAACTGTCCACTGAAACAGGGCAAGGCCAATCTCCGGGAAAGAACTCCGTCGAGGTGACCCGCTTGCCGTTGACGAAGGTGCCGTTCTTGCTTTCAAGATCGGTGATGTGAAGGCCGTGCTCTCCCACCCTCAAGAGGGCGTGGTTCCGTGAGACGTCCCGCTGGGGGATGACGATATCGGCCGAGCTTCTGGAGCCAAGCCGGTAGGTGGCCCCCTGCCGCAGCTCAAAGCGTTGTTCGCCGAGGTCGGGATGCAGGTAGACAAGCATGTACCGTGTCATCGTTCCATCCTCGAGGGAGTTGAATCAGTCCGCATGACTCAACTTGGTCACCAGGTAGCCCGAAAGGGCTCCCGGCACGAAGCGGCACTGAAAGCGTTGGCCCCGGCTTCGAGCCTCCACGACGGCGGCGTCACCGGCCACCATGTGGAAGCTGCGGCTTGCCCGCCGCAGCAGGGCGGAGCGGAGCAGTCGCGAGGCCTCCTCGATGGTCTCCAGATCCCTGAGCAGGAGGGTCAGCCGCAGGGGCGCCTCCAGGGTGCCGATCACCTCGAAGACCGCGTCGTCGAAGGCCCCGGCGACCTCCTCCAGCTTGAGGCCCGAACGCCGCCACAGGCCCAGGGGCTCCGATCCCAGCGAGCCGATGCCCCGCTTGCCAGCATCCTCGAGGATCGACGCCAGGCAGCGCCGGACATCACCGGGACGGCAGCTGGGGCTCATCTCCAGGTCGTGCACCACGGCCCGGTAGATCCATCTGGGGCTTCCCGCCCTCGGCCCAACCAGCAGGAAACGGCCCATGTGCTGGCTCTCGAACTCCTCGGCGGCGTCCATGGCCGCTGCCGGGGCTCGTTCTTCTTCCACGACGCGTTGCGCCCCCATGATCAGGTTACGATCCTCCTGGATGATCATGGCCTCTGGAGCGAAACGCCGCCCCACGGAATCGAGAAGGTCCAAGTCGAAGCGGAATACCGGCTGAGCCACGGACCCAGTCTACACTGGAAAGCGCTCAACCACGATTATTCGCCATCCATCCGCTCCAGGGCCGGATGCACCGCACCTGGTGGCGTCCTGACCAAGGCGCCGCCGCCGGGAAAACCGCCGCAATGGCGGGCGTACCCGCGGTCGCAGCCAAGAAGCGGTGGGGAATCCGGGTTAACCCAGCTTGCGACGAACCAGGTCGGCCGTCACCACAAGGCGGTATTTCCCGTCCGGGAGCTCCTCCAGCGCCTCCGATCTCCAGGGATCGTACTCGAGCCGGTTGATGATCTTTCCGAAGATCGTCCGCAGGGCTCGGGCGCCGGTACGAGTGTGCTTCTGGGCCTCTTCGGCGATCAACGCCGCCGCAAGATCCTCCACCTCCAGCTCGATGTCGAGCACCTCGAAGTAGCGCCGTGAGCGCTGGAAGGGCGAGTCGAAGGCGTTGAGCAGGATCTCCTTGAGCACGTCGACGGAGAGCTCGTTGAGGAGGACGATGTTGTCGAAGCGCGCCAGGAACTGGGGCACCATGCCGTAGGTGAACAGGTCCTCGTCCTTGAGGAAATCGGCCAGGGCGAAACGTTCCTCGATCCGCACATCGCCGTCCGCCGTACGGATGGCGTGGGACTTGAGCTTCTCGCCGCTCCCGGGCTTGGCCACCCGGATGTAGACCTGATCATACAGACCCTCGAAGGCACCACCGCAGATGAACATCATGCTACTGGTATCGATGTCGAGGACGACCTCGCGCTCCTCCCCATCGACCAGCGCATAGGTCCTGTAGGCGACCGTCTCGCCCTCCATCAGGGTGAGGAGGCCCTGCTGCAGGACGACACCGATGGCGTTGGGCTTGCCGGCCACGACGGAGGACATCTTGTCGATCTCGTCGATGCAGACGGTGGCCCGTTCCATGGCCGCCTGGAGCTCCTCGGCCGTGACCTTCTGACCCAGCACCGACCGGGCGCGCTGCTCGGCGGCCACGAGGAGCCGTTCGGGACGGAACTCCATGCGGTCCGAATCCACCAGGAGGTTGGCGTTGATGATCGTCATGGCGCGGAAGGGCCGGTACTCGGGCACTGTCTGGTAGAGACGCTGGATGTTGTTCATGATCGTCGTCTTACCGGTACCGGAGTTCCCGATCAGCAGGATGTTGCCCGGCACTTTCCCCGTCACGTGCTTGAAGATGGCAACGGCCACAAAACGCAGCGCGGCATCCTGACCCAGGACACCATGCTGAAGCTCGGAGAAGATCTCCTTGGGAGGGATCTTCGCCAGTTGCCGAAGCTCCCCGCCCACTGGTGTCGTCTCGGTGCTTCCGACCATACTCACGCCTCCACGACCCACAGACCGTTCCGGGTGGAAAGCGGGGTGCCGTCGATGGTTACCGAACGGCCGCATCCCCCCGGACGGAAGTCCGTCACGATGTCCACATGTTGCGCCGAGCGGTTGAGCACGCCCCGCCGCTCCAACTCCTCGATCCGCCGTCTTCCCTCGGCTGATGCGGGGTCCTCCACAAAGCAGTCCTCGTAGCTGGCTCCGATGGCGATATGGAGCGTTCCGCCGACCTTCTCGACGAAGAGGGGGTGCTTGAGGACACGATCGAAGCCCGGATTCATGCCGAGGGCCACCTCGCCCAGGCGATGGGAGCCCTCATCCGTCTCGATGATGGCGGCAAGATGATCCTGCCCCACCAGGGCCGAGTACTCAACGATCCGCCCACCGACGAACCGGAGGTAGATCCCCTGGATATCGTGGCCCCCGTAGTTGACCGGAAGATCGACAAAGATCTCCCCCTCCACCGTCTGGGCGTCCGGGCTCGTGAACACCTCACCGTCGGGGAAGTTCCGGAGTCCGTAGGACACCCTCCCATGACCCTCCTCGATCCCCATCTCCAGAACCAGCTGGCGCCCCTCGCCGGGATGCTCGGTCACGATCTGGACCCGGTGGCCCCTCTCGAAGAGGGGGGCGATGATCTCCCCGGCCTCCCTCAACGGAGCGGGATCGGTGGTCGACGCCCCGACGATGAATCGCGTGTACTCCTCGAAATCAATCCCCTCCATCTCGGCACCGGCCGGCGTCGGATAGAGTGTGATCACCCAGGGGCGGGCCAGGCGAAGGTCGGTAAAGGGATAATCCGCCGCCGCCAATGCCTGCATCTGCCCAGGCTCGAGCCCCATGTGGGCCGCCGGATCCTCGGCGCCCAGAACCTCCACGTACTTGGTCATGCTCTCGTACCGCTCCCGGTACCACGGCGGCACCCGCTCCATCTGCTCCGGCGTGCCCCACCGCGCCACTGCTGCCGACCAGACGCGGCCCCGTTCGTTGTTGGGCGGCACAAGCAACACGTCGGGAACGGCGCCGGCTTCGATGACCCGGCGTTCGAGCACCTCCATCAGAGGCCAGCAGATGCGCTCGCCCTTGATCATGACACGGTCCTCGGGAACGATCCCACCGAGGGAATGATCGAGCAGATAGCCCGCCCAGGTCTCCAGATCCTCCCGGGTGATTTCAGGTTCCAGCATGGGGTGCTCCTTGCGCTATCGCGCCAGCGGTGTCGGCGTGATCGTTTCTGCCGGTTTCTCGACCGGCGCCGGCTTCCCGGGATCAGCGTGGAGAACGGCCCCGCCGGGCGGTGTCGGCACGACGCTCCTGCGGATAATCCGGCTCTGGCCCGGAGGCACCGGCCGACGCTTCGGGACGCGCCAGAGAACCATGGGCACCAGGATCTCCTTCGCGGCCGGGTCATCGGTGGTGACGACGAGCTTGCCGTAGACCCTCGTCGACAGGTCCATCATGGCGGCTCGATCCGTCAGCCGAACGATGACCACCTGGTCGGCGGAGGCATCCCTGGAAACCACCTCGGCCGTGAAATATTCCGGATGGTCACTGGTGACGCCGAGGACCCTCAGCTTGCCGCCAGCATTGTTCCGGATGTGCAGCTGCCGCTGCGCACCCTTGCCACCCTCGGGCGGAAGAGCGATCTGCACCTGCGGCGGGATGGCCTCGACCCGTGGACGGAGCCGGATCGTCACCGGGATGTTGACCAGCTTCTCTTCGGGGACGTCGGTTGTCAGATTGACCCGGGTACCCCTGGAGATCGGTTCCTGCTGTGGCTTCAGGGAGACCTCGAGCCAGACATCGCCCGGCCGTGCCTCGAGTCCGTCCACGGTCTGCGGAGTTGTGACCTCCTTGAAATGGGCCTCGATGAGCTCCGGATTGTTGACGTCCAGGGATTTGATGTGTAGCGCCTGTCCATCGTGCCGGTGCAGCAACAGGCGGCTCTCCGCCGTCTGACCCGCAATCGCGGACAACCATATACGCGGTTGCGGATGGATCTCCACCGGTGCCACGATGGTCCCTTTCAACCGCAGGATCAGGCGACTGGCCGCCGGATCGTCCGTGGTGACCCGGACGATCTTGGAGATCTTTCCAACCTGCGTCGGATGCGTCTTGACCTTGGCAATGAGCTTTCCCGACCCACCTGCCGGGATGACCGAGTCGTACTCGGCGACGGTGCAGCCTCAGGAGGGGGCCGCCTTGAGGATCTTCACGGGTCGGTCACCCGTGTTCTTGAAGACAAATTTCCCCACGAGAACGGCGCCCGGCCGCACCTCGCCGGCGTCGACCACCGTGCTTTCCACGTGGAGAAAGGGCTTCGCCTTCGCGCCTGGCGTCGGCGTTGTTGCCGGGACCGCCCCGGCGGCGACGCCGGCGGCCGCGATGGCCACGGCCATGGAAAAGGCCTCAAGTCGCATGTTGGACACCTCCAGCATCATGGCGGGTCGAAATCGCTGGCTCCAGACCCACCTTTCATCGACGGCCGATTGTAGCGCAGCACGGAGTTTACAACGCAGGTTGGTCTTCCGGAAGAGCCCGCCACGGCCCCCCACCCTTGACATGCTCCCCCCAGGAGTGGAATCCCCCGCCGGGTCAACGATGAGCCGCGGTCCCTGTCGGTTCTCCCACCTCGTTGGGGACCGCACGGCGCCGTAGGGCGGTCGCCTTCCGGACGTAGCGTTCGGCCTGCTCCGGGCGGCCTCCCTCCCTGGCAAGCCGGGCCAGAGCCTCCCAGACCTCGGGGACTCCCCCGTACCGGCGACGGGCCTGGAGGAGGTACCGTTTCGCCTCGTCCCTGCGGCCCTGGCCGGCCTCCATCTGGGCGAGGGCGATGAGGGAGAAGGGGCTCGCCGGACCTTCTGCCGCCGCCCGCAGGGCCGTCTTGGCTTCCTGCACCATCCCGCGGCTCTGGTAGGCATGTGCCAGGTTCGTCAGAGCCACCGGGTCCCCCGGAACGATGCCCAATGCCGTCCGGTAGGCTTCCATGGCGCCCTCCACATCCCCGGCCAGGCGGCGCGCCACTCCCAGGTTGACCCAGGCCACGGCCGCCTCCGGATCCAGGCGGGTGGCCAGCTCGAGCTGGGTCCGTCCGCGTGCCAGGTCTCCCTCCTGGAGGGCCGCGGCCCCCAAGTTGGTGTGGAAGAGGGCACTGGCCGTCACATCGTCCACCACGTGGTGGCCCACGTAGGAGCGGCTTCCCGCCACGTAGAAATCGAATGCGTAGAGGCGCGTTCCTCGGGGGAATCCCGCCACAACATGGCGGTTGATGACCACCAGGTTCTCGCGCTCCGAGACACCGGCGACCCTCCGAACCGTGACGAGCCGCAGATCCATGTCCAGGGACCGGCCGAGGGCGATGAAGAGGGACGTGAAGCTCAGACAGTTCCCCCGCCGGAGCTCGAAGGCCTTCCGGGCGCTTACGGTCAAGCGCGATTCGTACTGGAAGGAGAAACGTTCCCCATCGAAGAGAGCTGCCTGGAGATCCAACAGCCGGTTCACGGGATCCGTCGAGTTGCGGGTCACCTCGGCCGCCCACCGACGCATCTCTTCCGTCGCCTGGAATGGATAGACCGCCTCCGCCGGCTCGACTCCGTGGGCCTCGACGACGGCCCGCCACGCGGCCCTCCCATAAGCCCCGCCTTGCGGCCCTGTACCGGCGCAACCCGCCACGACGACAAGGCCCGCCCCGAGGAGAAGCCGACACCTCATACTGTCTTCTACGTTCTCGCTCAAGGAGTGTTACGGCCGGCAACCCCGGCGAGAAGCCCCTACCAAACGTCGAGGGTCGGGGGGTTGTCGTGGAGCCATTCCAGGTAGCGCACCAGGAGATCAAGCTCGACGGAGTCCAGGCGGTCGCCGTAGGCCGGCATGTTGAGCAAGGGAGGCGGCACCCCGGGGAGGAGACTCTTCCTCTGCCGGCTTCCGTTTCGGATCAGATCCTCGAGGGATCCCTGATCCGTCTGAAGGGAAGCGAAGCTCTTGCCGTACCAGCCGGGGACCTCGCGCGCCAGGGCGCCGGGGTTGGGGACACCACCTCCGCCGAGTGCACCGTGGCAGGCGCCGCAGTCCATCTGGAGGACGATGTCCCGGCCCGCCGCCAGCTCCTGATCCTCCGGCACGCCAACGATTCCGGAGACAGCCCCCACCGCTATCACGACCCGTTGCCACTGCCTCGCCTGGAGGCGCTGGGCGTAGGCCGGCATGGCCGCAGGGAAGCCCTCGGCGGCGGAGCGCCCGTTGAGCACGGCATCCCGGATGGCGTCCGTCGAGGCCGGCTGCTGTCCGTCGGCCCGCCATTTCCAGCATCCACCGGCATCGCGATGGCAGCTCGCGCACCCCTGGCGGGTCAGAAGCTCCAACCCCTGACCCAGCTCCGAGCTCTCCCAGTGGTGCCACAGCCAACGGTAGCCGGGGATGGCGGCCACCAGGACGACGACGACCAGAGCCCCCACGGCCCACAGCCATCGGGACAATCCCGTGGTGCGTTTCCTGGAGGAACGGGATCGGCCGGTCCGCTTCGTGCCGGACGTGCCCTTGCTTCGCGCCATGGAGCCTCCCTGTCACGGCCCGTGGGCCGCGGAAGGCGAGTTTACCAGTACAATACACCGCCATGGCCACCATCGATCTGGAGCACCGTCTCCTCGAGCTCAGCGTCGGCGACCTGGTGGAGGGTGCAGGCCACCGCGCCATCGGCCTGGGTGGCACCGGGCTCTCCCGTCTCTGGCTGGGCCAGGAGTTGCACCGCCGGGTCCAGGAATCTTCCGAAGCCGCCGAGCCTGGCTACCGCTCGGAGGTGCCGGTCCAGGAGACCCTCGAACTGGACGGGTGGACCGTGGTGATTTCGGGCCGCGCCGACGGAGTCGTGTACGACGGGGAGCGGGTCGTCCGCGTGGAGGAGATCAAGACCCTCCACTTCGCCGTGGACCTCCACAACCTCTACACCGACGAACGCCTGGAGCAGTTCCGGCAGCAGGCGCGACTCTACGCCCACATGCTGTCGCCTCCGGAGAATCCGTGCGGGCTCGTGCTCGTTCTCGTCGACATTGCCACGGGCGAGGAGCGGCGTGAAGAGGTTCCGTGGCGGCCAAGCTCCGTCCACGCCTTCATCCGGGCCCGGGTCCACCGGATACTGACCGCCGAGCGCCGCCGGCTGGAGGCCCTGGAAGCCGCCCGCGAGGCCGCCGCATCCCTCCCCTTCCCCCACGCCGAGCTTCGTCCCGTCCAGGAACGCATCGGGCGCGCCGTCGAGGACGCCCTGCGGAGTGATCAGAAGCTGTTGATCAACGCCCCCACGGGCTGTGGCAAGACGGCGGCCGTCCTCCATCCCGTCCTGCGCGTGGCCCTGGAGACCGGGCGGCGCGTCCTGTACCTGACCGCCAAGACCCTCCAGCAGCGCATCGCCGTCTCAACCTCCAACGCCATGCAGGAGGGCCGCTACACCAGTCTCCAGCTGCGGGCCAAGCGGCTCATGTGCGCCCACACCGAGATGGTCTGCCACGAGGAGTTCTGCCCCTACGCCCGGGAGTACGGCCCCAAGCTCGTCCGGTCCCAGCTCGTGCCGTCGCTCCTCGACGAGACCGATCACCTGGATCCCGACCGGATCTTCGAACGCGCCACCGCCCACGAGGTCTGTCCCTTCGAGGTCAGCCTGGAGCTCCTGGAGGCGGCGCGCCTGGTCATCTGCGACTACAATTACGTCTTCGACCCCTCCATCGGGCTGGGCGCCCTCATGGGGCGGGACGCCCTCCGGAACACGATCCTCGTCATCGACGAGGCGCACAACCTGGCCGACAGGAGCCGGGGCTACTACTCGCCCGAGCTAGGAACCGCCCTGATCGGCCGGGCCCTGACCTTCCTCTCCGGCCGCGGGGCCCGGGTCTTCCTACGGCGCGCCGCGCTGGGCGGGGGGGGGCCGGGATGGGGTGGCGGGGGGTGGGCCTCCCGCTGGGCCTGGTCTGAGATCAGGCACGCGGTCGTAGCGCTGCTGCTCCGATGCCTTGTCTTCCTTCTGGTCCTGGAAGTAGGGACTGATCGGAATCGGGAGCGGGATCATCGGCCCCATGGTTGGGCGAAAGCATCCGGTGCTGCCTAGTATACTGAGCGTCAAGATGGTGCAGATAACGGCGGATAGATTCTTGTGAGACATCGGATCTTCCTTGATGGTCGGTTCAGCGGCAGTCAGTCGTTCGGCGAACTAAGCTGCCATCGGTTCTTGGCAAACACCCGCCCCCAACCTTTCGCGGGCCGTTTTTCATCGCTAGACCTAGTTATCGTGTTAACTTGGGCCAAACTTGCGGGTTTTTCGGGTGTTATGGAAAATTCCCGAAAATTCGCTTGGCCACGAGTTGGTGGGCCGCGATGGGTGATGGACAATGGCGAAAACAGGGAAACAGGGCAATTTCTTAGAACCCGTTACAAGGCT
>CAZXNA010000133.1:0-8682 GCA_964641295.1 uncultured Thermoanaerobaculia bacterium
TGTTTCAATCCGCGCCCCCGCATGGGGGGCGACCCGAGGCCGCGGCAACCGTCGGCTCCGACGATGTTTCAATCCGCGCCCCCGCATGGGGGGCGACGCCATCTGCTGGCTGGGATGCGAGAGACCCGCGTTTCAATCCGCGCCCCCGCATGGGGGGCGACGCGTCTCCGTCGCGAAGTTTGCTTGATGCCTTCGTCGCGCGAATGGCACCTTGGAGGGTTCCGAAGCTGGACCCGCCGGGCGTTGGGGTTTTGCATTTGGTTGTCAAAGAACACGTTGCGGTCATCGCGAAGGGACCATGGGTTTCATGTACGCCACATGTTCGCGCGAGCGTCACAGGACCAGGGGCTCCCGAAGGTCCGGAACGCCCTTGGCCCCGTGGTGCTCAATCTTCCGTTCGAAGTTGGAACCGAGGTAGTAGAAACGAAGACTGTCCTTCGATGGGTCGATTTCGTCGAGGAGGCGGAGCTTGAGAGCTTCCCAGCGGGCTGGATCCACGATGCACTCGAAGATCGAGTTCTGCACCCGCTGGCCGTAGTCCTCGCAGGCCCGCGCCACCCGCCGAAGCCGGCGCTGGCCGGCAGGCTCCTTGGTCGAGACGTCGTAACTGACAACCACGAGCATCGGCAAACACCTCCTCTTTCGTTCGTCACTTCCAGAAGAATGGCGGATAGGCGTCGAGATCCCCCCTGATGGCTCGCGCAAGAAGGAGCGCCTGGATGTGCGCGATGGCACCGACCGTGCATTTCTCATCGAGGAAGGGATGCCGGATCTCCTCCTTCTTCCGTTCCTGGTAGGCAACGAGAATCGTCTTCCGTGTCCCGTCATCCATCCACACCCCGCCTGTCTCCCGTGTCTCGAAGTCCGCGGCTTTTACCTGGCGCCTGTTGATGAGCGACAGGACAAGGCGGTCCGCGAGGAACGCCCTCAGCTCTTCCATGAGATCGAGAGCAAGCCCGGGCCGTCCAGGCCTGTCACGGTGCAGAAATCCGACCTGCGGGTCGAGGCCCACCGCCTCGAGCGCCGAGCGGATGTCGTGAAGGAGCAAGGTGTAGACAAAGGAGAGCAGGGCGTTCGTTGGATCCCTGGGAGGCCTGCGGGAACGCCCGCCGAAACGGAAGCCCGGATCCTCCGCCACGATGAGGTGATCGAAGGCGCCGAAGTACACCCTGGCGGCGTCGCCTTCAAGGCCACGGATCGAGTCGACCCCGCCCGCCTCTTCGACGCCCGAAAGGCTTCGGGCCATGGCGTCGATCGCCGGCCGGAGTTCAGCGGCCGTCGATGGGTGATCCCGCGCCGCCCGTTGAAGGACGAGCCGGCCGTTGGCGATCTTCGCAAGCACGAAGGTCCGGGCCAGCTCGGCGGTCCTCACGGGATCGTCGGCCCACCGGTACTGGGTCCTGCGCAGCAGAACGTTTCCGGATACGGGACCTTCCACCCGCGCGAGGAACCGGCCGTTCTCGGTGAGGAAGGAGATCCCGACGCCATGTTCCGCGCAGTGAGCCATGAGAAAGGGGCTGATCATGATGTTGCCGAAACAAACGACTCCCTCGAGCAAATGGATGGGAACCCGGAGCTTCGTCTCGCCGTCGATCCGGACGGAGACGGTCTCCCCATCCTTCGAGAGCCACGCTCCCTGCGAGGTGACGAACAGGGTGTTCAGATGCCTTTTCACGGCTCACCGTCTTCCTCGCCCAGCGATCGCTCGACGGCCGCCAACACGTACCGGCGGGCCGAGCGCCTCCGCGTCATCGCCTCGGGCATACAGAGACCGAGCAGGGAGCAGGTCTCACACTTTTTCTCCTTGCGAGCCGGCGGCGTGATCCCCGTTTCGATGAGCCCCCGAAACCGGCGGGCGGCATCCAATGTGAGTTGACGGAGAGTTTCGTCGAACTCGACACCCATCCGCCGTTGCTCCTTCCCGTAGAAAAGGGCGCCTTCTTCCACGGGAACGCCGAGCATCTCCTCCAGGCACATCCCCTGCGCGCACAGCTGAACTTCGTCGGCCCGGTGGCGCTTACGACGGCCGCTCTTATACTCGACCGGAAACGGCTTCCACAACCCACGTACACCCGGAATGGTGGCGCCCCCCAACTCGACCCGGTGAAACTCAACCACGTCGGCAATACCGGAGAGGCCAAGCTCGAGCGACCGGAGCGTGAGCCCCCGGACGATGAGGAGGCCCCCTCGCCGTTCCCGGCGGGGCGCCTCCTCGTGGACGCCGGCGTGACGGTGGGTACCGCCGATCGTGTAGGCGTTGTCCGCCCACACCTGCTCCACGTGGATCAGCGCTGCCTGCCGCTCACAAAACACCAGGTGCTGGACACCAGACAGGGGCAGAAGCTCGTCCTCGCCGTGGGTCACTGTCCATTCCCTCAAGGAAGCTCGCGAACCGCGATCCCTTCGGGGACAACGGACCGATCGATCGCCACCTCGTAGTCGCCGAAGGCGCGCGGAACGTCGACACCCTCTCGACGGCCGATCCGAACGGCGTCGAGCAGCACATGGGACGGCGCGGCCCCGAGGGCGCTCGGGTGCTCAAAGATCACAAGTTTCCGCGCCGTCATGCTCCCCGCGGGGCGCGCGGCGGACTGGTCAAACTGGAAGGCGTTGACCAGTGCCTTCCAGAGGAGCTTCAGGTCATCGTCCGAGAAACCCGTCTGCTCGGCCAGGAAGGGGTTGACGAAGCCATGCGCCACATAGATCGCGTAGGGTACCGTGAACTTGCGGCCCATCTCTCCCTCTTCCTTGTCAACGTCCGCCACGCGCGTGATCGTGTGCTCCAGACTGACGATCGGATCGACAGACCGGGCGAAGGACAGCTGGACCGGGCCCCTGATCTGACCCGCGTTCGGACCTGTCGACAACACACCTCCAAACGCTCGTATGTCAAAATAACGGTGACAGAGCCATTCCTGGACGGTTCGGATATCCTCTTGCGATCGGCCCTTTGTCTTCTTGGAGTCCCATTTCCCGTCGCCTTTGTTGTATTCAGGCACCCCTGTCGCCGGAAAAGCTTCGGCGATCTTGGGGTTCAGGGGCTCCCGATAGCGGATAAAGATATTGTATCGGTCTGGTTTGCGTAACTGTTCTCGAACCAAGTCCACGTAGTTCCTGATTTTCCGCTTGAGGCAAACGTCGGTCACCAGGCCGTGTCCGGTCTCAGGATCAACCCGGGGCAGATTACCCGCATCGGGATCGCCGTTGGGGTTCGCATCCTTGACGTCGAAGATGTAGACGAAGTCGTAACGGTTCATTATGCACTCCTTTCTGATCTCACGCCTCGCGGGCGCCGTTGCTGTCTGTCTTCGAGCGGTAGAAGTCGTTCATCTGATGGTAGTACCCGAGGGCAAAAAGACCCTGATCCGCAAGTCCAAGATGGGCCGGGAATCCTTCGAGCGGGTCGAGGATCTCCTGGACGAGCTTCTCGCGATTGACCTTGCGCCCTCCCTCCAGTTTCGACAGGTGATGCTGGTAGGTGCGCAGAAGACGGGGGAAAACAGCCCCTGGAGTGGCCGAGGCCGAGCTATAGAACCGGTCACGGATGGTTGCGTTGAGACTGCCCCCGAGCGCATCTTGCTGGGTTTTCTCCAGGGCAGCGAACAGCCTGCCCAGACGGTACGCCGTGTCGTTGCGGGTCGTGTCAAGACTCACGGGAACCTCCTTCCCAAGGTTTCTCACCAGGTAACCCTTGATGATGCAGGCCCTGGGGTAACTGATGATACGGTCGGCGGTTATGCGGCGCATCACGGCTTGGTACAACCCCTCCGGATAGCGAGCACCGGTAACGATGGCGTCGAGGAATGGCCCAGCGAGCACCGGGGGGATCTCCTCGCTCTTCCTTGCGGTTTGCCGTAGGAGAAGCCACAGGGACGGAAATTCCGGATCGGGTCTTTTCGAGCTTTCGCTGTACTGGCGTTCCACCCCGATGTGCAAGAAGTGCCGGTGGAGATTCTCCAGCAATCGAGAGATGCTGTCGTGATGGAAAAAGCGGACGGCAATCCGGGCTGCGTTGGGTCCCAGGCCGAGAATGAAGTAATGTGTCCGTTCCGAGTCCGCCCCGAGTCCGGCAGAGACTTCCTTCCCGCTCCTGAGAGCCCGGAGGAACGTCTCGAGTTTTGTGCGGAGTGACTCGTCCTGGGCCGAAGAGTCCCCCATGCCTTCAGAACCGTGTCCCAAGAATTGAAGGAAGATATCCTCGGTCATGCTTGGCCGATCGGTCCAGAACGCGACGGTTGTCCCACCAACAACAAGGCGGTGCTTCTCTCGTCTTGGCCCATCGAGCAGCGCGTTGAGCGCGGCCGTGTAGCGACGTGCGGCTTCTTCTGACACAGGTGCGTTATGGCTCTGCTCAAGGCCAAAGGACCAGTACGCATTTTCGTTGAATCCGGCGATCGTTGCACCCGTGGATTGAGTCCCAGCGACACCCTTGATCTTGGGATGAAGCCTGGCGATGGGCCCACTCTCGCCTGTTACCAGGCATTGTCCCAGGGGGAGCTCGGTCGGTTTCGATGCTGCAGCATTCCACCATCTCTGAATCCGGGGATGTTCATGAACGTACCCCAGCTGCCCCCGGATCTGGAAAACCCCAAAGCCACCACCAAGCGTTTCAAGGAGTTCCTTGTAGTCCGCTGCTCGCTCTGGTTGCCACTGTTCGAGAAACCGGCAGACCGCACTGTATTCCGGAACTCCAATCCCAGCTTCGAACTCGAGATGGTATGCACGAAACGCTTGGAAGGCTTCGTTTGCTCTCCTGGGCTTTTTTGGATCCCAGCCCAGCATGTACGCGGCATTGTCCCATAGGAACCGCGGATGGAGAGCCGAGCCGGACGGCTTGGGAAGTCCGAGAACCAACATTCTCTTGGCGGCCATTCCATGAGACGTCCGCACCCGGGCGTCCTGGATCGTGAACAGCTTCCCATCGGGTTCGAGCACGACAACGAACGTGACCCTCTGGTAGCTTCGTCCTGGAGGAGCGATCCCGTATCCCTGGTCCTCTTCGAGACGTCCGTAGAGATCATAGAGGGCGTTCAGGATCATTGCTCACCCCCTCGTCTCTTCTGGCAGAGGCACATTGATGACACCGTCCACCATGCAGGCCCGGAAGAATCGAGGCTCTGCCCGCAGACGTCGGCCGCGGCTGCTCTCGACGACACTCCCTTTCGGGTCGTCCTCAAACACGATGTCCCACAGCATGAAGCCGAGATCGCGTTCGCCGCGAAGCTCTTCCGAGCACTCGGCGAATGGCTCCCCGTCACCGAGCAGCCGGAAGTACGCAGGGAACTCGCGGCAGCCGAGGTAGGGATGATGAAAATACTGGCCCTTCGCGGCCCGGCGCTTGAATACCTCTAGGTGCTTCGCCTCTGGGTGAGCAAGGGCCGAGCCATCCTGCTCCGTTGGATCCCGGATCTCGACGTGAGCCTCGATGCCGTAGTGGACGTCGCGCAAGATCATGGCGGCACGTTGCTGTCGGTGAGCTTCGATGACGATGCCGAGGGATCCATTGCCTCGTTTCATTGCTGTCTTGACGGAACCTGCCGGGATCTTCGCGTTGATCTCGTTCCTCCGCACGTGGGTGAACCGGATCGGCGCCAGCACGTGGATCCGGTCGATGATCCAGCGGAACTGCGGCTTCCAGTAGATCGCCTCGAGGATCCCCCGGGCGGCGCTCGGCGTCATCACGTCGTACGACACCCGTTCGACCTTCATCTCGGGCCTGTTGAACGAGGCGTAGTCGCCCCACACCTCCAGTCTGATACCGTAGCTCATGTCGCCTCCTTTCTCAGATCATGAACGTACCGGCCTCAAACTCTCCCCGGTCCAGGACGAGGCCTAAGCGTTCGTCGTAATAAAGCTCCGGGCCAATCAGGACCGGGTAACGGTCAAGAACGAGCTCAAATGTCTTCCCGAGGTTTCGATGATAGATACGCCCCGGGATCTGGACGGTGAACCGCTGGAGCGCTCGAAGCACGGAGCGGTCTGGGAGGCCCCACGACCTCCGAAGTTCCTCGACCAACTCCGCACCCTGCTTTCCCCAAGGGATCACAACGCCCTGTCCCGTGTCCTCGATCAGCTTGAATCGCAAGGCAGCCTCGCGGTAGTCGAAAAGAAACGGGAGAGCGCGATCGTTGGCAAAACGAAAGAGACCAGCGATGTCCTTCGCATCCCACCGCTCTTGCTGATTCCAGTAGTACAGCCGGAAATACCGCTCGATCGCCTCCAGCGAGAGGAGATCGTCGACCAGGGGCTCGTGGCCGTCGCGGCCAAGGATTTGGGAGGCTGCGTTGGCCGTGTCCCGGAGGAACATTTCAGACCGCTGGTGGTCGGACCGAAACACGTAGGTCACGGCGGAGGCAAGCCTCCCATTTCGGTTGCAACGTCCTGCCGCCTGAGCGATGGAATCCAGGCCGGCCAGAGAGCGATAGACCACGGGAAAATCGACGTCCACTCCGGCCTCCACGAGCTGGGTGGAGATGACGCGGCATGGTTTCCCTTCCGCAAGCCGGTTGCGGACACGGTCGAGCACGTCGCTCCGGTGCTCGGGACACATAGCGGCACTCAGATGGACGACGCCGTCGCCGTCGCCCAGGCGTTCGAAGAGCTCCCGGGCGTGGCGGCGCGTGTTGACGATGCAGAGGACCTGGTCGTGATCGAGCAGACGCTTCGCCAGCTGGTCGTCGGTCTGCCGGCCAAGGTCGGCCACCTCCACACGCTTCAACGAACGGTAGAGAGCTTTCGGATTCGGCATGATCTCCCGGACACCCTCGAGCCCGATCTCGAACCCCTCCCGTTTCCCAATCGCCGGCTGGGTCGCGGTGCAGAGGACGACCGACGCGCCGTAGTTCGTTGCCAGCTCGCGGAGCGCCAGAAGGCACGGCCGGAGATAATCCACCGGCAGCTTCTGCGCCTCGTCGAGAATGATCACGGAACGGGCCAGGTTGTGGAGCTTCCGGCATCGGCTGGTGCGGTTGGCGAAGAGGGACTCGTAGAACTGGACGGACGTGGTCACCACGAGCGGGGCGTCCCAGTTTTCCGTCGCGAGCCGGCTCTCGAGCGTCTCCTGGCCGGCGTCGACGGCGCTGTGGTGCTCGAGGACGGGATCGGTGATACCCGCTTTTACCAGGGATCCCATGACCTTCCGGAAGACCCCGGCGTTCTGCTCAATGATGCTCGTGAATGGAATAACGTAAACGATCCGTTCGAGACCGTGCTTTCGGGCGTGGCGAAGAGCGAAGGCAAGTGAGGAGAGGGTCTTTCCGCCCCCCGTTGGGACCGTGAGGGAGAAGAGGCCAGGTTGGAGGCCTGCCGCCTGGAGACTCGCCTCGCGGACCTCGCGACGTTTAACGGTCACGAGATCGTTCCCTGCAGGCAAGCGTTCTACGTGGGCATCGAGCGCCTCTTCCATACGGGAAAGGATGTCCGAAGGCCAAGAGGGACGCGCATCGGCTCGTTTCCGGTCCATAAACCGCTCGGTGTCGAGGTAGTCGGCATCGACGAGGCAGGAGAAGAGCATCCGTGTGAAGAAAGCAAAGGTGAACGCGGCACCCTGGGGATCTCCCCTTCTGTTGTTCAACGCCGCCCGCAAGAAGTCGGGAAGCGGTGGCGGCGTCCTGGCCTCCGGGAGCCGCCCAAGCCCCTGCTCCCACGATTCAACGCGCTTCTTCAACCGTCTATCCATGCATGCGCCATCAGCGATCGCGTCGAGCAGGCCCGCATGGTGCCCGGCGATGGGGTATGCCAGGATGAGCCCGAGGATCTCAATCATCTCGACGGCGTGTTGCGCACCGGCACTGGTGTGGTCGATCCTCGGGCCGGGCGGTGCACCAGCGGCCTCGCCCTCCACCTCAAGCAGGTGGTAGTCCGCACCGGGGGCTGAGCGCAGGTATCGCTGGAAGGCCTCTGAGTACTTCCCCACATCGTGCCAAAGGCCCGCGAGGTAACCCCATTCGGCGGCATTGAATCGTTCGGCGAATTCCCGAGCCCGCCTGGCAACTTCTTCGAGATGTTCCTCGAGTGGTTGCCACAGCTCGGGTGGCTGGCCTGATAGAGAATGCGCGAAATGGCGGATCGTCACACCACCTCTCCCTTCCGTGGCAAAGGCCACCTCGTTCCATGGATGCCCATGCCCGCCACGTCCAGCGAGTGGTACACAAGCAGATGGCTGGGAGGCGTGCCATCCGGGTCGGCCTTCCCCCAATATCGATGGATCCTGTCAGGGTTTTGTTCGCTTGCCACGCGGGTATGACCCCTCCGTTGCTCGCCATTTTAACAGGCTATCTGAGATTCGTCTGTCGTTCTGGTCGCTTTTCCCCTCACATGAAGCAAGATGGCACGGAGAGCGGCCCACTACGGGCCGCGCACAGGTTTTTCGGAGGGAATTGAGGCGTTCTGCCCCGGTCGATCGCGGTGCCGGCCGTCGGTCCTGACATTTGAATCCGAGCGTAAACCATGATCTCTTCCCCATTCCGGCCTCGACCGGCTGACCATGCCGGCCTTGAGGCCGGCCCTCCTCCGTACGATCTCCCCTCCAGGACCGTCAACGAAACGTGACCTCAGCTCCTCGACTGCGACGTCCGCGAAGCGGACGACCTCTCGCGGCGCCCAGAGCACCAGATCGAACACGATCCCACACATTCCAGGCCGCCCCGGCAACGGGGCCGAGGCCGTTCACTGGGACTACTT
>CAZXNA010000134.1:0-8443 GCA_964641295.1 uncultured Thermoanaerobaculia bacterium
CGACATGGCGCGTTCGGCGAACGCCGTGATGGAAAGGGCCGGATTGACGCCGAGGTTGACGGGGATCACCGAGCCGTCGCAGACCAGGAGGTTCCGGTAGCCGAAGGCGCGGTTCTGGAGGTCAACGACCCCTTCATCGGGGTCTCTCCCCATGCAGCATCCGCCCAGGATGTGGGCCGTGGTGGGGCGGTTCAGGAGGACCTCCCCCGTCATGTTGCCGGGAATCCCGTTCATGCGGCGGGCCAGCCGGCGGGCAAAGTCGTTGGCGATGGGAATCCACGTGGGGATTCCCTCGCCCGCCTCGAGCTCCGAGGTCAAGCGGGTTCCGAAGGGCGGCAGCACGCTCCGGCGAACCGTCAGGCGGAGGCTCCCCTCCAGGTCCTGCATCACCACGAGGATGATGGAGCGCCGCGCGAAACCGAGGGGGATGGCTACCCGGAGGAAGTCCACGGGGTGGCGCATCACGTTGCCCAGCCATCGGAGAGGCCGGGGGACCCTCCCCCCGCCGTCGGTGAGCAACGTGGCCATGAGCCCCATGGCGTCCGAGCCGGCGGGGTAGCGGTCGGCCTGGATCTGTGTGTGGTCGTCCGGGAAGACGCTGGACGATGCGGCGATCCCCCTGGAGTAGTCGGCCCCACGGTCCCGCGCCATCACACCGACGATGGTCTCGCTGTTGGTGCGGACGCCGCTCCCCAGCCGCGGCGAGAGCCGCGGAAGCCGTCCGTTCTGCGCGAGCCTCCCCAGGAGCCGAACCGTGCCGAGAACCCCTCCGGCCAGGACGACGCCCCCCACCCTGAACCGCTGGACCGGGTGGCGCAACAGTCCCGTCACCCGGCGCGTGGTCAGCTCGTACCCCTCACCGCCGTCCTCCGACAGGGGGCGGATGTCGATGACCTCTGTCTCGGGCAGGATCCGCGCCCCGAGCTTCTGGGCGAAATGCAGGTAGTTCAGATCCAGGGTGTTCTTGGCACCGACGCGGCATCCGATGAAGCAACCTCCGCAGAAGTTGCAGCCCGTTCGTTCCGGCCCCTCGCCGCCGAAGTAGGGGTCGGGAACCGTCCGGTCCTCCTCGCCAAAGAAGACCCCCACGGGGCTCGGCGTGAAGGTGTCCTCCCGGCCGTACTCGGCGGCGGTCTGCCTCAGGAGCTTGTCGGGCTCGAACAGCCTGGGGTTCTCCACCACTCCGAGCATCCGCCGGGCCAGCTCGAACCACGGCATGAGCCCCGGCCTGCCGCCCATCTCCCCGATGAGCTCCCGGCCGAAGAAGCTCTCCAGGGGCGTGAAGAGCGTATTGCCGTACACCAAGCTGCCCCCTCCCACACCGGCACCGCCGAGAACGGTCACGTGGCGGAGGAGGTCGATCCTCTGGATGCCGTAGCAGCCCAGAGCGGGTGCCCACAGGAACCGCCGGGCATCCCAGCTGGTCTTCGGGAAATCCTCGACACCGAACCTCCGCCCCATCTCGAAGACCGTGACCCGGTACCCCTTCTGGGCCAGGCGCATGGCCGCAACGCTCCCGCCGAAACCCGACCCCACCACGGCCCAGTCCACATCCAGTCCAACCGCGAGGTCCCTCACGACCCTCCCCCTCTCCGGGAAACCCTTGGTGCCAGTCTACAGCGAGCCGGACGGTGCGTGAGTCTCGTCCCGGACGCTGAATCCGGACCCGCGGCCCGGCCCGGCCTCCCACCGCCCGCCGGCGCTCGGCCGGATCGTTCACGAGCTCTCCTCTGCAGGCCGGGCTTCTTCACCTTCTCCACCGAGCGAGAGCCCGAAAGGCAATCGGAGCCAATGGGGTTGGGCGCCCCCCCACCTTCAGCGGTGACGCTCGAGGATGGCGAGGATCTCCGGGGCGTGGGCCGTGTGGAAGCGGTAGATGACCTCTCCGGCCTGGTCGTCGTGGAAGGCGGCGGGGTCGACGGTGACGGCGAGGATGGTGGGCGACTCCAAGCGCAAGCCCAGGGTGGCCAGGCGGGGGTCGTCAAGCCCGACGTTGAGGATCTTGCGGAAACGGGCAAAGGCGATGAACCGCTGGCGTGTGACGACCACGGCTCCGCGGGCACCCCGCCTCCTCCTCCAGACCCTCTTCCCTGGCACCCGGTAGTTGCGGTAGTCGACAGAGATCGCGATGCCCTCGTCGAGGACCAGGAACCCCTCATCCTCGAGGGTCTCGCGCACCACGGGCGGCACCCTTCCGATCCCCATGAGCCGGTACAACAGGGACCCCCTCAACGGCCGGGTTCCCTCCATGGAGAGCTCGCCCCTGGCAGCCTCGCCGTCAGCCCGGAGATCTCGGATTTCCCCATGATCTCCAATTCTCGCAGATCCCGGGAGGGACGAAGCAAGGGACCGTGGAGTCCTGGAGCGCGTCTTCCTCTACGCCAGTCTTGCGATGATGGCGTTGGTCATCTCGGTGGTTGTCGCCGCGCCCTGGGCTATTGCCCGGGGGCCGCCGCGCAGCTTGAGCATGTCGTAGGTGCGGACGCGACCGTCGGCGACGACTTTGGCCACGGCGTCGCGGATCCGCCGGGATTTCTCCGCCTCGCCGAGCCAGTCGAGCATCATGGCGGCCGAGAGGATCATGGCGATGGGGTTGACGATGGGGGGATCCAGCTCGGCATACTTGGGGGCGGAGCCGTGGGTGGGCTCGAAGACCCCCACCTCGGTGCCAATGTTGGCCGAGGCGGCGAAGCCCAGGCCGCCCACGAGACCGGCGAATCCGTCGGAGATGATGTCGCCGAACATGTTTCCCGCGACGATGACGCCGTAGCCCTCGGGGTTCTTGGTCAGCCACATCATCTGGGCGTCGATGTTGGTCTCCCAGAGGTCGATGTTGGGGTAGCGCTCGTGGACCTTGCGCCCCTCCTCGACCATCATGCCGGAGGTCTCCCGGAGCACGTTGGGCTTCTCGCAGATGGTGACGCTGTCGTACCCGTGGGCCTCGGCGTAGGCGAAGGCCTCCTCGCAGATGCGCCGGCAGGCGGCCCGGGTGAAGACCCGGGTCGAGATGGCCAGATCCTCGGGCGGGACCGTGGCGAAGGGCCTGAACTTGGGGTGGCTGGAGAAGGCCTGCCGAACGGCCTCCGGCGGGTTGGTCCACTCGACGCCGGCATAGAGGCCTTCGGTGTTCTGGCGGAAGATGACGGCGTTGACCGGAGGCTCCTCCACGTCGCCGTCGGCCGCCCGCCGGATGAAGTTGAGGGGGTTGCCGGGAAAGGCGATGCAAGGCCGGATGGAGATGTCCAGGTTGAAGCGCTGCCTGAGGGCGACGATGGGAGAGAAGTAGACGAAACCCCTGTCCCGCAGCTCGGGCTTGAGCTCCTTGGCGGCCAGATCCTTGGGCTTGGAGGTGATGGCGCCGAAGAGGGCCACCTTGTGCTTCGCGATCAGCTCGACGGTCTCCTCGGGCAGGGGGTTGCCCTCGTTGACCCAGTGGTCCCAGCCGATGCCGGCCTCCACGTACTCCGCCTCGAACCCCACGGCCTCCAGGACCCGCAGGGTCTCGGGAAGCACCACGTTACCGATTCCATCGCCGGGCATCGTCACAACCGTTCGCCGTGTCATGCCAACCTCCATTGCCGTCCCCTCGTGCGTTCGCGCCGGTTTCCACCGGGCCGCGACACCATAGCGAATGGCAAGCCGAAAGGGAAGGCTCCTCTAGGGAGTGTACGACAAATCCCCCCGGTGGTACCCTCGATGGGGAAACGACCATGGGAATCGTCATTCGAACGGCACGCCCGTCGGACCTGGGGTCGTTGGTCCGTCTCCACGGTCTGTTCATGGAACACCACGCGCGGTGCGACGCGCGTTTCTCGCCGCATCCGGACTTTCTGGAAGCCTGGAAAGACAAGATCACCAAGGCGTTGGAGGACCCCGACGTGCTGGTCCTCGTGGCGGTGACCGGCGAACGGATCGTCGGCTGCGCGTTCCTTCTCATCCGGCCCGGCGCCGACGACTACGGCGAGGCACGGGTGGGATATCTCTGCGACGTCTACGTCGAGAGGGACGCTCGGCGAAACGGAGTGACCCGAGGATTCCTCCAAGAAGCCCTGGCGTGGCTGCGCTCCCGCAATATCAGGACCCTTCAATTGAGCTGGGGCGTCAACTGCCCCGAGGCGGCCGCCACCTGGCCGGCCCTCGGTTTCGAACCCCTCAGCGTAACGGCGGTCCTGGACGTCGGACCCGCCAACGAAGAGAGCTGACCCGCCCACGGCGCCTCACAGGCGGGGGAGGGTCCTTTCGCTCGAACTGGAAAACGATGACAGAGAGGGGATGCTCCAGAGGAATCACATGGGGAGGACGCACCCATGGAAACCGCGATGCCCTAGCCCGGATCTCTCATGAGGGTTCGTCGCGAAAGGGGCGAGGCGCCGTGCATGGCAGGGTTCTCGAAAGATTCTCGAGCGCAGACGTGCTTGCGGCACGTCGAGCGGGCGAATCGAAGAAATGGCGTCAGGCGCAGTGCATCGCCCCTTGCAGCAGAAGACTCATGAATGGTCCGGGTTAGCTCCCACGCCATCCCGGCGAGACCGAAGAAGGCGATCATCGTGAGGATCCAGCGCCATAGGTACCGGGTACGGTGATCAATGTTGATCTCGTAGGGAGGGGGAAGGAGGAGGACGAGGCGTACCGGGGGCGACTCGAGGCCACGGACCGTGCCATCGCCTCGGCTGGCAGGCGGGAATACTGAGCCCATGGACCACGGACTGGAAAGAAAAGATCAATCACCGGACCTGGCACCTAAACCGAGGAGCGCTTTTGCCTGTCGGAGCTGCCGTCGCAGCTGCTCCTCGTTGAGGGTTCTGATACGGTAGCTCTCGTCGCAGATGACGAACGCTCCTTTTCGCGCGAACTCGACCGGGCTCTGCTCGTGCTCGTGCATCGTCTCTTGCAGTTCACCCGCTAGGCGGAGGAACTCTGTTGGCAGTCGCCGCGCGCGCTCCTTGGAGACCTCCACCGCCCCTTCGACCGCTCGTGACAGGTTGGTCAGCACGGCGATGAGGAGTTTCGGGTCTTTGATGAGCGGATAGCTCTGGGTGAGGATGTGATCCGCCGCCGCGAGCCGCTTCCGAGCCGCTTCGAGCGCCTCCATCACGCTTGTGGGGTGCAGGGGCGTATTTAATGGTTATGGTCAGAACCTTCTCTTGTACTCTTCCCAGTCGCGTTCGAGCTCCTCGTCGCTCTCCCCTTCCTTCTTCCCGAGTTCCCAGAACTCTTTTTTGCTGAGGCGCTCGTGGGTCTGGGGGGTGAAGCGCTGGAAGCTGATGAAGAGGAGGCCGATGAGGGGGATGAGGAGGACTGCCAGCCATGGGTTGACTGGCCCGTTGATTTTTTTTGCGTAGGCGAGTGCTTTCAGTTGTTGGAGGCACTCGTCGCTGATTCGTTTGGTGTCAAAGGTGATCTCGACGGGTTGGGTGAGTTGGTCGAATTGCCAGACGATGAGCGGGTCCTCTTCGAGGATGGTGTAGTGGCCGTTGAGCTGGAGTTGGCTGGCGTACTCGGCCATGCATTTGGGGATGCGGACGGGGACGCTGACGCCGTTGAGGTTCTTGTCAGGGTTGAGGGTGAGGTGGACGCGCGTGCCGTTCGTCGTGTTCTCAGCGGTGACGCCGAGGGTGAGCGGCGTCTCGTTCCAGGTGAGGTTGGGTGGCGTGTAGGTGATGTTGAGCGTGACGAGTTGGCCATAGCTCGGGTCGAGGATCTTCCCCACGTCCACGCTCCATGACGCGGTGTCGGTGAGGTGGAGGGGGAACTGGAGGATGGGGTCGTCCTGCAGGACGGTGTAGTCGGCGCCGGTGACGCGGAGCTTCTGCGCCGTCGGCGTGAGGAGCTTGCTGAACGTGGCGGTCACGTTCACGTCCAGGGGGGTGGGGGCGAGGTTGGTGGCGGTGAACCGATACCCCGTCCGTTCTTGCTTGACTGTGACGGTGACGAGCTTGCTCGCGAACTCGCTCACGAGCTGCGCCGCGTCGCTCTCGTTCACCACGAGCACCTGGGTCGGCTCGCAACGGCTCTCCGTACAGCTCCCCGCCTGGACGCAGACCATGCCGTCGCCGCAATCGCTGTTCTGGTCGCACACGACCACACACCCCGGGATGAGCTTGCAGCTCCCGCTCACGCACTGCTCGTTCCGCCCGCACACCCGGCCGCACCCGCCGCAATTGAGCCGGTCGGTGAGCGGGTCGACGCAACGGTCACCGCACGCGAGCGTGCCCGCACCGCACGGCCCCTCAGGCAAACACGCGCCGTCCGCACACCCGGCACCGCACGGCTCCGCCTCCTCAGTCAATCCGCACCCCGTGTCCCGCCGCCACACGTCGCCGTCCTGACAGAAGAGCTCATACTCGCCCGTGCACGTCGGCGGCGGGTCAATACAGTGCGCCCCGCCCTCGTTCGTGCAGACCTGACCGCCGGTGCACGCGGTCTTCAGGTCGCCGCGTTCGCCGCAGCTGTTGTAGTAGTAGACGTCGCCCTCGCTGCAGTGGGTGCTCGCGTGGGGCGTGCAGTACTCGGTGCACGCGCCGGCTTGGCAGGTGTAACTCGCTCCTTCTTGGGGGTCGTGCGGCGTGCAGCTGGTGTCGTCCGGCTCGTATCGCCCGTTCTGGTTGCAGCACGGCCCGTAGGTCGGGTCTGACGGGTTGCACGCCACGTCGATCAGGATGGTGGTGGTGGCGACGCTCGGGTAGGCTGGGGGTTTGCGCGCGGTGACTGTCACCGTGTGCTCGCCCACGTCGGTGTTGGTGGCGCGCCGGGTCGGCGTGGTCATCCAGCCGCTGAACGTCCAGGCGGGGGTGAAGCTGACGGGCTGGCCGTCCGCCCGGGTGAGTGTGGGGGTGAGGGTGGCGAACCCGCCGGCAGTGACGAAGACGTCAGACTGGTCGATGAGGTAGTGCGGTCTCTGGCAGGTGCCGTCCAGGCAGACCTGGTCGTCGCTGCAGTGCGTGCCGGTGACGGCGCACGTCCCGCCGCACCCGTCCGAAATATTCGCGCCGCACTGATACCCCGACCCGTCAGGCGGGCAGTCGGGCGTGCAGGCGGCGACGCACCGAGACCCCTGCCCGTCTTGCTGGCACGACTGCCCGTCCGGGTCACCGCACGCCTTGCCCGCGCAGTCGGGC
Organism: uncultured Thermoanaerobaculia bacterium; assembly: GCA_964641295.1. Taxonomy (GTDB): domain Bacteria; phylum Acidobacteriota; class Thermoanaerobaculia; order Thermoanaerobaculales; family Sulfomarinibacteraceae; genus JAADFK01. Next base: position 7,119 of record CAZXNA010000134.1, read on the forward strand.
GTGCAGGCCTGGCAGCTCGCACCGCCTGCGCCGTCCTCGACGCACGTCTCGCTCGGGCCGCACGTGGCGAGTTGCTCTTCGCGGTTGCCGCAGCTGTCCACCCAGTACGGGTTGCCGTTGCTGTCCGGCCAGCACACCTGGTGGTCGTGGCTCGTGCAGCTCACGCATCGCGGGTCGTTCGGCGACGTCGTGGTTGCGACGGCGTGGCTCTGGCAGGAGTAGTCCACCCAGTCCGGCCCCTGGCACCCGTCGCTCAGGTCTTCCGGCTGGCCGCCGTCGGGAATCCACGAGTGTGAGGGGGAGAACGCGCCGCTCCCGTCGATGCCGCAGGTGTCACGAGTGCACGGCAGCGTGTCCCGCACCGGATTCGGGTCGAAGTTGATAATCTGGTTGCAGCTGCACCCCACGTACTGCCCCGTCGTCACGACGGGCTCGCCCGGCGGCGTCCCCGCACATGCATCATCCGCGTCCGGCACGCCGTCAGCATCCGCGTCACTCGGCGCGGTGACGTAGACCGTGTTCGTTGGGGTCGTGGTGCTGTGGCTTTCTGCGTCCGTTGCGGTCGCGCTCGTCACAAAATTCCCGCTCGCCGTATAGGTGTGGGTGGTGGTGAAGGAGCACGACCCGCCCGAGCAGGACTGCGTGTCGCTTGCCCCGTCGCCGAAAGCAATGACTATCGAGTCAAGGTTTCCATCAGCATCGGTGGCCTGGACTGAGAAGGAGACGGCCTCCCCGACCACGACGCTGTTCGGATTCACCACCCACTGCGTCACCACCGGCGCCGCGCCGTTGACCGTGACGGTGAGGGTGGCGGCGGTGGGGCTACCACTGACATCCTTGCCAGTTGCTTTGTAAGTGACCGAGCTTGGTGGCTGGTCACTTATCGAGAGTGTGCAGGACGTGCCGACACAGTTACTTTTCTCTTGGATGAGGGTTGTGCCGCGGTACAACCGAATCTGGCTCGTCCCGTCGGGGTCGTAGTAGTTGACGTTGAGTGTGACGCTGTCGCCGTAGTCGGCGGGGTTGGGGTTGGCGTGGAGGGTGATGCTGCCCGGGTCGTCCACGTCAGGCGTGACGCTGACGTCGCAGCTGCAACTGGTATCGCCTTGAGAGCACGGCACCCAGTCGCCATTGTCGTCCTGATACTCGGCGACATAGATGTAACGTTGGGGAGTCGTTTCGCTGAGGGTCCAGCGTGCCCAGTACCAGGGGGTGCTGAGGCTCTGCACCGCCCACTCGCTGTTATGGATGAAGAGCCGCCAGGTTTGGTGTTCACATCTCCTGACATGCGCGGTATCGGTTGGTGGAAGGTTTTGTGGTGAAAC
>CAZXNA010000135.1:0-8392 GCA_964641295.1 uncultured Thermoanaerobaculia bacterium
TCTCACTGCTGGCCCACTCCTACGGCGGGGGCGCCGCCCTCCTGGCCGCTGCTTTCGAACCCGAGCGGGTCGCCTCCCTGACCCTGATGGCGACCATGGGCGCCCGCCGGCACCGGGCGTTCTCGAAGACACCACAACAGTACGGCCGCATGGCCCTGGCCCTCCGGTTTCCCCTGAGCCGTCCCCTGGTGCTCTCCCTGGCCCGGCGCGGATACCGGAAGCGCGGCCTGCCCCTGCCAGCCAACTGGCGGGAGCTTGAGCATCACCTGGCCCTGGTCAGCTCCGTGTGTTTCGACGAGCTGGGCCGGGCGGCGCACCGCTACCCCGGGCCCGCCCTAATCTTCCACGCGCCGGACGATCCACTGATCGAGCAGGAAATCCCCGAGGAGCTCGCCCATCTTCTCCCGGGCGGCCGGTTCGTTCTCTTCGACGGCGGCGGCCACCACCTCCAGAAGACCCGCGCTGCCGAGATCGCCTCCGCCACACTGGAGCTGCCCGAGCTGGCAAGCGCCCCTCGAAGCGCCGTTCTCGGCGAGGCGTGATCCCGTGAGCTATGCCCTGGTTGCCGTGCCCCGCGCCATCCCCGAGCCGCTGCTCTACGCGCTCCCCGGGGAGCTGGCGCCCCTGGCGCGCCCCGGCGTCCGCGCGCGCGTCCCCATCCGGGGCAAGGAGGTCACCGGCCTCGTGGTGGAGCTCCGGGAGACGACGGAGCTCGATGCCTCCGTCATCCGGCCCGTCCTGGAGATCCTCGACCTCGAACCCCTGCTGCCCGACCATCTCCTCACCCTGGCGCACTTTATCGCCGAGTACTACCGCTGCCCCCTGGGCGAGACCCTCGCCGCCATGCTCCCCGCCAGCCTCCTGCGAAGCGACGCCGAGGAGGCCGAGCTAACGCCGACGGGCGCCGCCGCCAACCCCGACGATCTGCCCCCGCTGCGTGCCGCCATCCTGCGCGGGCTCCAGGAGCGCGGACGCGCCCGCACCACCTCCCTTCTGGCCCGCGCCGGCGCCTCTTCCAGGGAGCCCCTGAGCGCCCTGGTCGAAGGGGGGCTGGTCCGCCTGCGCCGCCGGCGGCGGGACCGGGCGCCCCGGGTCGAGGTCGCCGCGGTCCGTCTTCCGGCCCGGCCCCTGGAGGGGCTCCTGGAAGCGTGCAGGCGGGCGCCCCGGCAGCAACAGGTCCTGGAGCACCTGGCGTCGGCCCCGGGCCCCATGCTCGTCACCGAGCTTTGCGCGGCAGTCGGATGCACGCCATCCGTCGTCCGCGCCATGGTCGCCAAGGGGGTCCTCGAGCGTTTCACACAGGCGCCCGCGGGAAAGCCCGTCTGGGCGCTCCGCTCGGGCGGAACCGAGCGCCTCACGTTGACCCAGGAACAGGCGGACGCCGTCGAGGCCGTTGTCCAGGCATTCCGGGAAAACCGCTATGCGCCCTTCCTGCTGGAGGGCGTCACGGGTTCCGGAAAGACCGAGGTCTACCTGCGCTGTCTGGAGACGGTGGTCGCCGCCGGACGGACGGGCATCGTCCTCGTGCCCGAGATCGGCCTGACGCCGGCGGCCGTCGGGGCCGTCGAGCGGCGTTTCGGCGACCGGGTGGCCGTCCTCCACTCGGCCCAGTCCGAGGGCGAACGGTGGCGACAGTGGAAGGCCGTCCGCGACGGCCGCGCGGACGTGGTCGTCGGTCCTCGCTCGGCCCTCCTCGCCCCCCTGCCCCGCCTGGGCCTGCTCATCGTCGACGAGGAGCAGGACCCGGCCTACAAGCAGGGCGAGGCCCCCCGCTACCACGCGCGGGACCTGGCGCTGGTCCTGGCCAAGGACCGGGAGATTCCCGTGCTCCTCTGCTCGGCCACACCCTCTGTGGAGGCCCACGCCCTGGTGGTCAGGGGGCTCGCACGTCGCCTGGTCCTCGGTCACCGGGTGGCCGGGGGCTCCCTCCCCGATGTCGAGCTGGTGGACCTCCGCAAGGAGCCCCCGGAGCCCGGCGAGCAGGGCCGCACCCTCTTCTCGGCCCGCCTCCGGGAGGTCATGGAGGAGACCATGGCCCGCGGCGAGCAGATCATCCTCCTGATCCAGCGGCGCGGCTGGGCGCCCATCCTCCTGTGCCGGGACTGCGGCCACAAGATCGACTGCCCCGAGTGTTCGATCCCCCTGGTCCTGCACCGGCGCCAGGGCGGCCTCCGCTGCCATTACTGCGGTTACCGGCGTCCCGTGCCAGAGAAATGTCCCCAGTGCGGAGGCACGCTCCTCGACGCCGTGGGCGCTGGAACGGAGAAGGTCGCCCATTACCTGGCGCGCCACTTCCCCGGTGTGCGGGCCGGCATCCTCGACCGTGACACGGTCCGGCGCCGGAACGGCCTCGAGGAGGTCCTCGGCTCCTTCTCCGCCGGCCGCCTGCAGGTGCTCGTGGGAACGCAGATGGTGGCCAAGGGGCACCATTTCCCCAACGTCACGCTCACGGGCGTGATCTCTGCCGACTCCCTCCTTGGCCTACCAGATTTCCGGGCCGGAGAGCGGACCTTCCAGCTCCTGACGCAGGTGGCGGGCCGTTCGGGGCGGGGCGAGCGGCCCGGCCACGTCGTCATCCAGACCTACTACCCCGACCATCCCGCCGTCCGGCACGCCTGCGATCACGACGTGGAGTCGTTCAACCGAGAGGAGCTGACCTACCGCCAGGCCTTCCAGTACCCGCCGGCGGTTCGCATGGCGCTCATCCGCTTCGAGTCCGCCGCCGGGGACGCCGCCCAGGAAGCTGCCGAGGAGGCCTCCCGCGCCGCCCGGCCGCTGCCGGAGGGCGTCCGGCTCCGCGGTCCCGCCCCCGCCCCGCTCGAACGCTTGCGTGGCCGCTGGCGCTGGCAGCTCCTGGTCAGCGCCCCCGACCGGCAACGTCTGCGCCACGTCCTCCAACAGATCGACGTCCTCCCCGTCTCCAAGAAGGTTCATCGCATCATCGACGTCGATCCGCTGTCGACACTCTGACACAAGACCGCGCTGGCTGACGTCACACCCTGGTTACAGGGCGATCGCAGATTCGCAGCATCTCTTGACACCCCCTCCCTGAAAACTACATTGCTTCATGTAAACCACACAGCCCCGACCCCGATGGGCCGGGAAGAGGGAGGTTGATCCATGCGTCGCGTTTCGTTGACCCTCGTTCTGGCGTTCTGCACGATCCTTCTCGGGAACAACGTCTCCCATGCGCAGATCGCCGCTTCTGTCCAGTTCCTTCCCGTTGTGGTCAAGGCCAAGGGACGTGCCGGCACCCTGTGGCGCAGCGACGTCTCCATCACCAACCTGACCAGCACGACCCAGACCGTGACGGCAGCCTACCTCCCGGAACAGCACGCCAACATCCCGCCCCTGTCCTACACCCACAGCATCTCCATGGCGCCCCACCAGACCGTTCTGGTGGAGGACATCATCGGAAGCTGGTTCTCCCAGTTCGGCGACAACACGAAGGGCGCCCTGTTGGTCTACGCCGGTGAGCCCGACCTCGGTGACGTGGCCCACATGAGTGACGTCCTGCGGTGGCAGGGCGAGGGCGAAGCCAGTCCCTCCCTGGCCGTCAGCAGCCGGGCGTACAACGCCGCAAACCCCGCCGCCACCTACGGCCAGACCGTTCCCTCCAACCTACTGTCCTACATCTACGGCGTCGCTTCAGCCCAGCTGACCGGCATCCGCCAGGACGACAGGTTCAGGACCAACATTGGCGTTCTCAACCTCTCCCCCATCACCGCTCCCGCCCAGATCACCGTCTACGGCGAGGACGGCCGGCAGCTGGCCCAGAAGACCGAGAACATCGAGGCCTACTCTTTGCGGCAGTGGAACCTGAAGGACGAGTTCGGGGTCGATGGCCTCAAAAACGGCCTGGTGGATATCCGGATCGCGCCCTCGGTGGCGGCGCAGGATCCCTGCGGCAACCTTGCGGGCTCCCTGTCCCCCATGCTCATGGCCTACTTCTCCAAGAATGACCAAGCCACCGGTGACGCCGAGTTCAGCATCGCCCAGCCCGACTGGAGGGACCTGCCCGACCAGTGCGACGAAGGGCCCATGGACAGCTGTCCGACGTCGTTCTGAGGAACCCGGGCCAGGACAGCGCGGCGCGGACGTCCAGCGTTGGGAGCGCATCTCCCACGGTGCGGGAGGCGATCTCCCGCCCGCGGGGGTGCGGTTCTGTGTTCCACCGGATCTTGCGAGGGAAACGGGCCGTCAGCTCACGCGCTGCGGACCGGGTTCCACCTCAGTGGGCGTGGCCGTGGGTCCGCTCTTCCTCCGTCGACTCACGGACGCCGACGACCTTGATCTCGAAGTTGAGCGCCTTGCCGGCCAGCGGGTGGTTGCCGTCGAGGGTGACATTGGTCTCGCCCACTTCGGTGACGAGGAAGGGGATCACGGAACCGTCCGGGTGCTGGGCCTGGACGTAGTCCCCCTCCTTGACGTCGAATTCGAAGTTGCTGCGCTCCACCTCGACCACACGGTCGGGATCGTGGGCGCCGTAGGCGTCCTCCGCCTCGATATGGAGGCTCAGCTCGTCGCCGACGCTCTTGCCCTCCAGCTCGCGCTCCAGGCCTGGGATGATCTGGCCGTGGCCGTGCAGGTAGCTCAAGGGCTCGGCGCCCTGGCTCGAGTCCAGCACCTCACCGTCGTCGTCCTTCAGCGTGTAATCGATGGACACTACCGTGTCGTTGGCTATCTTTGTCGTCTCGTTCATTCCTTCTCCCTTCACCGGCAAGAGTACGTCAGGTGCCAGCGTGTCGCGGCAGTCTACAGCACTCTCCACGCAAAGTCACAACCCTGCCGGCGCCGGCGCCTGCGGGGGGAACCGGCGATCTCTCGAGTCCCCTGTGGGCCCATATCAGCCGTCCGGCTGTCCTTCCACTCCAAGGAACCGGAATACCTCGGCACGGAAAGCCTCCGGCTCTTCCAGAGGCGCGAAGTGACCGCTGTTCTCGAACACCACCAGGCTCGAGCCGATGATACCGTCGGCGAGCTCACGGGCCTTCTCCACGGGGACCATGTCATGCCGGCCGGCAATCACCAACGAGCGCGCCGTGATGGACTCCAGCCGATCCCGCACATCGATGGTGGGCGCCTCCTGCTGACTGTAGTTCGCGTGCGCCCAGCTGAACCGGGCGGGTCCGAACACCTCCAGAAGCCTGGGCCGCATGGTCCCGGGATCGGCCGTGCTCGCGGGAAAGTAGTTCTCCAGCCAGTACGCCTTCATCCCCGCCGTCTTCTCCTCCAGCGGAACCGAAGGGAAGGAGAGCCGTTCTACGAGCTTCTCGAACCCCGCAACGACTTCGGCGTAGGTCTCGGCCCATATCCGCTCATCCTCGTCGGTGAAGCTGGCCAGCCCGTGGACGAAGATCGCCTCGGACAGGGTCCCGGGGCACTCTGCGGCCAGCAGGACCAGGTTCACCGCCCCGTTGGACCACCCCATGGCGGCGACCCGCTCCAGGCCAAGATGCCGCCGGAGCGCATCGAAATCCGCGCGGACGGCGGCGAGTCCCATGTCGGCATCTTCCCGGACCGGATCCGAGCCCCCGATACCTCGGGGATCGAAGTGCACCATGGTCAAACGCTCCTCGAGCGGAAGATACATGTTGCGAAGCCCTTCGACGCTGAGCCCCCACGAGTTGGGGAGCGTCATCACCACAGGTCCGTTTCCATGCACCTCGTAGTGGATGGAGAACCCGTTCAGCTCGGCGGCAAACGAGCCGTTTTCCAGCCGGGCCGGAGCGTCAGCCGTTCCCCCCGGCAGGCCTGAGCATCCGGACGCAAGCACACTTCCCCCAATACACGCTGCAAGAATCCACCATTTCATGGCAACCTCCTTGAGTTCCATGATGAGTTACGAATAAACCAACCAAAGGTTGGTCCAGATGCCTCGGGAGGGATCGTCACGGGCGATGGAGGATGCCCCGGCCCGGCACCCGCCCGGCACTCGTCATGTCCGCGGCCGCCAAACGGTTGTGACAGGCGTACCATGAAGGGGGAGGTGAAGCGTGTTGGACTCCGTGCTAGCGGCGTTCGTGATCTTCGCCCTGCGCTGCGTTGACGTCTCGCTGGGGACCATGCGGCTGGTGCTCACCGTACAGGGGCGCCGGGGCCTCGCAGCGGTGATCGGGTTTGTGGAGGTGTCGGTGTTCATCACCGCCGTGGCAACGGTGGTGCGCGGTCCCCTCGACGTGTTCCGGGTCGTCGGTTACGGAGGCGGGTTCGCCATGGGGACCTTCCTTGGACTCACCATCGAGCGGCGGCTGGCCCTCGGCTCGGCCCTGGTACGAGTGATCACCCGCCACCACGAGCAGCTCCTGAAGGCGCTGGTGGCCTTGGGGTTCGGGGTGACGCTGGTGGAGGGGCGCGGCGGGCGGGGGACCGAGGTGGGGATCGTGTTCTCCGTCGTCCGGCGCCGGAGGCTCGAGGAGTACCTGGCGGCGGTCCAGGCCATCGACCGCAACGCCGCGGTGTCCATTGAGGAGGTCCGCCGGTACCAGCGCGGCTACTTCGCCCCCAAGCGCCCGGCTCCCGCCGTCCCCGGCTAGCCCGGATCATTCGTGGGGTTTCGTCGCGGAAGGGGCGGGGGCTGTGAGGCGCCGAGCGATGTGGTGTCTTCTTCCTCTTGGTTTCGGTGCCAGATGGGATGAGCAGGCCGCACAACGCTCCAAATCGCGGGAAGGCGTAGGAGCGGCGAGCGCGCTCCATTCGCAGCCCGGGTCATCTCCCTCTATCTCGACGACCCCGACACCCCGAACATGCCCTCCCCCGCCGACCGGGACATCGCCAACGGCCTTGCCGACCGTGGAATCTCCTTTGACACCATCGGACTCGCCTTCCAACTCGCCTTCATCCGCAGTAGGAACGCCGCATCCGACAAGCCCCTGCTCCCCATTCGATCGCTGGCCTGCTTCCGTGCCGTCGCTCTCAACCTCACGCCGGAAGAACTGGACCCCGAAAACGCCGGGTACGTCCGAACACTCTGTGACCGTCTCCCCGCGCTACAGCCCGGCGCAACCCCGGAAACGTACCGAAACACCAGAATCACACGCCCTGTCGTAGCCGGCAACATTCCCGGACGGGTCACGCCTGACGACAGTTCCCCACCGTAGAATGTCGGATCGGTTGCGGCTCACCGGTCGGTCCGCTCCAGTCTCACGAGCAAGACCGAGTAAGGGTTCATTGTGACAACGATCTCGCCTTGGCCTTCAGTATCGGCGGTGAGAGTCGAGTCGGTGGTCTCCGTGGCCACTGATGCGCCGTCCTCCTCGAGTGTCCAGTCATTGATGACTTCCATCCGGTCGTAGACGCACACCTTTTGCCACTGGGTCGGATCGGGGCCACAGTGGGTTTGTAGGTCGTCCATCACTGCATGGCGGTAAGCGAAAGCGTTGCCGTGGGCGGAATCGACGACGGAGACGGTCTCCGTGTAGCTTGCCCCCGGTGTCAGGTTCGCGAAGTGCAGTGTGACCGCCACCGGCCCGATGCCGTCCCGTTCCAGTCCGGCCAGAAGGACGTCATAGGTCACAACGCCGTTGGTCTCGTAAGGCTTGATGCTCGGGTGGTAGAAGCCCAACACGGCCAACTCTCGGCCATCCTCGCTGGCCGTGGCCACCAGGTTGAGCATCGGATTCCGCCGGTAGCTTGTGGAAAGTTCCCGTTCCTCGAGGTGGTTCAGCATGAGAAGGACATTGGTCACCGCCTTGCGCAACCCCAGACACTGGGACGTCATGACACCGGTCGTTCCCTTGAAGAGCGGAAGAGAATCCTTCACAGGCCATTCGGCCACACAGAAGTATGACTGGTAATCCGGTGGTGGGGAGGCCCGGGTCATGTCCAGAATGCGAGCCGGAATCAGGGATGCACCCACCTCATTGTCGTCGTTGATGTTGTTGCCGAAAAAGATTCCGTGTTCCGCCTGCACGTCCGGGGCGGGCAACAGGTCGATCATCTCGTTGCCGAAGGGCGGCCCCCACTCCCCGATGACGACCGGAGTTTGGGCGTAGTGTCCCTCATAGCGGGAATCGTTCAGGATCGTGCGGATGTTCTCGAGATTCGTGCGGGTCGCACCCGTTGTCAGCTCGGTTGGGAGGAAGGAATAGCTCCACCAACTGATGTGCCCGTTCTCCAGGTAGCCCCTCTGCTCGAGGCCGTCGTAGAACCGACGAATGGCACCACAATTGGGATCATCGGCGTTCAGGCAGTCCGGCGCTCCAAAGCCCGGGGGAAGACCATCGTTCCGAAGTGTGTGACGACGCCAGCCGGGACCACCGATGGTAAAGGGAAGTATGTGGGGATCCTGTGAGCGCAGATTCTCCGCCGCCTCCACGATGAGTCGGCAGCGGTCGAGGAAGTGCTCCTCGGTATCACTCCAACGCATGCTGCAGTTGGGCTCGACCGATAG
>CAZXNA010000136.1:0-8348 GCA_964641295.1 uncultured Thermoanaerobaculia bacterium
GTGATGTGCATGGCGTTGACGAGGCAGAGGCCTTCCCGGACGCCGGACTCACGTACGGCCTCCTCCACCTGTGGCGTGATGTTGATAAAGTCCATGCGCTCGGGAACTTCGAGGGTCAGGTAACGGGTGTGGGATTTCATGAAGAGGCCTCCCGCGACTGCTTTTGCTGGCGGAGGCGGACATCGGCCCACCGTCGCAGAGAACGGACGGCCCGGTCGGCCCGCCGGAAGACGGGAAGGCCTCCGGCGGTCAGCGCCTCCGCCAAGGGATCGTAGAGCTCCCCCGAGTCGATGACGGCAACGAGGGGCTTGGAGCTCCGCGCGGCGACGGCCGGGAGGAGCCGGGCGATGGACCCGGGATCGTCGATGGACTCCTTCCACCGTTCGCTGGCGGGAAGCGTCTGCATGGCCGGCGTCAGGGGCACGATCCCGGCGACCACGAGATCGGTTTCGGAATCCTCGAGGATGGCCTCCACCAGGTCGGCGAAGGCGGCATCGGTGGCCATGGGCGTCACGTCAAAGGGATTCTTGACGTCCACGAGACCGTCCAGGCGGTTGTCGGCGAGGAGGCCCTGGAGCCGTTGGGTGGTTTCCGGAGCGAATCGGGTCAGCAGCAGCGTACACCGCTCGCCACGGATGGAGTCCGCCATGCCGACGGACTCGAACCCGGCGTTGGACATGGCGGCCAGCCGGTTGCCGGTGACCTCCTTGCCGCGGAGGTGGGAGCACAGCTCGAGGAAGTCCGAGAACTCGTCGAAGGTCGAGGCCACGAAGGCACCGGCTTCCCGGAGAGCCGCCTCGCAGACGGCGTAGTCCCCGGCGACGCTGGCCGTGTGGCCCGCCGTGGCGGAGCGGCCCTCGACGGTGCGGCCGGCCTTGTAGAAGACCACGTCCTTGCCGCGGGCCACGGCCCGGCGGACGGCGCGGGCGAAGGCCAGGCCATCGGTCCTCCGGAACCCCTCCATGTAGGCGGCGATGACCTCGATCTGGGGGTCGTCTGCCATGTGCAGGAGGAGGTCACCGGCGGTCAGGTCGATCTGGTTCCCGATGGAGAGGGCGTAGGCCGGATCGAGCCACGGCGCCTGGCTGAGGTTGGCGATGATGAAGGCGCCCGATTGTGAGATGAAGGCCAGATTCCTCGATCGGTCCCCGTGGGACTTGGGCAGCTTGGCCTCCGGGATGAACATGGTGTCGTAGCGTCCCGGGTGGGAGATGACGCCGAGGGAATTGCCGCCGATGATGACCGGGCCGCCGTCGCCCTGCCCGTGGGCCGCATCGATCCTTTCCTTGAGCCGCCTGGCCAGTTCCTGGGAACCCTCCTTTTCGCCGAGGCCGCCGGGGATGAGGATGACGGCATTGGCCTTGTCGTTGTCCAGCACCTCGTCGAGAACGGCCGGCACCTGGGAGGCGCCGACGGCCACAACCAGCAGGTCGACCTTCCCCGGGATCTCCGAAATGGAGGCAACGCAGCGTACCCCGTCCAACTCCTCCATCCCGGGCCGGATGACCAGGGCGTTCTCCCTGGGGAATCCGGCCTTGACGATGTTGTTCAAGATGATCCGGCCCATGTTCATGGACTTGGCGGAGGCTCCGATGACCGCGGCGGAGCCTGGGCGGAGCAGGCGGTCGATCTTGGCGATGGGACGCGCCGGGCGGGCCAACCTGGGCGGTCCGAAGGAGCAGACGCCGTCCACGGGAGCCAGGTGGCCGCCGGAGACCAGGAAGGGGTTGACCTCGAACTCTCCCAGGTGGAAGGAGGCGTCGGAGTTGACCTCGGAGAAGTGGTTGGCGAGGTCGATGAAAGCCTGGAAACACTCGACGAGGGTCTCGTCGCTGACCTGCCGTCTGGCGCCCCGCATCCGTCCGGACAGCCTCTCGTAGCTCAGGGTGTGCTTGAACAGCTCGAAGAACTCCCGCCCGTCCACGAGGCCGGTGGGAGAGATGGCCACGGCTGCGCCGGGCCGGGTTTCGCGGGCGAGAATCTCCATCTCCACGCCGCCGAGCCCGGCCGAGATGATGGGGCCGAACTCCAGGCTGTTGCGAAGGCCGACGAAGAGTTCCGTGGCGAAACCCTGGGCATCTGCGGGGATGAACTGGCAGAGGAGGATGCCGACCATCTGTTCGCGGAGCCGCGCCTCGAGCTCCTGTCCCCGGAGGCCCTGGAGTGCCTCGGGCATGTGGGCCTCGTGCTCCTGGAGGAAACGGGCGTAGACCTCCGGGACTTCGCGCAGCATCAGCTCGAAGGCCGCCTCCACGGCGCCGATCTCCCGGGCGACGATGCGGATGCCGTGGGCCTCGGTCTTGTGGGTGATGTCGGGCGAGACAATCTTGAGGACGACGCGCTTGCCGGGGACGGAGTCCAGGTCGCCCTGGTGGGGCCGCCGGTCGACGGGGATCAGGCGGTGGACCGGGGCCGCCTCGGCACCCGTTGCCGCCAGGAGGTCATAGGCCTCGTGCTCGTAGAGACTGGTTCGCCCGTCGGCGTGGGCCGTCTGGAAGATCCGGGTGATGGCGCCGAAATCGACTGTCGTGGACATGCGGTACCTCCTCATGGACGGCGGTCGGAACCGGTCGTCCCTTGGGGCTGAGTCCGCCGGCGCTGAAGCCGGCGGAAATTGGGTGGCGGGCCCTCAGGCGGGCAACCCCACCCCGGCCCGCATCGTCATGGAAGATGCGGGCTTGAAGCGTCGAGGTCGGATCCGGCCGCAAGGATCGCATCCAGGGCGGCGGGATCGTCTGCGATCAGCCCGGCCCAGCCATCGGCGCTGGCAGGATCAATGGTCGCCGGATCCATTCGCCGGGTCAACCAGAGGGCGTCCATGGGGGCAACCCCGGCATCGATCAGCCCCCGGAAGAACTGGCCCGAGGCCTTGCCGTACCGGTAGGCCCTCTCGTTGACGGCGACGATCTTCTCGCCCTTGCCACGGAAGAGGATCCGGACGTACTTGAGCAGCTGTTCGTCATCGAAATCCAGGAGCGGTGAGGCCGAACCCAGGGTGGCCATGTTCTGGGCCCGGAGGTTTCCGGCCGCCTGGGCGATCTTGCCCGCGTCCACCAGCACGACGTTCTGGAAGCTGACGAGCTGTTCCAGGAGGCCGTCCATGTTGGGGTAATCCGGAATGTTGATGTAGGGGGTGATGCTGCTGACGACCCATCCCTCCGGGGACAGTGTGTTCCAGTAGCGCAACACCTCCAGCGGCTCCACCGAAAGGACCATGTCCACGCGGCCCGTGGGGATCAGATCCGAGTGGATGGGGTGGTCGGCGTAGCGCAGGTGGGACTGGACGGCGCCGCCGCGCTGGGACATGCCGTGGACCTCGGCCTGCTTGAACTGGTACCCGGCCTCGAGGGCGGCATTGTCGATGACGAAGGCGATGGACAGGATGCCCTGGCCACCGACGCCGGCAAGAATGAGGTTCTTCTCCATGTCGTGCTCCTTCCTCAGCGGTGCCGCTTGATCTTTTCGATGCAGGCACGGCGGGCGACGATGACGCTGGGGCCCTCGTGCTCCAGCTCTTCACGGAAGACCTTGACGTTGTCCGCATGGTTCTTGGGGACGGGGACGATGATCCGGAAATGATCCGGATCGACCCCCAGGCCCAGGATGATGCGGTCAAGGGTTTCCATGGTGGCCGCCGAGGGCTGGGTGCCGGTCATGGCGACGGTTTCGTTGTCGACGATGATGACCTTGACGTTGGCGTTCTGCTCGACCGCCGAGAGCAGGCCGGTCATGCCGCTATGGGCGAAGGTGCTGTCGCCGATGACGGCCACAGCGGGACGGTAGCCGGCGATGGCGGCACCGGCTGCCATGGAGATGCTGGCGCCCATGTCGACGCAGCTGTGGATGGCCTCCAGGGGCGGAAGGGCGCCAAGCGTGTAGCAGCCGATGTCGGAGAAGACCTGAGGATCCTGGAAGATCTCCAGGGCCTCGTTGAGGGCCTTGAAGGTGTCCGTGTGGGGACAGCCCGGGCAGAGCGTCGGCGGGCGGGATGCGGCGGTGGCTTCCACCTGGGCAGCCGTGGCGACGGCCGGGAGACCCATGCCGGCCCGGACCAGGTCGGGGTTGAGCTCGCCCGTCCGGGGAAGGTGGCCCGTCAGCCGGCCCTTGACCGTGGCCGTCTCGAGCCCGAAGAGCCCGTGGAGCATCTCCTCGACGAAGGGGTATCCGTCCTCGAGGACCAGGACCTCGTCCACGTGCTCCACCAGCTTCCGGACCTTCTCCGGCGGCACGGGGTACTGGCCGATGGTGAGGATGGACCAGTCGTGGTCCTCCGGAAGGTTTTCCAGGGCGTAGTTGAGGGTGATGCCGCAGGCGATGATCCCGCGCTTGCCCCGCAGGTCGAGCACGTTGTGCCGGCTCTCCTCGGCTCGGCGCAGCAGCTCCGGCTGCTTCTCCACGAGGATCTTGTACTGGACCCGGGCGTTGGAGGGCAGCAGGGTCCAGCGGCGGATGTCCCGGGCGGGCTTCAGGGGGTTCTGGGAACGGGGCTCGTACGTGGTCTCCACTGCCGCCCGGCTGTGGGCAATCCGCGTCACCAGCCGGATCATGACCGGGATGCCCAGCTCCTCGGAGAGGTCGTAGGCCTCGCGGGTCATGTCGTAGCACTCCTGCTGGTCCCCGGGCTCGAAGCAGGGAATCAGGGCGAACTTGGCGAAGTAGCGGCTGTCCTGCTCGTTCTGGCTCGAGTGCATCCCCGGGTCGTCGGCCACGGCCAGAACCAGTCCGCCGTTGGCCCCGGTGACGGCCGAGTTCATGAAGGCGTCGGCCGCCACGTTGAGACCCACATGCTTCATGGTCACCAGGGCCCGGCGCCCGGCCCACGAGACCCCCAGCGCCTCCTCGTAGGCGACCTTCTCGTTGGTGCTCCAGTGGGCCTGGATGTCACCGCGCTTCTTGGCGATCTGCTCGACGAACTCGAAGATCTCGGTGGACGGCGTTCCCGGATAGCCGAAGATGCCGGACAGACCGGCATGGACGGCGCCGAGTCCGACCGCCTCATCGCCGAGAAGTACCTCTCGCCCCATGGTAAACCTCCTTGTCGGGCAGTGAATCGCCGCTGACGCGGCGGCCCGTATCGGGCCGGAATGGCCTTCTTGTGAATCATTGCACATCCCATGATTCCGGGCAAGAAACTGGAGGTGGGAGCCGGGGGGGGAGGCGTTGCTGCCGGGATCGATTGGGGGGCGTTCCCGGGGGCGATGTGTGGGGTTTTGGGGACGGGCGCCACAAGGGAGGCAGGATCTGGGATAATCCGCGCCATGGAACGGGTACCTCGAATTCTTGTCACCAACGACGATGGGTACGGAGCCCACGGCATCCAGGTCCTGGCGGACGCCCTGGAGGGACTGGGGGAGGTCTGGGTCGTGGCGCCCAACGTGGAGCAGTCGGCCGTTTCCCACGCCCTGACCCTGCACCGGCCCCTTCGCACCCATCGCATGGCCGAGCGGCGGTTCACGGTCGACGGGACGCCCACGGATTGCGTCACCCTGGCCCTTGGGGCGCTGATGGCGGGAGCGCCGCCGGACATCGTCGTGTCCGGGATCAACTTCGGCCCCAACATGGGCGTTGACGTGCACTACTCCGGCACCGTTTCGGCGGCCTTCGAAGGTGTGATCCTCGGGGTTCCCGCCATCGCCGTCTCCCAGGTGATCGCGGAGGGCTACAGCTTCCACCCGGCGGCCCAGTTCGCCAGGGAGCTGACCTCCTGGGTCCTGGAGCACGGTCTGCCCCCGGAGACGCTCCTCAACGTCAACGTGCCCGTCACGCCTCCGAAGGGCGTTCGCCTGACCCGCCTCGGTACACGGCGCTATACCGAGGGTGTCCTGGAGCAGCGGGACCCCCGGGGCCGCCGCATCTACTGGATCGGTGGAGGGGAGCCACTGTGGGAGAAGATTCCCGGGACCGATTTCCCTGTGGTCCACGGGGGCGAGATCTCGGTGACACCCCTCAACCTGGACATGACGGACTCGGAGTTCCTGGCGCGGCTCCAGGCCGATCCCCCCAGCTGGGTCCGCGGGGAGGCCGCCGGTGTCTGACGGGTTCGATTACCAGCGTCAAAGGATGGTCGAAGCGCTCCGGGCCGGCGGCATCACCAATGAGCTGGTCCTGGCGGCCATGGCCGAGGTGCCCCGGCATCTGTTCGTTCCGCGGGCCATGCGGCATCAGGCCTACAACGAGGACGTGTCCATCAACATCGGTGCGGGCCAGACCATCTCCCAACCGCGCATCGTGGCCCTGATGACCCAGGCGGCCGACGTCGGTCCTTCGTCGCGTGTGCTGGAGGTGGGAACGGGCTCGGGCTACCAGGCGGCGGTTCTGGCCTCCATCTGCCAGTTCGTCTTCACCGTCGAGCGGATCGCTTCCCTGGCCAACGAGGCCAAGCGCCGTCTGGACGCTCTTGGCTTCGAGAACTTCAGCGTCAAGGTCATGGACGGCACGCTGGGATGGCGTGCCCAGTCGCCCTTCGACGCCATCATCGTCACAGCGGCGGCGCCCGAAGTGCCGGAACCCCTGGTGGAGCAGCTGGCGGAGGGCGGACGGCTGGTTGTCCCCGTCGGGGAACGCCGGCTCCAGGAGTTGATGGTGGTGGAGCGGCGGGGCCGGCACACCCGACGGCAGAAAATCCAGGGGGCGTGCTTCGTTCCCCTGATCGGCCGTCACGGATGGGAGGGGGAAGCAGGGTGAAGGAGCGCATCTTCCAGTGGATCGATTCCCTTGCCGCCTCGCCCCACCCGGGATGGTGGCTCTTCGTGCTGGCCTTCGCCGAGAGCTCGTTCTTTCCAGTGCCTCCGGACGTTCTTCTGGTGACCCTGGGCGTGGTCAACCCCGAGCGTGCCATCTGGTACGGGTTGATTGCTACGGCGGGCAGCGTCATCGGGGGCGGCTTCGGCTACACCATCGGGCTGTACGGCGGCCGGCCCCTGCTGCTGCGCTTCTTCAGCCGCAACAAGGTGGCGGCCGTGGAGAACCTCTACAACAGGTACAACGCCTGGGCCACGGGAATCGCCGGGCTGACGCCCATTCCCTACAAGGTCTTCACCATCGGCGGCGGTGCCTTCAAGATCGATTTCAAGGTCTTCATGCTGGCCTCGCTGGCCTCCCGTGGATTCCGCTTCATGGTCGAGGGCGTGCTGCTGTATTTCTTCGGCGCGGCGGCCAAGGACTTCCTCTACAAGCAGTTCAACTGGCTCTCCATCGTCCTGGTCATCCTGGCCATCGCCGGGTTCTGGGCCGTTCACCACGTGGGCCGGCGGGCGCACCGTGACGCGGTGGCTGCCGAGGCGGCTGCCGAGGTTGCCGCCCGGGAGGAGGAGAGTGGGAGCTGAGGATCGGGTCCGGCGCTACAGGGTCCGGGGACGGGTGCAGGGGGTGGGGTTTCGGGCATTCGTCTGGAGGACGGCCGCCGAGCTCGGAGTCTCGGGCTGGGTTCGCAACCGCCTGGATGGGAGTGTCGAGGTGCTGGCCTCGGGTTCCGATTCGGTTCTGGCGGAGCTGGAGGAACACCTGCGAACGGGTCCCCGCTGGGCACGGGTCGATCATCTGCAGGTGGAGGAGGAGACCTTCGAGCGTCCCCCCGTCGGCTTCTCCGTGCTTCCCGACGCCTGAGCTGGATTCTTCCGGGTCTGTCTTCGACAGGCGCGGAACGCCGCGCCGTTCGCTTCGGACGGGTGATAGCATCTTCGGGAAGGAGGGTGTGCCGTGATGGGAACGGGCGTTGGAGGGGACGGCCTCGGGACGCTGGTCGAGCAGCTGGTGGCCGAGGGACAGCGCCGGCCGGAGTGGTTGGGGGTGGAGGACGAAGCGGGGCGTGGTCTTCTCCGGGCGGCCGGGTTGACCCCGGAACGAAGGGCGGGGAGCGTTCTTGTGGTCAGGACGGAATCCGGCGCCGTTGCCGCGGCACGCCTGGGTATCGGCGGTGCTCTCTGGTGGCCGCCGGCCCGCGTTTCGCTAACCCGTGCCCTGGCAGCCGCTGCGGAAGCAGCGGCCCTCTCCGAGGTGGAAGCCATCGAGGCGAGGGTCTCCCGCGCGGACGCGGAGGCTCTTCTTGACGGAGCCGGAGGGCGTCTGGTCCGGCTGGAGCCGGTGAGGCGCCGTTTTTGGCTGGAACAGCTCGGTGCGGGGGAGCTGGAACGGCGTATGGCGGAGGCCGCCTCGAAGTTCGACGTTCCTCACGTGGTGGTCGAAGGAGCGGCACTGATCGTTCCGGTCGGGCGTGCCCTGGACCTTTGCACCGAGTGGTTCGATCTGACGGGCGTCCCCGCCCCATGGCGAACCGAGGGGGTCGCACCGGCCGGCGCCCAGGAGGTCGTCCAGGGGGGTGAACCGGACATCGTTCGCCCCGTCTACAG
>CAZXNA010000137.1:0-8325 GCA_964641295.1 uncultured Thermoanaerobaculia bacterium
TGATCCCCATTCTCTTGGATCTCGGCCCATTTTGCAGAACTTGACATACACAACTGTTGGATTCGCTGGCCCGGCGATGGCTGGCATCGTGGCGGCCCGTAGCGGGCCGCAGGTGGTGGCATGATGGAGTACATGGGCGGAGAAACCGGACCGATCCGGATCGCAGCGGGACCGCGGGAGGCCGAGCGGGAGGTCGTCGCCTGGGTAAAGGCGCACCGGGCGAAGGACGCCACGGAGCTCTGGCCGCCCCTCCGCATCGTCGTCCCGTCCCGCAGCCTGAGGCGGCACCTGCTGGCCGTGCTGACCCGTGAGCTGGGCGCCCTGGCCGGTGTGATCGTCCAGACCCACCGTTCCCTGGCCCGGGAGGTGCTGGAGCGCGCGGGAGAAGCACCGCCTCCTGGCGGGTCAGCCGTGCAGGAGGTCCTGGTCCGGAAACTGGCCTCGGAGCAGGAGGCCCTTTCCAGCGCGCTGGGCGGCCTGGAGGACGGCTACGCCCCAGTGGCCGCCGCGGTCCGGGACCTGGTGGATGCGGGCCTGGACCCGGTGAGCCTGGAGGCCGTGGCCGAGGCCGTCTCCGAGTCGGCCCGGGGCGGGCAACGGGAACGGTGCCTTGCGGTGGTCCGGGTGGCCGGAGCGTGGCTGAAGATCTCCGGAACCCACGGCCTGCCCAGCCGGTCCGGCCTCCTGGTGCGGGCCACGGAGCTCCTTCAGAGCGGCAACGGCGATGTCCTGCCCTCCCGGGGAGTCCTCGTCCACGGTTTCGCCGAGGCCACGGGCCTGGTCACCGGCGTGTTGGAAGCCCTCGTTCGGCGGCACGGGGCCCACGCCATCCTGGACCTGCCCCCGGACCCCGCCCGGCCCTCCGGGCGCGACGCCGGCTGGACCTTCACCGAGCGCCTGGCCGACCGGCTGGAGGGACCCGGCTGGCTGGGCGGCGTTCCATGGCAGCCCCCCGGGGAGGACACCCCGGATCTCGAGGCCTTCAAGGCCCCCGGACCCGATGCGGAGCTCCGGGAGGTGGCCTCCCGGATCCGGCGTCTCCTGGACGATGACACGGACCCCGAGACCATCGGCGTGGTGGCCCGCTCCATCGACACGGCCACTGCGGCGGCGGTCCGCCGGCACTTCGGAAGGCTTGGCATCCCCTTCTCCGGAGAGGGGGTCACCCTGCCTGCGGGTGAGGCCACCCGGCGTCTGGAGGCCGTGCTGGAGCTCCTCTCCAGCGGCGGGCGGGCGGGCCTCGCCGCCTGGCTGACGGCCGTGGAGTCCATCGACGGCGTGACCGATCTCCGTCTGCTGGAGCTGGCCCTGCGAAGCGCCGGAATGGCCCGTCTGGACGGCATTGGGCACATGGACCTGGAACGACTCTGCCCGAAGGGCTCCCTGAGATTGCCGGTGGTGGAGCGGATCGAGGAGGGCGCCGAGGGGGGCCGGCGGATCCACCGGACCTTCCCCCGGGCGGAGCTCGAGGCCGCCCGGCGGTCGGCGTCGGCCCTGCTCGAGAGGCTGGGCCGGCGGCCGGGCAAGGCTCCCGCAGGAGAGCTCCTGGCCTGGGTCCGCACGATCCTGGACCAGCTCGGCCTCGCCGGCGACCCGGCCATCTCCGGCTCGCTGGACTCCCTGGCGACGGAACTCCCGGAGAGCCTCCACGTGGCCTGGAGGGATCTGGAGCCGGTCCTTTCCCGGACCCTCCGGGATCCGGCCGTGGAGGAGCTGGGCGGCGCCGGCGGCGGCGTTCAGGTGCTCACCGTCATGGAGGCCCGCTCCCGGACCTTCGAGCACCTCTTCCTGGTGGGTCTCAACCGGGGGCTCTTCCCCCGGAAGGTCCGGGAGGACGCCGTCCTGCCCGAACCCGTCCGCCGCGCCATCGCCGTCGTCCTGCCCGAGATGCCGTGGACGGAGCGGGCCCGCGTGGAGGAGCGCTACCTCTTCGCCCAGCTCATGGCAGCCTCTCCCCGGATCACCCTCTCCTGGCAGACCGTTGACGCCGACGGCCGCGCCCGGAACACCTCGGCCTTCGTGGAACGGCTCCAGCTCGAGAAACGGCTACCCGAAGACATCACGACCACCCGGGATGTCTTCGGTGAACGCCCACCGGACGACCTCCGCCCCACCCTGGAGCACGCCACGGTCTACGGCCTTGCGGGCCAGCGGGAGGGGCTCGTGGCCGCGGCCCTGGCCCTGGACGACGGCAGGTCGGCGCACCTGAAGCCCCTGCTCGACGAGCTGGACCCGCCAAGGCCTCGGGACGACCCCGGCCCCTTCCTGGGCCTCACGGGGACCGGGCCACCGGAGGAGCTGTGGGCCACCCGCCTGGAGGCCTACTCGAACTGCCCCTGGAAACAGTTCCTGGAGCGGGAGCTCGGCCTGGCCCCGCCCCCCGAGGCGCTTCTGGCCGGGACCAGCCTCAAGGGACTCCTGGTGGGCTCCGTGGTCCACCAGGTGCTGGAGGCCATCGCCCAGCGGGGGGGAGCGCCCTCCGGCAGGAAGGTCTGCCTGGAGGATCTCGAGGGGCGGGATCCCGTCCCGGTCTCCTGGCCCGACGACGGCACGCTGCAGCAGATGATCCTGGAAGCCTCCCGGGGCATGGCCAGCGCCGAGGGTGCTCCCGCCCTGGCGCCGGCTCTGGCCAGGACGGCCGAACCCTACCTGGAGCAGGCACGGATGCTCGACTGGAGCACGGGTTACCGGGACGTGCTCGGCGCCGAAATATCCGGCGCTTGCCCGCTGGAACTGCACGAGGGCGGCGAGGTCACCGTGCATTTCCGGGCCGACCGCGTGGACCGGAAGGACGGCGCGCTGATCCTGACGGACTACAAGAGCGGCACGAGCGGGACCGGTGTCAAGACATTGCTCAAGAGGGGGGAACGTTTGCAGGCCGCGATCTACGCCTGGGGAGGAGGAGAGGGGGCCGTCGGACGGTACCTGTACCTGTCACCGGAATCGCCGAAACCCGAGGAAACCCTGGACAGGGAATCCGCGGCCGAGCTGGCCCGGGTGGTGGAGGTTCTGGTGACGGCCTGGAGGACGGGCATCACCATCCCACGGTGGGAAACATCGAAGAGCGATACAGGCCCGGCCTGCCGCCACTGCGAACTCAAGGAGGCCTGCTTCAAAGGTGACTCCACCTTCCGTGCACGGCTGGAACGCGTCATCGAGGCCGCCAGGATCGATGCTCGCGATCCCCTGGTCCGGCTGTGGGACCTCCCCACACCTCCGAAATCGAAGGGAGGCTGTTCGTGAGCGCCGCCGCACCATCTCCGAGGGAGCTGGACGCCGCCGCCCGGCTGGCCACCCAGACGGTCTTCGACCGGCCCCTGGCCCTGGAGGCCGGTGCAGGCACGGGCAAGACCGCCGCGCTCGTGGCCCGCATCGTGGCCTGGTGTGTGGGCCCCGGCTGGGAGCTGGAGGCCGGGGAGAAGGACGATCCCACGGAGATCGCCGGACGCGTCCTGGACGGCGTGGTGGCCATCACCTTCACCGAAGACGCCGCCGCCGAGATGGCGGAGCGGGTGGCACGGGCGCTCTTCGTCCTCCAGCAGTGGGACGGCGCCACGGAGCCCTCCGGCGAGTTCCCCGGCCTCGAGGAGGTGGCGGCGGGACGGGACGAGGACGGCACCCGCCTCCGTGGGCTCTTCCGCCAGGCGCTCCCGGAGGACGTGACCACGGTCAGCACCCGTGCGGGCGCGCTGCTGGTCCAGATGGAGCGCCTGCGGGCCAGCACCATTCACGCCTTCGCCAGCTCCATCCTCACCCGCTTCCCCGTGGAGGCGGGTCTCCACCCGGCCTTCACCGTGGACGCCGACGCTTCCCTGGTCCAGGAGATGGTGGAGACCGCCGCCGAGGACGTCCTGCTCCGGGCCTATGCCCTGGACGGCGGGGACGCTCTCGCCCTGGCGGAAAAGGGAATCGGCCCAAAGGACATCACCGACGCGGCCCTGGAGCTCTCCACCGCCGGGGTTCCGCCGGAGGTCCTGGAGGAGGATCCGTTCACGGAGGAGAGGGTGGCAGGGCTCCTGCGGTCCCTCGAGGATGTGCTGGATGGGTGCCTCGGCGACCTGCAGGTCCTCACGACGGTCAGTGGACGTTCGACGGCAGTTCTCCGGACAGCGTCGTTCCTGCTCCAGATGCTGGAGGAGCTCAAAGGTTGGGAAGAGAACCCATTTGGCGCTCTGGATACTGTCCGGAAAAGCCTCGCCACGGGTTTCCGTGGTATCGAAGGCAAGCTCAAGGACTGGTCGAAGGGCGATTTCGGAAAGAACCCTCCGGATGGCCTCGATGTCGAGCGCATGACCGATGGGGGCCGGCGGCTCAAGGCGCTCCTCGGCCACCTGGACGTCATGGATCCCACCACCTTCAACCAGCTGCGCCGGGTGCTCCGGAACATCCTGGCGCAGGCGGAGGCCGAGAAACGCCGGCGCGGCGTGGTGGTCTTCCAGGACCTCCTCGTCAGGGCCCGGGCGCTCCTGGAGGCCCACGAGGGGGTCCGGCGCACCCTCCAGTCGGAGATCCGCCAGCTCCTGGTGGACGAAATGCAGGACACCGACCCCGACCAGGCGGGCATCGTCCGCCTCCTGGCCCTGGAGGGTCCTCCGGAGGAACGGCCCTGCCTCTTCCTGGTTGGCGACCCCAAGCAGTCCATCTACGGCTGGCGGTCGGCAGACCTGGCCGTGTACGACGAACTGGTGAAGACCATCGAAAACGCCGGGGGCGAGCGCCACTCCCTGGTGGTGAACTTCCGTTCTGTGCCGGCGATCCTCGACGAGGTGAAGCGGATCGTGGAGCCCGTGATGGACGAGGAGGAGGGTCTTCAACCCCGCTTCGTTGAGCTTCAGGCCTGCCGCCGCCTGATGGCAGAGGAAGGCCACGTGGACGCCCTGCGGGGTCCCGTGGAGCACTGGGCCGTCGCGGAGCCGGGCGAGGGCGGGGCAGTCCCCTCGGACAAGACCCCGGCGGACCGCGCCGCCCGGATCGAGGCCGAGGCGGTGGCCCTGGACATCGCCTCGCTCCTGGAGCAGGGGGAACGGCTCTCCCGCATGGCGGTGCTCATGCGGGGGCGCGGCAAGCTCCAGGTCCTGCTGGAGGAGCTCCGGAAACGGCGCATCCCCTACGAGGTGGGAAAGGACCGGAGCTACTTCAGGACCCGGGAGGTCCTGGAAGCCATGGCCCTGGTGCGCCTAGTCCTGGACCGGCACGATCCGCTGGCCCTGACCACCGTGCTGCGGTCCCCCCAGGTGGGGGTGCCCGACGCAGCCTTGGCCCCCCTCTGGCGGGCTGGCCTCCCCGGCCTCGTGGCGCGAATCCCGGCGGACCATGGCACGGTTCCACCCGAAGCGTCCGGGGTCGTCACCGGGGCGGCGGAGGCCGTGGAGGCGCTCGGCCTCGACCACGTGAAGGGACTGGACGAGGTCTCGGGATGGCCGGAGGCCCTCCTGGCCTTCCTGGAGACCCTGGCGAAGCTCAGGGAATCCTGGCGGAGCGATCCGCCGGACCGCTTCCTGGAGGAGCTCCGCCAGAAGACCCTCCTGGAGCCCCTGGCCGCCGGGCGCTTCCCCGGGGCCTACCGGCTGGCCAACGTGGACCGTTTCCTGCGGTCACTTGAGGAGCGCCTGCTGGAGGGCGCCACGGCGGGAACCCTGCTGCGCTGGCTCCGGCGCCTGGGCAGGGAGCAGCCCGACGAGCCCACCGGACGTCCCCGCGAGGACGCCGGCGAGGCCGTTCGCGTGCTCACCATCCACGGTGCCAAGGGCCTGGAGTTCGATCACGTCTGGCTCGTCCAGACCCATGTCCCCGGCGGAACCGGAAGCAACAAAAAGACCGATTCCGGCCTCGTCGACGGCAGGTGGGAGTTCGAGCTCGTGAAGCTCCGCACCCCTGGCTACCACCATCTCGAGGAACGCCGGAAGCGGGTGGAGGAGGCCGAACGGGTGCGTCTTCTCTACGTGGCCCTGACCCGTGCGAAGAACCGTCTCGTCACCTCGGGATGCTGGAATCCCAAAGGAAGCACGGGACCGTTCCTCGAGCACATGAAGAACAGGGACGGCAAGGCTCCCGTGGCGAAGGGCACCTGGCCCACCCTCGACGAGCTGTGGGCCGGCGCCGGGGAGAACGCCCGGCTGGAGCGCCACGGCGCCCTCTGGGGGCTCCCGGGCCTGCCCGCCTGGAGCAAGGCCATTGGGAAACCGTCCTCCGACCCCTCCAGCGCCACGCTCCCTCCCCTGGACCACATCGCCCGGGACGAGACCCGCCTCCGGGAGCTTCGCCTCAAAGCCCATGCCCACCAGGCCCGTCCCTGGCTCCGCAAGATGTCCGACGAGGCCCATCGCAAGCTGGCCGAGGACGTGGCCGCCACCGTGGAAGGCGCCGAGACACCGGAGGAGGAGGCTGCCCGGAGGCGGCATGGAGTCAAACGTGATGTGGCCACGGCCGTTGGCACGGCGGTTCACCGCATCCTCGAGCGATTCGATCTCGAGGGCGCCGATCCCGGTGCCGAGCTCAAGCTCCGGCAGAAGGAGGCCGAAGCCTGGCTCCAGACCGCACTGCCCCCTGGCGAGCTCCCCCAGGCCCAGAAACGCCTGAACGAGCTCGTGGCCACCTCCCGCTCAGGAAAACTCTGGCAGAGCTGGCTGGACCTCCGCGGCCACGTGGTGGCCCGGGAGCTCCCCGTCCTCCTGCCCGCGCCGGATCCACCGGAAACGCCCGACGACCCCGCCGGTGCCCTGACCGGCGCCATCGACCTCCTCTACCGCGACCCGGACACCGGCGAGCTCGTGGTAGCCGACTTCAAGACCGACGAGCCGGAACACCTCGAGGATCGTGCCGAGGCGTACCAGCTTCAGTTGGTCCCTTACGCCAGGGCCATCGCCGAGGCCCTCGGCCTGCCCGAACCTCCCCGCACCGAGCTGTGGTTCCTGGCGGCGGGGAAGGTCGTGCGGGGAGCCTGACCCGGAAGACCTGCGAACCCCCGTGGTACAGCCCGGGAAACCGGGCCGGGGAGTTCAGGGTCCGGGCGTCTTCGGCGTGCCGCGGACTGCCGTGTAGCTGGCGAAGGTGCTCCAGGGCTTGCCCTCGGGACGGTCCTCGATCAGGAGGGTCCACGTGCCCGCCTTGCGGTCGAGGGTGAAGGTGTCGCGGAAGGTGTGCCCGGGGTAGGGAAAGAGCAGGACCAGGGTGTCTCCCGTGCGGGTCCCGGAGCCCAGAACCTTCGAAGGACCGGCACCGGCGACGTCGAGCCAGTGGGCGATGTGGCGGCCCGTCTTGGCCTCGCGGCCGAGGAAGATCAGGGCCTCGTACTGCGGCGGGTCCGCCACGTCCCGGAGGTGGAGCTCGAGGAACTGGTGGCCGAGAACCCAGCGGGCGTCCACTTCGTTGACCAGCTCCTCGCCCATGACCCTTCCCGTCAGGGTCCAGTGACCCGAGAGGGCGTCGAGAAACGGGTCTTCGAGGGGTGGCGGCCCGTCGGAGAAGACGGGGACGACGAGCAGCAGGCCCACGAGGAGAACCGGCAGTCTCGTACGGATCATGGTGTCGCCTCCAGCTGGAATCGTCACCGAATCGTACCACGAGGTCCTCATCCGGATCCGAGGCCGGCTCTCTCCGGCGCCGGGCGCACCGCGACCCTCATCCCATCCAGAAGCCCTTCCGGTGGGTCACGCCGAGGACGGCCCGGCAGTTGGGGCAGGACCACACGTAGGCCTTGCCGAGCATCTCCTGGATCCGGGCGCGGACGATCCGGGAGAGCGGCTCCTTGCAGTGCGGGCAGATGGGCTGAACATCGTCGCGTTCTTCCAGAGCGATCATGGTCACCTCCACCGAGCAATACGGTGGGCGGGGCCCGCGTGTTCCGTCGCCACGCCTCCGAACGTACCGTACGGCGCCGGTACTACGAGCCGGCGAGCACCCGCCGCGCGGCCTCCACGGCCCGGCCCGTCCGGATCGGAGCGCCCTCGCTCCCGAGGACGCTCTCCAGGGCCGTCAGGCAGAGGATGACGTGGCCGGGGGTCGAGGAGGCCCCCATGAGACCGATGCGCCACACCCTTCCCGTCAGGGCGCCGAGGCCGGCACCGATTTCCAGGGAGAACTCGTCCAGCAGGCGGCGGCGCACGGCAACCTCGTCGACGCCGGCGGGCACCTCGACCACGTTGAGCTCGGGCAGGCGCGCGGCCTCGTCGACGGGGAGCCGCAGGCCCATGGCCTCGAGGCCGGCACACAGGGCCATGTGGTTCCTCCGGTGGCGCTCCCAGGCGTTCTCCAGGCCCTCCTCGCGCAGGATGACCAGGGCTTCGTGGAGGGCGTAGAGGGCGTTGACCGGCGCCGTGTGGTGGT
>CAZXNA010000138.1:0-8182 GCA_964641295.1 uncultured Thermoanaerobaculia bacterium
CTGGGGAGCAGGGATTCGAACCCCGATTCTACGGTCCAGAGCCGCATGTCCTGCCATTGGACGACTCCCCAGCAGGCCCAAAAGGGAGGGTCATTATAGCAACGGCCGGGCGGCCGTCAAGCGCCCGCAGAAGCCGCCGGTGCGCGCGGAACCGCAGTCGGCGTCTCGACGTTGGGCGTGGCCGGTGGCGTGGGAGTTTTCGTGGGGACCGGCGTCCCCTGACGGGCGTGGAGCTCGTCCAGGAGCTCGTCCAAGATCTCGGAGGGTGTCACCCCGCCCCGGCGGGAGGCCCGGATCCATGCTTCGATGAGCTCGGGATTGCGACCGAGCTTCAGCAGGCAGCGGGCGATGTGATAGGGCGGGTCGTAATCCTGCCGTCCGTACTCGGCGAACCACTCGTTCTCGATGGGCTTTGACTGGAGCTTCCGCGCCTCCTCGAAGTACTTGAGGGCGCGTTCCCACTGGTGCTGTTTCTCGGCGCCGATGCCGTTGAGGTAGTGGATCTTCCACGGCTCCAGGCGCGCCGCGCCGGCCAGGAAGCCCGGTAGCGCGGCACAGAGCAGCCCAGCGAGGATCGCCGTTCTCAAGGTCGTGCGGCCATGGCTGGTCAGGGGCATCTCCACCTCTCGATCGGGAAGTGTACCACCGGAGCCATGGCACATTCCGGACCCCACCGTCCCCATCCGGCGGGGAGATTCGATAAGATGCAAGCGATGCACACCACCATGGAGACCGGCCTTCGCCATGGATGACGACCGCACCGTCGACCTGAGGGAGAGTGAAGACCATCCGGTGAGACCGGAGAACCCGGCACCGGCTCCGGAGCGGTACGTGATCCTGGAACAGATCGGCTCCGGTGGCATGGGGGTCGTCCACACGGCGTGGGACCGCGAGCTGGACCGCAAGGTGGCCCTCAAGCTCCTCCACGGGACGAGCGACACCACCTCCCGGCAGCGGCTCGTCCGCGAGGCCCAGGCCATGGCCAAGCTTGCTCACCCCAACGTGGTGACGGTCCACGACGTGGGCGAGCACCGTGGCCAGACCTTCATCGCCATGGAGTACGTCGACGGGGAGAACCTCGGCGTCTGGCTCCAGGAAAGGACGCGGGACTGGCGGGAGATCGTCTCCGTCCTCCTCCAGGCGGGCCGGGGGCTGGCCGCCGCCCACCGGGCGGGGCTGGTTCACCGGGACTTCAAGCCGGGTAACGTTCTCGTGGGCCGGGATGGACGGGTCCGGGTGGCCGATTTCGGGCTGGCCCGCGCCACAGAGGCGGATCGCCTGCTGGAAGATGGAGAGACGGTGGCCGACCACGACCCCGAGGCTTCCGTGCCGTCGTTGAGCCGGGGCGCCCTCGCCACGCCGCTGACCGTTCCAGGCGCCATGATCGGGACACCGCGGTACATGGCGCCCGAACAGGTCCGGGGGGCCCGTGCCGACGCCAGAACCGACCAGTTCGCCTTCTGCCTGACCCTGTACGAGGCCCTGTGGAACCGTCATCCCTTCGGCGATGGGAACCTCACCGAGCATCTGCAACGCGTGGCCGAGGGAAGAATCGACCCCCCTCCCACCCGTGGTGTCCCCGCCCGCGTCCGGCGGGCCATCCTCCGGGGGCTGTCGTTCCGGCCCGAGGACCGTTTCCCGGACATGGACAGCCTTCTGGCGGAGCTGGCCCACGATCCGGCGATCGTTCGCCGCCGCTGGATGCTGGCCGGAGCCGCCCTCCTCGCGGCCGGCCTCGTGGTGGTGGCCGCCGTCGAGCTCCATGCCCGGCGGGCGGCCCTGTGCAGCGGCGGGATGACCCGCACCGAAACCGTCTGGAACCCCGACCGGAAGGCCAACGTCGAGCGGGCATTCGTGGCCACGGGGTTACCGGGCGCCCGGGTCGTGTATCGCCGGATCGCGAACGCGCTGGACGCAAAGGCCGCCCACTGGGTTGACTGCTTCAACCGGACCTGCGCGGCGTCCCGTCTGCGGGGGGAGACCTCCGCGGAGGTTCTCGACCGGCAGATGGCGTGTCTGGAGTTGCGCCTGGCCGAGCTCGACGCCTTCGTATCCCTCCTGGAGACCGCGGACGCCACCTTTGCCGTCTCCAGCCTGGAATCCCTCAGGAATCTGCCGGATCCCGAACCCTGCACCTCCGCCGCGGAGATTCTCCAGGAGGATCCGCTACCGGCCGACCCGGTCCGGCGGCAGGTGGTGGAGGCGGCGCGGACCCGGCTTGCCAAGGGCGAAGCTCTCTACGCTTCCGGCCGATACAAGGAGGCGGTGCGGGTGGCTGCCGAGCTGGACGAGGCGGGGGACCTCTCGTATCAACCGCTCCGTGCCTCGGTGCTCCTTCTGGCGGGCATGGCCCACGCAGGACTCGGCGAGGCGAAAAAGGCAGAGGATGCCCTCCGTCGCAGCCTCGTGGCGGCCCAGCGGGGGGGCGCCCAGCGGGTCGCCGCCAGGGCCGCCGGCGAGATGGCCCGGCTCGATGCCACGGTTCGGGAGAAACCCCTCGACGCCCTCTGGTGGTCCGACCTCGCCGAGGCCCAGGCTTCCCGGCTTCCCCGGAGGGTCAGAATCCGGCGGGAGCTCCTCCAGACCCGGGTTTCCGCCCTCCAGGCGGCCGGTAAATATGCCGAGGCTCTGGATCTGGAACGCCGGGTCTTCCGGGAGACCGTGGACTCGGAGAGCACGCCGGCCGAGCTGGCCACGGCCAACGATCGCCTGGCCGACGTGCTGTTCAGCACCGGCGCCTATGAGGACGCCGTGAACCACTACCGGAAAGCCGTGGCGCTCCGTACCGAGGACCTTGGGCCGGACCATCCCCTCCTGGCCGCGTCACTGGTCAGCCTGGGCGCGGCACTGTCCAAGCTCAACCGCGGCCAGGAGGCCCTGGACGCCCTGGGCCAGGCCCTGGCCATCGAGAAGGCGGCCCTGGGCGACCGGAACCCCATCCTGGCGACATGTCTCAACAATCTCGCCTACGTCTACGAGGGCCTCGGTGACTACGACAGGGCCCTGGAGACCTACGACGAGGTGCTGGACCTGCTCGGTGAGAGCTGGGGGGCCGACCATCCCGACGCCGCCTTCACCCAGATCAACCGCGCCAGCGTGTTGCGGAGGCTGGGACATCTGCCCGAGGCCATCGAGGCGGCCCGAGAGTCCGGCCGGATCCTGGAGACGGCGTACGGTCCGGATCACCCCATGCTGGCCTATGCCCTCAACGCCGAGGGCGTCCTTCTGCTGGAGGCGGGCAAGCCACGTCCGGCGACCCGGGCGCTCCTACGCGCCCTCAAGATCCGCGAGGACAACCTCACCGACCCCCTGGAGCTGGCGGAAACCAGGTTCTCCCTGGCCAAGGCTCTCTGCGCCGCCGGAGAACGGGCCCGGGCCTCCGCCGAGGCCCGGAGAGCCCGCACCGTCTTCGCCGGCCAGGATCGGGCCCGGGCCCGGGAAGATCTGGAGAGCTACGAAAGTTGGCACGCCAGCACCGCGTGCCGTTGACCGCCGTCACGAAACGGTCAGCCAGACCCCAGCTCAGCGCGCGTCGCCCAGCAGCCGGTCGAGGTCGGCCAAGAGATCGGCCAGGCGACGAACGTCCTTGGGACGCCCCTTGGCGGGTTTGACCCGCAGGCCGTGGATTCGTTTCTGGGCGGCTTCCAGATCGCGGACGAGGATCTTGCCCTGCCCCTTCCCCTGGTCCCTGACAAGCCGTTCGAGCTCGGCCAGTCCGCCCTCGAGCTCCAGACGGACGTTTTCCAGCACATCGGCGGTGATCCCCCGCAGGGCAGACAGCTCCTCCGCCAGCTCGGCCGTCGCCACCTGCCGACGGGACGGCTTCTTCGCCGCGGCCCTCTTCTCAGACGCTGGCTTCTTCGCCATGGCTTCCTCCCTCCGGCGCGTGCTCCTCACCGAAGAGCCGGCGTAACAGTCCCTCGACCCGCAAGCGCAGATCCCGCTGGATGGTCCGGACCGAGCGGTTGCCGTTGATCACCTGGAAGTCGTACTCCTCCCGCAACGCTCCGAAGGCCGCACGCAGCCTGCGCTGGTAGATCATGAAGCTCTCGAACCAGTCCCGGGAGAGCCCCAGATCCATACCCGATTCCCAGTAGTCCAGGGAGGCCCGCTGCTGGAGCGTCCGCTCCACCAGCCGCGGCGCGCTGACCTGCAGCAGGAAGACGGCGTCGGGAACGATGGCCATGGAGTAGAGGGAACGGAGCCAGTCGGGATCGGCACCGCGTACGGCGGAGCGGGCGATCAGGGTGTAGATGTAACGATCGGCAAGGACCACGTAGCCGGCGCGCAGGGCGGGGACGATGCGGTTCTCCAGCTGATCGTAAAAGTCGGTGGCATAGAACAGGGTCATGGTCCGTGGCGACAGGACGTTGCCCTCCTGGGCCCGTTCAAGGGAAGGCGCCGCCAGCCTGGACCGCTTGAGGCCCACCTGCTCCACGGCGTAGCCCCGCTCGCCGAGCCACCGGGCCAGGAGATCGATCTGGGTGCTGCGGCCCGAGGAGTCCGCCCCCTCCACGACGATCAGGGCCCCCTGGAGCTTCTCCAGGTCGACGCCGGTCGGTGGCTGTCCGAAGCAGCTCTTCATCGTTGCCTCCTGAGACGGTAGCGGGCCAGGTCGATGCGCTCGGCCACGATCTGCCGCATGATCTCCTGTTGGCGGTGGATGGTCCGGGTGGCATCCATGACGGTCAGGCCGAACTCGTCGGCCATCCTGTCGTACTGCTCCAGGACACCCCCCTGGAAGAGGCGGAAGCTCTCGGTGATGTCCGGCGAGAGTCCCAGGTCCATCCCCGCCTCGAAGTACTTGAGCCGGGGCCGTCCCTCGAGAATCCGCCCCAGGGAAACCTGGAGCGGGAGCCGGAAGTAGAAGGTGATATCCGGGCGTCGGGCGAAGCCGTAGAGACGGCGCAACCACCCGGGGTCGCACCCGCGGACGCCGTCCCGGGCGAAGGCGGTGAAGATGTACCGGTCGCAGAGCACGATGGAGCCGGCCTTGAGCATTGGCAAGATCTGCCGTTCGTAGCGATCGGCGAAATCCGTCGCGTGGATCAGGCTGAAGGTCGTCGGCGTCAACAGATGCCGTTTCTTGCCGCGGCGGGTGGCGTCCTTGACCAGGACGCTGGAGTTCCACTCGGAGAAGAAGACCTTGAGCCCCAACCCGGAAAGCCACTGGTGGAGCAGACGGATCTGGGTCGATTTCCCCGAGCCATCGAGTCCTTCGACGGCGATCAGCCGTCCCGGGAGCTCGTTTTCCCTTGTTTCTTCCCCTCGCATGCCGCCTCCTTCAATTGCCGATCCGGACCTGCCGGCCGTAGACCTCGGAAAAAAGGCCGGACTTCTTCTTGAGCGCCCACTTCTCCAGGAGCAGGTCGCCCTCCCCCTCGATCATCAGTACCAGCTCGTCGCCTTCCGGACGGGCGCGCACCAGGCGCACGCGCTGCATGTGCTCCCGGTCCATGGCGTCGGCCAGGCGCAGGATGGCCGCCAGCCGCCGCACCCGTTCCTGGTCCGCCGGCGCCAGCGCGGCGAACTCCGGATGATCGAGGTGGGGATGACGCTTGCGGTGGTAGCGAGCCAGGTTGGCGATCACGAGCATCTCCCGGGGTGAAATGCCCGGCAGTTCGGAGTGGGTGAGGAGATAGAGGGAGTGCTTGTGATGGCGCTTGAAAGAGATGAACTGACCGATGTCGTGGAGCAGTGCGGCCGTCACGAGAAGGCGGCGTTCGTCCCTTCCCATGCCGTGGAGGAGCTCCAGCTGATCGAAGAGCGAGGCCGCCAGCCGGGCCACCTGGACGCCGTGGCCCTCGTCGAACATGTAGCGGCGTCCCACGCCGAGGGCCGCCTCGAACGGAACCTCGCCCCGGTCGTCGCCATCCCCGACGGCGCTGCGGCCCCGTCCCGCCAGATCGAGGACGAGGCCCTCCTTCAGCCCGACGAAGGGCACGATGACCGTCTTGCTGCCGGAGAGGGCGGCCAGGCGTTCGTAGACCATGGCCGCCGGCAGTATGACGTCGGCCCGGTCCTCCCGGAGCCCCAGCTCGTCCACACGCTGCCGGTAGGACATGCGGCTCAGGGTGGCGATGACGGCGCGCAGGCGGTCCAATGGGACGTGGGCCACCGTGTCGGGCTCCGTGGGAACGGCCAGGCGGGCCAGGCTCTCCACGTTGCCGCCCGTGGCGATGAAGCCGGCGATGTCCCGCGTGGCGGAGACCGGAAGACGAAGGACGGAGACGTACTCCTCCAGGAGCCGGGCGTAACGCCCGGGCTCCGCCGCCGCCTGGCTCAGCTCCTCCAGAAGCCGGACCGAGCCGATGGTGTGGGACTCGCTCCACAGGGTGCCCCACGCTTCGACCAGGGAGACCTCGACGCTGCCGCCGCCGAGATCGGCCAGCATCCAGCGGTCGTTTCCCAGGGGCACGCGCTCCCGGACGGCCAGATGGATCAGGCGGGCCTCCTCGGCACCGCTGATCATCTCCACGTCGAGGCCGCAGCGCTCCCGGACCCGGTCCACGAGCTCGCCCCCGTTGACGGCCTCCCGGACTGCACTGGTCGCCACCGTCCGGATCTCGTCGAGCTCGAGCTCCCCCGCCAGCCGGGCGAATCCGGTCAGGGCCTCCACGGCGGCCTCCATGGAGCGTTCGGTCAGCCGTCCCGTCAGGAAGACCTCGTGGCCCAGGCGGACGGGGGAGCGCCGGGCTTCGAGGGGGCTCAGGGGCCCGGTGCCGGCCACCTCGGCCGCCAGGAAACGGATGGCGTTGGAGCCGATATCGACCGCGCCGGCGCGCAGGGCGCTATCCGGGCCCTCGGGCCGTGGGTCCGTGGCTGGCTCCCCGGCCCGTGTTTCCAGGCTCTCACCTTGTTTCGACATACTCGGCCCCAGTGTACCCCAGCACGGTACTCCCGGCCTGTGAAGCCGAGCTCAAGAAGGAGAGCACCGGGGCTCTCCTTCACTGTCATCTCCGCTCCCTGGTCTCCGGGTCACGCCTCCTTGAGCCAGCGCGCCAGGTCCTTCAGGGTGGGCTTGGACCCGTGCATGAGGATACCCACGCGGTAGATCTTTCCCACCACCCAGGCGCTGACCACGATGGCCGCGAGCAGCCCGGCCACGGCGGCGGCGAGCTGCCATGCCGGGACCGGCGTGAGGGTCATGCGCAGGAACATGAGCATGGGCGCGAAGAACGGAACCAGCGAGAGCACCACCGAGAGCGTGCCGTCCGGCTGGTTGAGGATCTGGACCATGAGGACCAGGGGCACCACCAGCATGATGGTGACCAGGGTCTGAAAGTTCTGGGCCTCCTGCTCGGTGTCGAAGGCGGCGCCGATGCCGGCGTAGAGGGTCCCGTAGAGCAGGAAACCGAGCACGAAGAACACCACGAAGAAGACCAGCAGCACCGGTGGCAGGCTGGGCAGCTCCACACCGGCGAACCCCAGGGCGGTCATGGCCCCCGGCGCCGTGATGGCCGCCAGTGCCAGACCCCACAGGGAGAACTGGGTCAGGCCAACGGCGCCGATGCCCAGGATCTTGCCCAGCATGAGCTCGAAGGGCTTCACGGTGGCGATCACCACCTCCACGATCCGGTTGGTCTTCTCCTCCAGGACGCCCCGCATCACGTAGATGCCGTACATGAGCACGCTCATGTAGATGATGAGCATGAACCCGTACGACAGCAGGAAGCCCTGGCCCTGGTCGCGGGTCTCCTCACCTTTCTTGCCCAGCTTGAAGGTCTTGAGGTCAACCCGGCGGGTCAGGTCGGAGACCTTCTCGGGATCGAGGCCGGCCCGGGTCAGCCGGTCGGCCACGAGGGCGTCGTTCACCGAACGTTCCAGGATCGAGAGTAGCTTGAAGGCGGCCACGTTGGGGGCCAGGTACTGGGGCTCGCCCTCGTCGGGCAGGCCGGCCGGCAGCATCAGGAGCCCGTCGTAGGTTCCCGCCTGGACCTCCTCCTTGAGCTGCTCACGGGTGGCCTCCGGGTCGGGGCCGGGGTCCACGATGCTCAGATGGATCGAGAGCTTCTCGTCGGACGACGACAGGCGCTTGTCCACCTCGGCCTTCACCGGGCCGGCGAAACGGCCCGAAAGGTCGAGCACGGCCACGGTGAACTCGCCGCCGCCGCGCTCGGCCAGCCAGGCGGGGATGACCATCATGGCCCCCATGAACAGCGGAACGAGCAGCGTGGAAACC
>CAZXNA010000139.1:0-7755 GCA_964641295.1 uncultured Thermoanaerobaculia bacterium
GTTGGGGGGAGGGGGGCCACGTTCGGAGCGCCTACCGCGCTTGCCGGGGACTCCCCCATCATTCTCTTCTTTCCTCCGATCCGCGAGAATCCACCTCCGTTCGTGGCTCGCTTCTCCCAGGGGGAAGCGAAGCGTGGGCTCGCTGGCCGTTGTGTTCGGCCGGTCTCAGGATCTGTGGCGCTCGATGACGCCCGTCCTCGCGGGTTGCATGGTCCTGGCACTCGTTGGACGTCTCTGAAACCGGAAGAGCACGGCTGGAGCGGCGATGGCCCCAATTTCCCCGTGAGGCTCGAACGTGTACGGCTGGAACGAGCTTCCTTCGGTGAAACCTGGCGGGTAGGGGGCTCGGGTCCCCGTTCCCGAGCCAACCCTACATTATGGTGGGACGGAGAGGATCGGTACGGATCGCAGTTCGAGGGGAGGGAGGACGGTCAGACCGTCCGGGCAAGGTGGGTGTTCGCCCGGTTTCCCACGGGCCCCGGTTCCGGGGTCGTTGCCAACGGGGAAGGGAAACCTTGGTCCACATACCAAAGAACTATGCAAGAAAAATGCCGAAATCAAGGGGTTGGCTCCGGTGGAAGAAATGTGGCCCAGGCGCGTAGAACACGATAAGATGACGCGGTCTGGTCATCGTGGCACATCTCAACGGGAGGTCAACATGGACGACGGCATGGAGCGCGCCCGCGAGCAACGGAACCTGCTGGAGCGTCTGGGGTCCAAGATCCCCGGGCTCAAGGGGTATCTGGATCGGGAGATGCGGCGCGAGGTGGACAAGATGGAGCGGGATTGGATCGCCCAGCGGCTGGATCGGGCGCGCCAATCCCTGCAGGAAAAGATCGCAGAATGGTCCCGGCGGGGAAACCTGGCCAACCTGGACATGGCCTCAAGCTTGGAGAAGCTCCTCGATCGCTTCGCCAACCGGGTCCGCCACGCCGACTACGGCTTCACCGGGTACTTCGACGCGGTTAAGATCTACGAACCGGAGCTCCAGCGCCTCTACGCCTTCGATCTCGAGCTGATCGAGAAGGTGGAGGAGGTGGCGGACCGCATCGAGGCCCTGCCGGGCACGGCCTCGGAGCCGGCCCTGACCAGCCTGTTGGAGGCGGCCCGGGAGGCCGATAGGAGCTTCGACGAGCGGGCCACGGTATTCGAAGACGTGACGCAGAAGGGAGGCCGGTGATGGCACAGACCCTCGAGGTGTTGGAACACCACGATCCTTCGGGTGAGGAGATCGTCTACCGCTTTCCGCCGGAGGGAAGCGCCGAGATCAAGATGGGTGCCCAGCTGGTGGTCCACGAGGCCCAGGAGGCCGTGCTCTACCGCGACGGCCGGGCCCTGGACGTCTTCGGTCCGGGCCGCCACACCCTGGTGACCCAGAACATCCCCCTGCTGACCAAGGCGGCCTCCCTGCCCTTCGGCGGCAAGAGCCCCTTCCGTGTGGCCGTGGTCTTCGTCAACAAGCGGACCTTCCTCGACCAGAAGTGGGGAACCCGGGAGCCGGTCGTGTTCCGCGACTCCGAGCTGGGCATGGTCCGCCTCAGGGCCTTCGGCAACTATGCATACCGCATCGCCGACAGCCAGCTCTTCGTCAACACGGTGGTCGGATCCCAGGGCGTGTTCGACACGGATCGGCTCAAGGACTTCTACCGGGACATGATCGTCTCCCGGCTCAACGATCTTCTCGGCGAGACCCTCAAGACCATCTTCGACCTGCCCCGCTTCTACGACGAGCTGGGCGTGGCGGCCAAGTCGCGCATGGCCGAGGACTTCGCCAAGTACGGCGTCGACCTGACGGACTTCTACATCAACTCCATCACGCCCCCGGACGAGGTCCAGGCCAAGATCGACGAGCGCTCCGCCATGGGCGCCATCGGCGACATGGGCACCTACATGCAGTTCAAGGCGGCCCAGGCCGTCGAGGAGGCGGCCCAGGGTGGCGGCGAGGGTGGCGGCGCGGCCAGCGCCGGCATGGGACTGGGCCTCGGTGCGGGCTTCGGCGCCATGATGCCGGGGATGATCTCCCAGGCCATGCAGCAGGCGCAGCAGCAGGGTGGCGGCGGAGCGCCGGCCGGCGGGGCCGCTGCGGCCGCCGGTGCCGGTGCTGCGAGCCAGGCGGGCCAGTCCTTCTGTCCCGAGTGCGGCAAGCCGGTGCCCCCAGGCGCCAAGTTCTGCCCGAGCTGCGGCCACAAGATGGGTGCGGCCGTCTGTCCCAAGTGCGGGCAGCCGGTGCCGCCGGGCGCCAGGTTCTGTCCCAACTGCGGGGAGAAGCTGGAGGCCTGATCGGTGGAGGTTCGCTGCACCCAGTGCGGGGCCTCCCTCGACGTCTCGGCGGATCAGCGGCTGCTGGTCTGCCCCTTCTGCTCCACGGCTCTCGTGGTCGAAGGCGAAGGGGTCCTCTTCCGCCAGGCCATGCGGCCCACCGTGGGCGAAGCCGAGGTGCAGGCCCACCTCAAGCGCTTCCTTGCGGGCGACGCCACCGTGGCGGGTCTCGACCGGAAGGCGCGGATCGCCCGGCCGGAGCTGGTGTTCTTCCCCTTCTGGGCCTTTACGGTGGTGGTGGCCGGTGAGGAGCGCGTCGAGCTGATGCCCGCGGCGCCCTCGAGCCTCCAGGGGCTCCAGGGCCTCACCCTTCCCGCCGGCACGAGCCTCGACGCCCAGTCCCTGGCCGCCCAGAACGCACCGGTCCTGGAGCCGGAGATCCCGGTGGAGACCGCCCGTGGCTGGCTCGAGGAGCGACGGGGCGAGGGGGCGGCCATCCGCCGGACGGTGCTCTACCACCTGCCCCTCTACCGCATCTCCTACGAATGGAAGGGCCGGAGCTACCGGGCGGCGGTGGACGGCGTCACGGGGCGCGTCTACCCGGCGGACTTCCCGTCCAAGGCCGAGGCCCCCTACCTGGCCGTCGCCGTGGTCGCCCTGGTGGTCTTCGGCCTCGAAGGCCTGATCTTCAGCAACCTGCTCCTCAAGCTGGGGCTCTACCTGGTGTCCGTGCCGCCCGTCCTGGGCCTGGCATGGCTGGTGACCCGGAAGGTCTGAGCGGAATGCCGAAACCCTCCACCCCCTCGCCCGCAGGCGCCCTCCGGGGACTGACCTGCCCCTCCTGCGGCGGCACCCTGGACGTGGCCGAGGGTTGGACCAACATCACCTGCAAGTACTGCGAAACCCCCCTGGCGCTGCTCGGAGAGCGCGGCGTCGTGCGCCTGATGGTCCTGGACAGGCTGGACCGGCGCCAGGCCGAGGAGATCGTCCGGCGCTGGCTGGCGCAGGGCTTCCGGAAGGCACCGGCCCTCAAGCGCGAAGCGCAGATCGAGGAGGCCTTCCTGGCCTGGTTCCCCTTCGTCCGCCTGCGCTTCGACCTGGTGGGCTGGATCCTCGGGGTCAATGTCCGGAAGGAGAAGCGGGGCAACCGCTGGGTCGAGGTGGAACGGCCGGTGGAGCTGGAGATCGAGCGGCCCGTGGAGCGGAACGTGCCGGCGGGGGAGATGGCCGAGTTCGGGGTCCAGCGGGTTGATCTGAAGGGGGACGAGATCCTTCCCCTCAACGAGGAGCTTCTGGCCAAACGTGGCATGGTTTTTCGGCCGACCAGGGCGCCCGCGGAGCTGGCGCGGGAGCTGGCCGACGCCGTCGTCCGTGGGGTCTCCCGCCGGAGCGGCCCGGACCGGGTCAGCTTCTCGTGGCTGGCACCCGTCCGCAAGCGGATCAGCGTGCTGCACTACCCCATGTGGGTCTTCCGCTACAGCTTCCGGGGGCGGACCTACCAGGTGCTGGTGGACGCCGAGGGCGGGGGCATCGCCTACGGCAAGGCGCCGGGCAACCACCTCTACCGGGCCTTCAGCCTGACGGCCGCCACGGCCGGAGCCTGCTTCATCGGAACGACCTTCCTGCAGCACGCCGGCCGGATCCTGAACCATTCGGACAACCCCCTGATGGTGCTGGGCGCGGTCGGCCTGGCCATGGCCGCTTTGGTGAGCTGGGGGTACCACCAGTTCCGCCACGGCGGCGTGGTGGAGGAGGGAAGCGGCCTCAAGCCCGAGGAGGCCATGCCGGATCAGCCGGACGAGCTGGCGGCCAAGCTGGTCTCGGCCCTGGAGAAGCTGCGATGACGGTCCGCCTGATCCCCCTGGACTGTCCCTCGTGCGGCTCGGCCCTTCACGCCGAGCCCCTGGACGTGCTCTTCCTCTGCGACCACTGCGGGACCGGGGCGGTGCTCGGCGACTCGGGCCTCAAACAGATCGAGGCCACGGGGCTGCTGCCGGCGCCGGGGCGGCGAGCGGAGCTGTGGAAGCCCGCCTGGATCGTCGAGGCGGAGGTGGAGGTCAGCGGTCGCGTCTGCGCCGACGGCAGGGCCACCGAGGGGTGGAGGGGCGAGCGTACTTTCGTCGTCCCGGCCTTCGAGCTGGCCATCGGCGAGCTGACGCGCCTGGCCGCGGCCCTGGGCCGGGTGTGGGGCGCCGTTGGCGAGGTGCCCCGGGAACCGGTGACCGGCGGCATCCTCCGCCTGGAGGATGCCATGACCCTCGTCCGTCACATGGTGGTCGGGGAGGAGGTGCAGAAGCCGGACCTGCTGGCCCGCGTGGAGGTCACCATCGAGGAACGATCCCACCGCCTGTCGGCCATCCCCTTCGAGCGCCATGGAGACCGGCTCCGCTGCGCCGTCACCGGCGTCGAGATCGCGGAACGGGCGGGGTGGGCTCTTCGCCAGCACAAGCGTGCTTGAGGCACTTCGAGCGGGGAAAGCACCGCCAGACATGACCCATGGCGTCCTGCAGAAGATGGATGATGAATGGTACGGGTTAGAATGGTGACAGATACCACACGTGTTGAAATCGCCCGGCAGGAGGTCCGGGACCACAGGGGAGGCGAATGGGATGTGGTTGGGGAAGCTGTTCTGGGTCGGCCCCGTTGCCATGATCCTCACGGTCACCTGGATGGCCGTTGCGCTTCCAAGAGCCGGAGTGATAAAGGGTTTCCTTTTTGGCCTGCAGATCCACCATCCGAGGGCCTACGCTGCACTCCGTGAGGGGGACGGTCAGGCTCCGAAGGTCCTGTGGCTCTTCGTCCTGGGATTCGTGCTCGCAGCCATTGGCTTTCTCGGTACGATACTTGGGTGGTGAACATGGATAGTTTCCCCCGTTCAACTGGGGTGCGGCGGCTCCTCGTGGTGTTGGTGCTCGTGGCCGTGGCCGTTCCTGCGGCCGGCCGGTCCCCGAAGGACATCGGTGGTTCCTGGAGGTGCGCCGATCCGCCGTCCACCCTCACCTTCGATCCGTCCACCGGGACCTACCGCTGGGAGAAGGGTGACGGCAGCGTCCAGTCGGGTCTGTACGCCTTCACGGAGGAGGATGGGCTCGAGATGGAAACCGGCGGCTCCTGGGCCGCTTTGGCCGTGGAGCTTTCCGCGAACACCCTGGTCCTCCACCTGTCCGATGGGGGGATCCTGCGTTGCCGGCGGGCGCGGGCCGCTCCCGGGAGCGAGGCGCCGCCCGTTCCAGTGCCACCCAACAAGCCTTCGCCGGCAATGACCGGGGAGCAGACTGCAGGGGGTCTTGCAGGTCTCTGGGCCTCGCCCATGGGGCTGGTTGCGGGGTTCGCTCCATCCGGCCGCTTCCTGTGGTTCGTTCCGGGGCGAACCCTCTCGGGATCCTTCGAAGTGGCCGGGAGGAAGGTCGTACTCCAAGGAGGGGCGGGGCCCATCGCTTATGGCTGGTCACGGCAGGGCGACCGGCTGGTCCTCACCGATGGGGAGAACAACACCGTGGAGTTGGCCCGGGTATCCCTGGCCTGGGGCCGCTGCCCCTGCGACGTGCGGGGCCGCGCGTTCCTTGGCAGAACGGGGGAGCGCCTCCGCTTCGGAGGGAAGGGCGTCATGGAGCTGATCTCTTCGGGCGGGGCCTCGGTCAAGGGCCGGTACGCCGTTTCTGGCGGGAAGCTCGTGGTCACCGGCATCCCGGGTTTTCCCAGGATGTCCGCCTGCACCGCGGGGGGTTCCCTCTTCCTCAAGAACGGAGAGACGTTCTTCATTTTCCTGCCGGCGGGCAAGGTGGGCACGGTCTCCGGCGGGCCCCAAAACGCAGGGGAGCCGTCCGGCGGCGGCGATCTTCATGGCAAGTGGAAGGCCCAGGACGGCAGCTATTGGGCGTTCTTCAAGGACGGAACCGTCTATTTCGGACCGGAGGACCGGATCCTCTCGGGGCGCTTCACGATCTCCGGGAATCGCCTGAAGATCGTCCTGGACGAATCCCACCGTGTGCTGCGCTTCACCTTCTCGGTCAAGGGCACCGCGGCACGCATCGCCGGCGGCGGTGCCGTCTTCAATCTCGTCCGCAACGATCTCCGGCGGCGCAGCCGTTCGGACGGCTGGTTCTATAGTCCGGATGCCAATCCCCAGGCCTACGGTTTCACATGGGAAAACACCTGGTCCGTGGGCGGCGGCTCCGCCTGGTGAGGCGAGTCGCGCGGCTCCCAGGGCCGTCTCAAGGAAGATCGGCGGGTGTAGTTTTTCGCCGCTGGCTCGAGGTCCCGATCGCTCCGGTCCGGGAGCGCCTCAGGGACCGGCGCGCCGGGCGGCCCGCTTGCGCTCGTCGGACGCCAGGTGGCAGTTCTTGTACTTCTTGCCGCTGCCGCACCAGCAGATGTCGTTACGTCCCAGGCGGACGTCGGCGGGCGGACCCTGGGGAACGAAGAGCTTCTTGACGGATTCAATCAGGTTCATGGGTGGGGGCTCCAAAGGTGTCGTAGAACGTCAAATGGCGTCCAACGCGGCCGGGAGGTTAACACCGGCGCCGGAATCCGTCAATCGCCGGGGACAACGGAGACGGCAGCCGCCGTGCATGACGGCGATCTTGCGTGTACCACCCGCCCGGCATGGGAACCGTGGCCCCAGGGGCCCGGATCACGCACCACGAATCAGCCCGGGCGAGGTACAGGAAGGCCGGGCTGGTTTTCGTCCGGAAACGGCGCTAACTTTGATCTCGGCGTGAGTCTGCCGGCTCCACCCTACGGCGCGCCGGGGGACGCCTCCGCGGAAAATCCCTTCTTTCCTTGATCGTGAAGAGAAACCGCTCGTTTCCGGATCGAGAGCTGCTCCGTCTCCACGAGGGTCTTGGGTTGGGAACGGGCTACATGGGAAGGAAGTCGACCTGAACGCGGACACGCTGGGCGCGAGCCAACGTCTGCGCCTTGACCTTCATCTTGATCACGAACTTCTGCTCGGCGCCGGCACTCTTGAAGAGTACCGTCTTCCTGGAAGAAGCGATCCGCTTCTTGGCGTTGTCGAGCAGGGAAACTCTGATCCGTACCCTCCGGACCTGGGGCTTGCCGTTTTCTCCGGTGAATCTCCAGACCGCGCGGACCGGATCCTCACCTTCCTTCGAGACAATCTCGAGCCGGACAGAGGTGACTTCGACGGTGCCCCCGAACCCCCCGTAAGTCAGCGTGGACAGCCGAATCGGCTCGCTGTTTGTGGGCAGCGGGAAGCTTACGGCGGTCAGCTTCAGCGCTCCGCCGGCCATGCTCAGAAATGGAACAGCCACCATGGCCAGGACGAAAAAGTGAACGACGACTGCGGTGTTTCGTTTCATGACTCCCCCTTGTGGCATGCTCCGACCAGGAACACATCTTCGTTGGGTGCACAACACACCCTGTTGGGCGTACGACACTTCCTTGTCGAAGGTACCTACGAGATTGAATCTGGGTTGCGCCGTTGCGATTGTCAAGATTGATCAATGGTGCGAAATCTTCTGGGTCCGTGGAGGG
>CAZXNA010000140.1:0-7541 GCA_964641295.1 uncultured Thermoanaerobaculia bacterium
TATGCGCGACGTGGGTGCGAGAAGGTTGGTGGTGGAGCGTTCGGAGTTTGGTGGGTTCCCGCTCCACGGGGTCCCGCGCCCAGGCCGGGAGCAGGGGGTGACGGATGGAGGGGAAGGTCTGGGCCGCTTTGGCGGCTTGTGGTGTGGGCTTGCGGGAATAGGTTCGGGCCATCACCTGGGTGGTGTCGGAGAGCACCCTGAGCTGGATGTGCAGGTAGCCGGGCGTGTTGACCTGGCCGGGCAGCGTCGTGATGCCGGCGGCCAGGAGCTGCTTCGCCAGCTCCCGGGCCTCCCGGGCGTCCATGGGGCGGTCGGTGATGGTGACGTACCCTGCCCCGAGGGTGTGGGACTGGGCGAGCACACGGCCGTGCTCGATCCTCAGGATCCAGCCCTGATCAGTGTTGTCTTTCAGAGAACGGAGTTGGGGAGCGTTGACCGAGAGGATCAGCGCTTCAGGCGCCAGCTTCCCCTGCGCCAACAGGGACAGGCCTTCCTTCAGGCTGTGGGCCCCGATTCCCTGCTCCGCCGGCTTCCGGCAGAGGGAAGCCAGCTCGGCGAGGCCGTGCTCCAGGGGGATCCCTTCCGGAGTGGCGCCCTCCTGGGTGATGGTCTTGGAGAGGCCGTCGACGGTGATGGTCAGGATCCGGACGAGGAAGCGCGGATTGCCGCCCCGCTTGTGGGGCGGCCCCGGACGTTCCTCGATAACCGGTTCTTCCTCCTCACCCCCGATGTTCTCCGGGAGGCGGCACAGGTGGTGCTTGAGAACGATACGGATGGCCTGCTCTACCTGGGAGGAGTCCAGCTGGAACTGACGCTCCCGGTTCCAGAAGCCGACGCCCCTCCCGTAGAGTGTCAAAAAGTGGAGATCGGGGCCCAGGTGTCCGCTGGCCTCGATCCGGATGCCAGACCGTTCGCCCGGGTTGGCAAGGGCGTGTTTGAGGGCGGCCTCCAGCCGGACGCCCTCCCCCGGTTCCTTGGGCTTCTCGGAGGCGGTCGAGGCCACGGGGATGGCGGTCAGGACGGTCAGCAGTACGGCGGCTTTCCACGGGCTCATGGGCGGTTCCTCCACGCTCGATCTCCGCGAGAGTGTACCAGGGGAGCGGGGGAGCAGGGGAGAGGTGGAGAGGGTGGCAGGATTGGTTGGGCGCGTGAGGCCGTTCTTCTCTGCCGTCATTGCGAAGGGCGAGGCGACGGGGCAATCTCCCGGGCCAGGCAGTCGCCGCACGCAGGCAAAGGTTGGACGGGGATGTGGGCTCAGGCCAGGCGCTTGAGGAGGCGTTCGAGGGTCGACTGGGCCTTCTGGACGTGGGGGTTTTTCGTGTCGTAGCCGCCGAGCACGATCACCTTCCGGTAGCACGCGATGGCGGCCTGCTCGTCGCCCCTTCCGAAGAGGTGGATGTGGCCTTTGGTCAACCACGCCTCGGTGTTCTGGGGCTCGATCTCCAGGATGCGATCGAGGAAGATCAGGGCCGATGCCCATCGCTCCTCGGACATGGCCCTGGCGGCGTGGCGGCGGAAGACGGGGATGGCGTCAGAGAACTCCGGCGTCTCTTCACGTTGTGAGCCGCGGAACCTTGCAAGACCCAACATCGTCCTCACCTCCCCGGCCGCACTTCATGGATGGAGTGGGGCTGGCTCGAGCCGAGGAGCTTCTTCTCGAACTCCTCGGACCGGATGATGTCGTAGATGACCTCGGCGGTCTGGCCCCGTTCAAGACGCCGCAGGTAGGTCCGGACGCCCTTGGAATCGGGTTCCCGGTCCAGAAGGCCCCGGTACAGCTCCTCGAGGAACTGGGGGGGAGACAGGCTCCTCTGCCTCGACCGGAACTCGGCGCTCACGACCATGGCCCGGATCTGCTGTTTGAGCCGGCCGCGCTGGATCTCCTGGGTGGCTCCGTTCCACCCGGTGGGGTCGGGTTCCCGGCCGAGGATGGCCAGGTAGAGGCGGCGGGCGACGAAGCGAGCCTGTGCGTGGGTGTATCCGGCGCGGGCCCTGGAGACGACCTCGAGCCGGATGGGCGTGTCCAGGTTCATGTTCCCCGGCAACCACAGGGTGGCCTCGCAGCGGCCCCGTTGTGATCCCGCCACCAGCCGGTACCGCCCGTCGCCGGAGTCTTCGGCCAGGTGGACCAGGCTTTGGCAGTCCCGCCCGAGATCGATACCGACCTTGAGGCGGTCGTTGGGGAAGCTCCAACCACCTTGATCCAGGGCTTCGACGCGGAGCTCCATGCTTCCGCCGGCCGGGATTCGGAGGCGGTCTCCGCCGTCGACCCTCCTCCAGCGGCCGTTCGCGTCACGAGCTTCCACCCGAAGCTGGCAAACGACGGGCCGGTTCCAGGACTGGAAGCAGCTCTGCG
The DNA here is from genome assembly GCA_964641295.1 of uncultured Thermoanaerobaculia bacterium. Lineage (GTDB taxonomy): Bacteria > Acidobacteriota > Thermoanaerobaculia > Thermoanaerobaculales > Sulfomarinibacteraceae > JAADFK01. The sequence goes on from CAZXNA010000140.1 coordinate 2,357, forward strand.
CCCCGGCCCTGGGCGTTGGGAGGACGAGGGCCAGCAGGAAGCAAGAACCGAGGACCGTGACCCGGATTCCGGGCCGTCCCCATCCACGACATACGGCCAATGGCTCCATGAACAACCTCCTACTCCACGACGATGTCGCCGAGATCCTCGGCGGTTTCCGGGTAGTGCGGGCGAAGGGATCGCAGCGTGTCCCGCACCACGGTGGCCACGAACAGGAGCCGGGGCTCGTGCTCGGCGTGGGGAACCCGCTGGAGTTCCACCGGCTCCCCGTTGGCGCGCCGGAGCCCGGCCAGTCCCTCCTTCTTGCCTCCCTCGAACGATCCCGTTTCCCGTGGATCGTGCCTGGAGAGGTCGGCCGTGCTCCGCGGAGGTACCCGGTGGGATTTCATCCTTGGCGTTCCTCAGGCTCCGGAGAGCCGGTCCACCAGCTCGATGTAGGCTTCCATGGCTTCTTCACGGTTCATGCCGGATCTGGAGCTCCAAGCGTCGAACTTGGCCCGGCCCACGAGATCGAACATGCCGGGACGTTTCCCCGAGGCGTCTCCGGCCGTGGCCTGCTTGTAGAGGGCGTAGAGCTGGAGGAGCGTCTCGTTGGGCTGCTCCCCCAGCTCCTTGGCACGGACGGCGGCGTTCTCGAATCGGCTCACCAGATCCATGACGGACCCCTTTCGTGGAATCTCGCGGAAACGGCCGCGCCTGTTCGTCCGAGGGACGAACCCAATATTGTAGAAGAAAGGTCGGGAGCACGGAAGCCGGCGGTGGCGATCACGGGAAGAACCTCCCGCCGCGATCCACCAGCTCCAGGAGGGCAGGCGCCGGTTCGAAACGGGGACCGTGGTGTTCTGCCAGGCCCTTGAGACGGTCGACGAGACTCGAAACGCCGGTGGCGTCCACGTGGTGGAAGGGCCCACCCCGGAAGGGTGGGAATCCCAGGCCCAGGACGGCGCCCAGGTCGCCGTCCCGCGGCGAGGCGATGACGCCCTCGCCCAGGCAGTGGGCGGCCTCGTTGACCATGACCAGGGCAAGGCGGTCCTGGATCGTCTCCGCCGGGAGCTTCTTCCGGGGGACGGTGCCGAGTATGCGGTAGATCTCCTCATTGGGCCGCTTGCGGCCCCTGGCGCCCTTGGGCGGGTAGACGTAGAACCCCTTGCCGTTCTTGCGTCCCTTGTACCCCTTCTCATAAAGGAGGGGCAGGATCCTGGAGGCGCCCAGCCCGCGGTGGGCGTAGACCTGCCCCAGGTCCAGGGCCACGTGGGCGCCCACGTCGATGCCCACCTCGTCCAGGAGAGCCATGGGTCCCACGGGATAACCGAAGTCCTTCATGGCCCGGTCCAGCTCCTCGATGGCGGCGCCCTCTTCCAGGAGCAGCATGGCCTCGTTGAGGTAGGGGGCCAGGATCCGCGTCGTGTAGAAGCCCGGCCCGTCCTTGACGGCGATGGGCGTCTTGCCCTGGGCGACGCAGAAGGCCCTCGCCGTGGCCACGGCCTCGGGGGAGGTCTTCTCGGCCACGACGATCTCCAGCAGAGGCATTTTCGGTACGGGCGAGAAGTAGTGCATGCCGAGGACGCGCTCGGGGTGACGTGCGTTCTCGGTGATCCTGGTGATGGGGAGGGCGGAGGTGTTGGTGGCGAAGACGGCCTCCGGATCGAGCACCTCCTCGGCCTGGGCCAGGACCTTTCGCTTGAGCTCCAGATCCTCAAAGACCGCCTCGATGACCAGGTCGGCGCCGGCGATCTCCTCCATGTCGAGGGTCAGGTGAAGGCGGGAGCGGCGCCGGTCGGCCTCGATCCGGCGGATGGCCCCGGAACGCGTCTGCTTGACCAGTCCGCGTTCCACCGCCTTTGCGGCGGCGACCAGGGCCTCGTCGGAGATGTCACGGACGACGACGGGGCAGAGCCCGAGGGAAACCGAGGCGATCCCCGAGCCCATGAATCCGGCCCCGAGGACGGCCAGGCGGTTGATGGGGCGCGGCGGGACGGGGTGGGCCTGCTTCTTGGCCTCGTTGGTGGCGAAGAACAGCCAGCGCAGGGCCCGGCTCTGGGGGCTCATGACCAGCTCGCCGAAGTGGCGGGACTCGCATTCCAACCCCCGCTCCATGCCGTGCTTGAGCCCGGTCTCGACGCACTCGAGGATGGCGAAGGGTGCCGGGTAGAGGCCACGAGTTTGCCGGGCCACCTGTTTGCGCGCTGCTGAGAGAACCATGGAGCGCACGGGCCCCAGGCGGACGGCCCGGTCGAGGAGGGAGGGCTTGCGCCGCCGCGGCGTGATGGTGCCGTCCAGGAGGCCGAGGGCGGCCCGGACGGCCGTGCCGGCGATACCCCCCGGTGTTGTCAGGGCGTCCACCAGGCCCAGGCGGTGGGCCTTGCGGGCACGAATCCGCTTCCCTGTCAGCAGGAGCGGGAGAGCCGCGGACAGGCCGATCTTCCGGACGAGGCGCTGGGTGCCGCCTCCGGCGGGAATCAGGCCCAGCATGACCTCGGCCTGGGCGAAGACCGTCGCCGGGTCGTCCGAGGCCAGGATGTAGTGGCAGGCCAGGGCCACCTCCATGCCGCCACCCAGGGCAGCGCCGTGGACGGCGGCGACCACGGGCTTGGGAGAGCTGGCGATCCTCGAGAGGAGGGCGTTGCCGTCCCGTGAGAGGGCGGCGGGCTCCTCGGGGCGGGCCATGGCGTCAAGGACCTCCAGGTCGGCTCCGGCGATGAAGGTGTCTCTCTTGGCCGACGCGATTACCAGGGCCTCGACGGCGGGGTCGTCCAGCAGGGGAGCGACACTGGCCTCGAACTCCTCGAGAAGGGCGGGAGAGAGGGTGTTGACGGGCTTGTCCGGGTGGTCGAAGGTGACGACGGCCACCCTGCCTTCACGGATCTCGACCTCGATCTGGGAGGTGTTCCGTTTCGGATCTTCGGGATTCATGGGCGCTCCAGGACCATGCCGATGCCGATGGCGCCGGCGGCACAGGCGGCCACAAGGCCGTAGTGGGCGTTCTCATGCTCCATGCGGTGGGCACAGGTGATCAGCAACCGGCCGCCTGTGGCGCCGAAGGGGTGGCCCACCGAGAGGGAACCACCCCATGCATTGAGGCGCTCGGCTTCCACGGCACCGACAGGCTCCTTTCGGCCCAGGCGTTCACGGGCCCAGACCGGGTCCTCCAGGAGCTGGAGCACGGCCAGGACCTGTGCTGCGAAGGCCTCGTGCAGCTCGACGGTCTCCACATCCTCGAGCTCCAGGCCGGCGGCCTCCAGTGCCCTTGGGACGGTGATGGCGGGTCCCAGGAGCAGTTCCTCCAGGGGGTCCAGGGCGGCCGTGGAGGCGGAGCGGACGACGGCCAGGGGCCGGTACCCGTACCTTGCTGCGGCCTCCTCGCTCATCAAGAGGACTGCGGAGGCCCCGTCGGTCAGATAGGAGCTGTTGCCCGCGGTGATGGTGCCGAAGCGGCGGTCGAAGGCCGGCCGGAGACGCGCCAGCTTCTCCAGGCTCGTGTCGCCGCGGACACCATTGTCCGTGCGGATGGGTTTAAAGCGTGGCGGGGGGAAGAGGGGAGCGATCTGGAGGCCCAGGAGCCCCGATTCCGTGGCCCGGGCGGCTCGCTGGTGGGACCGGAGGGAGTACTCGTCCTGGGCCTGCCGCGTGATGCCCAGACGCTTGGCCAGCCGCTCGCCGTTCTCGCCCATGATCTCGCCGGTGGTGAACTCGGCCAGGGCCACGGGCTCGGGAAGCAGGTTCCTGGGCCGGAGCCCCCTGAGCAGCTTGAGATAGTCGCCGGCTCCCCTGGCCTTCTGGGCGGCGATCAGTCGCTTGCGTACGCTCCTCTGGTAGCGGATGGGAGCATCGGACAGGGTCTCGGCGCCAGCGGCGATGGCCACCTGGGCCGCACCGGTCTCGATGGCCCGGATGCAGTCCAGGGCCGACTGGAGGGAGGAGACGCAGGCGACAGTGACCGAATAGGCCGGGCAGGAATCCGGCAAACCCGAACCGAGGGCCACCTCGCGGCCCAGGTTGGAGGTCGCCGGATCGGCAATGACCGTTCCCATGACGAGGAGGTCCACCAGCGCCGGATCGATGCGGCTGCGATGGAGGAGGGCGGCCACGGCGGAGCGCCCCAGTTCGTAGGAGCTCATGTCGGCGAGGGTCGTGCCGGAACGGCAGAAGGGCGTTCGACAGCCGTTCACCAGGACCGCCCGGTGCAGCTTTCGATCTCCATCAAAACTGGTCATACCAGATTCTAGACATAGCGCGAAGGCCTTGTCAAGAGTCAAGGGACAAGGAGATGGGGGTTCTGGTGGACGGGACGAGCAGAATCCGGATTCGTAAGAGATGTTGATGATACGTTGAACTACGTGGTGTTTTTCTCCTCACCGGTCGGTCTCCGCTCTTTACTCCCTGCCTCCCTTCCTCGCTCTTTCAAGGAGGTCTTGGAGTTCGATGTTGTTGACACCCGTGCTACACTGATCCAATGTGGTCTGACCAGACACTTTTGAAGGAAGACCGCACGACGGCGGCGGGACGCGTGGCCCAGGAGCTGGCACGGCGGATCGCCGACGGCACCCTCCCGCCCGGGAGCAAGCTGCCGGGCGAGACCGTCCTGGCACGCCGCCTGGGGGTCAGCCGGCCGACCCTGCGAGAGGCCATCCGGACGCTGGCCGCCAGGAAGCTGTTGCGGATCCGTCCGCGTTCGGGAACCTACGTGGCCACGACGCTGCCGGCCGTCGTCGGGGAGCGCCTGGAAGAGCTGGTGGCCGCCGATCCGGCCCGGGTCTGGGAGCTCCTGGAAATCCGGCGTGTGGTGGACACTGCGGCAGCGGAGCTGGCGGCACGGCGGCGCACCCCGGCTGACCTGGCGGAGATCGGGGGACTGGCCGCTTGGTTCCGAGATCTCGACGGATCCGATCTGGTCCTGCGTCCCCGGTGGGGCCAGGCTTACACCCGGTTCTTCTCCCTCCTGGCCAGGGCCACCCACAACACCCTGTTCTCCCACCTGGCGGAGAACGTCTGGAGCTCCTTGCCGGGCTTTCCCGACAGCGTCCAGCTCCTGGCGTCCCAGGCCGAGACGGGGGCCGAGCTCCGGGATCAGATTCTGGCCATTTACGAAGCCGTGGAGGCTGGTGATCCCGAGGCCACCCGCCGCGTGACCGGGAATCACCTGCACTTCCTGGAACGGGCCCTTCGCAATCTGGGACGGGGAAGA
>CAZXNA010000141.1:0-7517 GCA_964641295.1 uncultured Thermoanaerobaculia bacterium
CTTGGTCGGACGCCGAGTCGCCGCATCCCCGCGTCCCGGGCCCCGGAGAGGTCCCCCGCCAGCTTTCCCATGCGGTCCCAGACCATGTAGGGCACCAGGATCGGCACGATCTCCACCTCACGATCGTGCCGCTGCAGGAAGGGGACGATGGCCTCCAGGGAATGCTCGCGGCAATGCATGGTGTCGTCGACCACGACATCGTCAGCGGGCAGGGCGGCCAGCAGCTCCTGCCGCATGGGATCGATCGTCACGGGACCCCAGGGCCCGTGCCACGCCGTGAAGCGGTCGAAGACCAGCACATCCGAGAGTCCCCAAAGCCGCGCCATATGGAAGACACCGATCATCACCACGTGGGGCGCGTCGACCAGCTCCGTCGCGTGGACGTACACGCGTCCGGCGTAGAGGTGATCGTCGTGGGGACAAATAACGCCTGCGACACGCCGTCCAGCCAGCCGCCGCCGGTCGGCTGCCAGGGCATCCCGCTCGTCGGCCAGCGCCCGCCCGATGGCATCCTCCGCCTGCCCTGCCGTCACGACAAAGCCCACGGTGTCCATCTGACCGCGCACCAGGTCTCCCTCGGAGCGCAGCCCCATCTGCGCCTCCACCTCGGCCCGCGTCGGGCCCGGCTTCGTCTGGGCAGCCCACACGCCCACCGGCATCAACAACGAAACGAGCATCCAAACGGCAAGCTTCATGACGACCTCCCGTTCAATTCTACTCCCCGGCAACACTCCGCAAGCCCCTCCTCTCCCCATCCCGCCTCTCCCACTCCCGACCGCGCCTCGGGTACAATCGGCAAAGCATGGTCGTCCTTCCCGATCCCTTCCGCCAGGCCGCGCGAATCCTCCGTGAAGGGCAGCCGGCCGTCGCCTTCACGGGCGCCGGCGTGTCGGCCGCCTCCGGGATCCCTACCTTCCGTGCCTCGGACGGTATCTGGGCCCGCTACCCCATCGAAGAGTACGGTACGGCCTCAGCCTTCCGGAGCGACCCGGAGCGTTGCTGGGAGCTCTTCGGCCCCCTGGGCCACCAGCTCGAGGAGGCACAGCCCAACCCCGCCCACGAGGGCTTGGCGCGTCTGGAAGCCATCGGCCTGCTTCAGGCCGTCATCACCCAGAACATCGACGGGCTCCACCAGCGCGCCGGCAGCTCTCATGTCGTCGAGATCCACGGTACCGTCGAGACCGCCCACTGCCCGCGCTGCGGGGAGCGCTACCGAAGTGGGGAGCTCCCCGCCTGGCCCCCGGCACCGCGCTGTCCGTCCTGCCGTGCCGTCGTCCGGCCCGATGTCGTCCTCTTCGGCGACCCCATGCCCGTGAAGGCCATGGAGGAGGCCCACGAGCTCATGGAGGGCGCCGGGGCCGTCCTGGCCGTCGGAACCTCCCTCCAGGTGATGCCGGCATCCTGGCTCGTCTTCGAGGTTGCCCGCCGGAAGGTGCCGGTCATCCTCGTCGATCCCCGGCCTTCGCCCGAGGCCTGGCGCGCCGCAACCGTCAACCTCCAGGCCCCCGCGGAGGACGCCATTCCCGCCCTCGTCCAGCTCCTGGAACCCTGAACCTCAGGACCGTTTCACAACCCCCACTCTCCCCGGCCCCCCTGACCCGCAGCTCCTCACGCCTCACTCCCCCTCACCCTCCGCCGGAAGACATCGATCATCCAGGCCAGCACCAGCATCAGGCCGAGGACAACGACAATGGCCGGACCCGTAGGGAAATCCCAGACGTAGGAGCCCACCAGCCCAAGCGCCGAACCCAGCCAGCCGATCCCCCATCCGAGTAACAGCCGTATCTTCATGTCGGCCGACAGGAGGATGGCGATGCAGGCCGGAATGACCAGGTAGCTGAAGACCATCAGAATCCCGCCGATCTCGACGGAGAAGGTGATGATGATGCCGAAGGAGAGGTAGAAGAGAAAGTCCCACCACCGGATGTTCCACCCACGCCGGTAGGCCTCGCCCGGATCGAAGCTGATTAGCAAAAAGCGTTTCCTGAGCAGCCAGTGAAACAGGCCAACGGCCGAGTAGACGATGAGATCCTTGATCACCGTCGGCCAGGTCACCCAGAGCAGGCTCCCGGCCAGGGTTTCCTTGATGTGCTCCGCACCCTCGGGCGCCTTGTCCGCCACCAGAATCGCCGCCGCCGAGGCCACAACGAAGGTGATCCCGATGATGGCCTCCTGGGGCAGGCGCTCGTAGCGCATCCGGGTCAGGGCGAAGATCCCGGCCGCCACGGTGGCGAAGCCCATGGCAAAGAGGGTCGAGCCCAGGGAGCCTGGATGGTGCCCCGCGGCAAAGCCCACGACGGCACCCAGCGCCGCAAACTGTGCCACCGCCAGGTCGACGAAGAGAACCCGGCGCTCGATGATGTGGATCCCGAAGTAGGCGTGGATCCCCACCAGCACAAGGCAGGCGGCGAAGGGTGCGGCCATGAAGCTCAGCATTTCGATCATCGTCCTCTCCATCGGACAAGGTCATGGGGCCGGCGCCCGGACGACGCCGGCCCCATCCCATCAGGGCTTGATCGAGGTCGTTCCCTCGCTCGTTGCGATCACCGGCGAGGCTCCGGCCTTCGCGAAGGCGCTCCGCAGCCGGCCCACCCAGGTGTCGATCAGGTCGAAATACGTGTCAACGCCGGGCTCACCGTGCACCGATGTGGGCACGACGACCGGGATGATCCCCGTGCGGTCGGCGATCAGCTGTGGCTTGCGCCGTTCGAAGTAGTTGGCGGCCAGAAGAACACGGATCTTCTCCTTCTTGATCGTGTCGATCAGCTGGGCCACGTGCCGCGCCGTCGGCGGGATCCCCGGCTTGGCCTCCACGTAGTCGACCACGTCGAGCCCGAAGAGCGTCGTGAAGTAGACCCAGTTCTTGTGGTAGCAGATGATCTTCTGCCCACGGAAGACCAGACCCTCCTGGAGCCAACCGCCCAACTTGTCCATCAGGCCGTGCTCCTCCAGGAATGGGATCAACCGGCCGTTGGCCGCCAGACCGTCGAGGGTCTCGGCACCGAGGAGATCGATCAGCTCCCTTCCATAGAGCCTCTCCTCGATTCGACGATCGAAGGCCGCCAGGTTTTCCTTGTAGAGGGAACAACCATCGGGATCGACCTTGCAGAGCCCCGTGGCGATATTGCGGGCGATGATCATGGCGTTGAGGGGGGAGGTTTGGATGTGGGGATTGCCGTAGACATGGATGTCGCCACCCGAGCGGTCCAGGGATTTGGGCTTCTGGAGCAGCCGGACACCGTGGGAGGCCGCCACGTAGCCGGGGGCACCGTCGACGATGCGGGGATTGCCCGCCTTGTTGACCAGGACGGGCGCCCAGAGCTCCAGGTCCAAGCCCGTGCTGACGAAGAGATCGGCCTTCCTCAGCATCAGGGCGTAGGAGGGTTTCGGTTTGATGTGGTGGGGATCGGCGTTACCCGCGATGATGGCCTGAGCCTCGATTCTGTCCCCGCCGAGCTCCCGGGCGATGGCTGCGTAATCCTGGAGGGTCGTCACCACGTGGACCTTGGCCCAGGCGGCCCCAGGCCAGCCGGCCCCGGCGAGAATAACCAGTCCGGCAAGAATGTTCCGGAGTGTTCTCATCTCTCCTCCTCAGTAGGTGTCATGTTTGTGGGGGCCGGCCGCCACCGTCAATTGCAGCTCGAAACGCCTGTCGATGCCGAAGAGATCGTCCTTGCGGTAGGAGAACTGACCGCGAAGGCGGACGAACTCCGACTGCCAGAAGGTCAGGTAGGGCGAGAAGCCCCAGTAGCTGTGGCCCGCCTCCCTCTGATCGAAGACGCGGTCGTAGCGGAGGCCGGTGATCCAGTGGGGCGAGAACTTGTACTGGCCGTAAAGGTAGCCGCCCCAGGCGCGGCGGCTTCCCCCGTCCTCCAGGTCGAGGATGGAGCGGAGCAACATCCCCCGGAAGGTCAGCTCACGGTACAGCTCCTTACCCGCAGGATACCAGTTGTAGGTGGCGTCCAGCGCCCAGAAGTCGTGATTCCGATGCCCGTCTTCATCGGCCTTCCCGTGGAGGCCATCGAGACCGAACTCGAGATAGCTGTTGGACGTCAGATCCCAGTAGCTCTTGAGCCGCGCCAGCAGCGACGGATGTTCCCAGCTGCTTCCGGCGAAGGCCACGTGGTTGTCACCATTGGTCACCTCGACGGTCAGCTCATTGGTGGTGGCCCACAGACGGGGCATCAACCAGTCCAGGGAGACCCCGGTTCCGCTCAGGCCGTGATCACCGAAGCTCTCCTGGAGTACCCAGGGCAGGTCGGTCTGGTCCAGGGCATGCAGGTGCCAGCGGTTCAGGACCCCGAACTGCTGTCGTTTCTTTCCGACGGTCAAGCTCAGGCTGCCCGGCAGGTTGAGCCACGTCACGTAACCCTCGCCGAGCCCCCATCCACCGGGCACGTACCCGGATTCGTCCTCCGGTGCTCCGAAGGTCGATTCGTAGTGGGGAGTGTGATACCCGAAGACCACGTGGAGCCGTGTGTAGGGGTCGAGGTAGGACTGGATGTCCAGTTCGAAGTGCCGCGCCTGAAACTCCTCGAGCTGGTGGTTCCCGCCGACGAAGAACAGGTCGCCGGTCACCGAGATCTCCGGATTGAGCTGTGGCTGCATCCGTGTTCCGGAGACGAACCGGGTCGTCGTATCCACCCCGGAAGCTGTCGTTGGTGCGGGCTTGGCCGCCTCGGCCGCCGCTTCCCGACGCAGCTTCTCCATCTCTTCCTTCTGGCGAGCGGCCTCCCGCTCCGCCTTGAGCTCGGCCAGCTCTTTTCGAATCTCGGCCAGTTGCTGGCTGAGCGTCTCCACTGTTCTTTCAAGTTGTTCGACCCGATCGGCCGTCGGCTGCGGACCCGGGGCGGAGCTCCCCGCTTCCTGGGCCAACGCCCACGATCCTGCCCCCATGGTGAGGGCCAGGGCCAGTGCTGCACTGCACCGAAAACTCATATTTCCCTCCTTGTGTCGACTGTGGAATGTCGAACGGGACGCCGAAGGCTCAGGCCATGGAGGGGGGCGCCCGGAGGGAAGGGAGGTCACGGTAGGAGTCCGCCCGCCGGCAGTTGACCCGGACGGTCCGGATGGCCACGGCGGCGTGGAACGCCACGCTCTCGTGCCAGGAAACCGGCGTTCCATGGACCGAGGAAACGAGGCATGCCAGACAGCCATGGGGCGGAATCAGCCCCGGCGCCGGATGAAGGTGGACCACCGAGGAGCCCGCACGGGTCGCTTCGCACACGGCGGCGTACCGGGGCACGTCGTTGTCATGATGGGTGTGGGGCAGGGAGAGAAGGATCCCGTGCCAGGCAACGAGAACCGTTGCCACGTTGACGAGCCAGGCGATGGTGCGGTACCGCTTCATTACCCTGTCCGCCGCACATCTTCTTCCCGGACGTGAGATATGTCAACAGACAGCCATGACGATCCCCCGGCACGGCCCCTCACGCCGACGCCCCCTGCCCCCTCGTCTCCCGTGTCTCGCTCCACACTCGCCACCCTTCACCCCGCACCCCCTTCGCCACCGTATACTGGTGCCATGGGCGAGGAAGTCCACATCCGCCAGGTTCCCCTGCTGCGCTTCGCCCCGGAGCGGGTCCAGGAGCGGCTCGAGTCGGCGGCCCGGGAGAAGGTCATCCACCGGACAGAGATCCTTTTCTCCGAAGGCCAGTCGGCCGACGCCATCTTTGCCGTCAAGTCCGGGAGGATCAAGCTGGTGCGCTACACGCCCCGCGGCAAGGAGCTCCTTCTTCATCTGGTCGGGCCCGGCGAGAGCTTCGCCGAGGCGGCCGTCTTCGGGGAAGGTACCTACCCGGCCACTGCCATCGCCGTCGAACGTTCCGTCGTCTGGGCATGGCCCCGGAAAACCCTCCTCGAAATGACCCGCGACGAGCCCGAGCTGGCCCTGGGCATGATCGCCTCGATCTCCCGCTGGACCCGGCACCTGGCCTCCAAGCTCGTGCTTCTGACCCAGCGGCGCGTCGAGGAGCGCCTGGCGCTCTTCCTCATCGCCAGGGCCAAGCGCCGGGATCTCCATCCTGGCGACACCGTCGAGCTCCCCGAGGCCCGCCACCTGGTGGCCGCCCAGTGCGGCACGGCCCCCGAAGTCCTCTCCCGGACCTTCCGCCGCTTCGAGGAGGAGGGATTGATCCGCGCCGAGGGCCACACCATCGTCATCCTGGACCCGGCCGGCCTGGCCTCCCTGGCCGCAGGGGAGGAGGACTGAGGCGGCCCAGTCGCAACCAGGAGCCGTTCGGATACTCTCGCCTCGTTTCTCTCAACGGTGCTCGGGAGTCGGCTGCCAATCCGTGGCTCGCCTTCTTCCTCTTCCATCTTTCGTCCAGGTTTTCACGGCGATCAGTGTGATCCAACACCATTTTCCCGCCGGGTTTCCGGCGGGAAAATGGTTCAAGGAAGGAAGGTTGAGTCCGATCGTCGAGGAAGGAGGTTCGGCCGATCGTCGTCTCCATTCTCTTCTACGGAGGAAGGGGCAAATGCGTTGAGTGGTAGAATGGCCCCTCTCGATCGAACGAGCACGGGGAGGCTGAGGGATGGAAGATCGGATCGGTCAATACACCATTGTTGAGGAGCTGGGCCGGGGCGGCATGGGCGTTGTCTACAAAGCCCACGATCCCTCTCTGGACCGCTTCGTGGCCATCAAGGTCCTGGGCACACACCTAACCCAGGATGCCAGCTACGTCCAGCGCTTCGACCGCGAGGCCCGGGCGGCCGCCGCCCTCAACCACCCCAACATCGTCCAGATCTACACAGTCGGTGAGGACGCCGGGCGGCACTACTTCGTCATGGAGTACGTCAAGGGTACGAGTGTCCAGGAGCTGATCCGCAAGGAGGGTCGCCTCGAGCCTGCGCGGGCCGCAGGCATCATCCTCCAGGCGGCCTCGGGTCTCGCGGCGGCCCACGGGGCGGGCATCCTCCACCGGGACATCAAGCCGGGAAACCTCATGGTGGACGAACGGGGTATCGTCAAGATCGCCGATTTCGGGCTGGCCCTGGCACCCGAGGCCGCCACGCGCCTGACGGCAACCGGGATGCTGATGGGTACCCCGGGCTATCTCTCCCCCGAGCAGTGCATGGACAATCCCGCAGACCAGCGCTCCGACATCTACTCCCTGGGCGCCACCTTCTTCGAGATGCTGGCGGGCCGGACGCCCTTCACGGCCGATTCCCCCCTGGCCCTGCTCCGGAAGATCGTCGAGGTCGACCCCCCCGACGTGGGCGAGCTCAACCCGGACGTCGATCCGGAACTCCGCCGGATCGTCTCCGCCATGATGGCCAGGGACCCCGCCCAGCGCTACCAGTCGTGCGACGAAATCGTCACCGATCTCCGGCGCTGGATGGAGGTCAGCGGTGCGGGCAGCTCGATCCCGGCGGCCGGCGCATCCCGTGCGGCGGCGGCCGTCGCCACGGGTGCCGCCCAGTCGGCCCAGCTGGAAGAGACACCGACCGTCCTCGTGGAGGGCGGCTCGGGCCAGGCGGCCGATGGGACCCGGGGTGCGTATACGTGCCAGCGT
>CAZXNA010000142.1:0-7406 GCA_964641295.1 uncultured Thermoanaerobaculia bacterium
GGGGTGTGGGGTACAATGCCTTTCCGCTCTCGATGCACATGCGGGCCGAGTGGCGGACGGTGGAGGAGGCAACCATGGGGAAGGATATCGTCTCGCGCCTGGAGGCGCGGCTCGCGGCCAACCGCCGGGGCGGTGGAGAGGACCGCATCGAACGCCAGCACGCCCAGGGGAAGCTGACCGCCCGTGAGCGGATCGAGCTGTTCCTGGACGAGGGCAGCTTCGAGGAGATGGATGCCCTGGTGGAGCACCGTTGTACGGACTTCGGCATGGAGAAGAGCAAGGTGCCCGGGGACGGCGTCGTTTGCGGGCACGGCCGCGTGGACGGCCGGCCGGTCTTCGTCTTCGCCCAGGACTTCACCGTGTTCGGCGGCTCCCTCTCGGAGACCAACGCCGCCAAGATCTGCAAGGTCATGGACCTGGCCATGAAGATCGGGGCCCCCGTGGTCGGCCTCAACGACTCCGGCGGCGCCAGGATCCAGGAGGGCGTGGCTTCCCTGGCCGGCTACGCCGACATCTTTCTCCGCAACACACTGGCCTCGGGCGTCGTCCCCCAGATCTCGGCCATCATGGGTCCCTGCGCCGGCGGGGCCGTGTACTCCCCTGCCATCACCGACTTCGTGCTGATGGTCGAGGGGACCTCCTACATGTTTGTCACGGGGCCCGACGTCATCAAGACCGTCACCCACGAGGAGGTGACCAAGGAGAAGCTGGGTGGCGCCATGACCCACAACTCGGTGTCGGGAGTGGCCCACTTCACGGCGGCCTCCGACGCCGAGTGCCTTGCCAAGATCCGGCGGCTCCTCTCGTACATGCCGTCCAACAACGCCGAGAAGCCGCCGGTCGTTCCCACCGACGACCCCCTGGACCGGGAGATCCCCGAGCTGGACGAGCTGGTCCCGGACGATCCCAACCGGCCGTACGATATCCGCAAGGTCATCCGTGCTGCGGCCGACGACGGGGAGCTCCTGGAGGTCCACGAGCATTTTGCCAAGAACATCGTCGTCGGCTTCATCCGGCTCGGCGGCCATTCCGTCGGGGTCGTGGCCAACCAGCCGGCCCACCTGGCCGGGACCCTGGACATCAACGCCTCCATCAAGGGGGCCCGCTTCGTCCGCTTCTGTGACGCCTTCAACATCCCCCTGTGGATCGTCGAGGATGTTCCCGGCTTCCTTCCCGGCACGGCCCAGGAGTGGGGCGGGATCATCCGCAACGGCGCCAAGCTTCTCTACGCCCTGGCCGAGGCCACCGTCCCCAAGGTCACGGTGATCACACGAAAGGCCTACGGCGGGGCCTACTGCGTCATGGGGTCCAAGCACATCCGCACGGATATCAACCTGGCCTTTCCGACGGCGGAGATCGCCGTCATGGGACCCCAGGGCGCCGTCAACGTCCTCTACCGACGCGAGATCGCCGCGGCGGAGGACCCCGATGCGGAAAGGGCCCGGCTGGTAGCCCTTTACCAGGAGAAGTTCGCCAACCCCTTCGTGGCGGCGGAGCGGGGCTACATCGACGAGGTCATCCAGGCCCGCCTGCTCCGGCGGAAGCTGATCTCCTCCTTCGCCATGCTGGAGACCAAACGGGACACCATGCCCCCCAAGAAACACGGGAACATTCCGCTGTGACGAGGGCTGAAAGGAGCCAAGATGGCGGTGATGCTGAACCGAGCGAAACACTCTTGGGGCGGGATGCGGCGGCGGCCGGAGGCCGCCAGCAACATTCCGCTGTGACGAGGGCTGAAAGGAGCCAAGATGGGGGTCGTGCTGGACCGAGTGAAACAGTCTTGGAGCGGGATGCGGCGGCGGCCGGAGGCCGCCAGCAACATTTTACAATGAGCCGGAACATGAAACTGCTGATCGCCAACCGTGGTGAGATTGCCGTCCGCATTGTCCGGGCCTGCCGGGAGATGGGCATTGGCACCGTGGCCGTCTACTCGGAGGTCGACCGGCTGGCCCCCCACGTCCTGATGGCGGACGAGGCCCACCCCATCGGTCCGGCGCCCGCCAGCCAGAGCTACCTGAACATGGACGCCGTGATCCGGGTGGCCCGGCGCAGTGGAGTCGACCTGGTCCATCCGGGTTACGGCTTCCTGGCGGAGAACGCCGAGTTCGCCGAGCGGGTCCAGGAGGCCGGTCTGACCTGGGTGGGACCTCCGCCCGAGGCCATCCGATTGATGGGCTCCAAGACCGCGTCGCGGCGCCTGGCCAGGGAGGCCGGCGCCCCGTTGATTCCCGGGCTGCTCGACCCCCTGGAGAGCCTGGAGGAGTTGGAGGCCTTCGCCGAGGAACACGGCTTCCCCCTTCTGCTCAAGGCCGTGGCCGGGGGCGGCGGCAAGGGGATGCGCCGCGTGGACGGCCCCGGAGAGCTGGCCGCCGCCCTCGACCGGGCGCGGTCCGAGGGGGCGGCCTACTTCGGCGACGACCGCGTCTACGTGGAACGGCTGGCCGAGCGGCCGCGGCACATCGAGGTCCAGGTGGCGGCGGATTCCCACGGCAACGCCGTGGCCGTCGGCGAGCGGGAGTGCTCCATCCAGCGCCGTCATCAGAAGGTCGTCGAGGAATGCCCCTCGCCCGTCATCACCCCGGAGGTCCGGAGCCGGCTCTTCGAGGCCGCGCTGGCCGTGGTGCGCGCTTCGGGTTACCGGTCGGTGGGGACCGTCGAGTTCCTTTTCGATGCCGAAGGGGAATTCTACTTCCTGGAGATGAACACGCGGCTTCAGGTGGAGCACCCCGTAACGGAGGAGGTGTACGGCGTCGACCTGGTGCAGGAGCAGATCCGGATCGCCCTGGGAGAGCCACTCTCGTGGAAGCAGGAGGAGCTGGTTCCCAGGGGCCACGCCATCGAGTGCCGCGTCTACGCGGAGGACCCGTTCCGGGGCTTCGCCCCGTCACCCGGACGGATCAGCTATCTCCGGGAGCCGGGAGGCCCAGGTGTCCGGGTGGACTCCGGGGTGGTCGAAGGCGGGGTCGTTCCCCTGGACTACGACCCCATGCTCTCCAAGCTGATCGTCTGGGCGCCCGACCGTACGGCCGCCGTGCAGCGCCTGAGCCGGGCGCTGGGAGAGTACTGTATCGCAGGTATCGCCACGACCTTGCCGCTTTTCCGGCTCCTGGCCCGCCTCCCGGACTTCGAGTCGGCGAGGTTCCATACGTCGTTCCTGGACGAGCTGTTGAGCTCCGAACGGCTGCCCGAGTTGAGAAGCTCGGACGATCCCGAGGTGGACCGTGTGGCCGTCGTCGCGGCAGCCTGCCTGGCGACCCTCGAGGCTGGCCACCTCTCGGGCGATCCCTTCGAGCACGCCCGTGAGAGCAACTGGTGGGAGGAGGGGGCTCGCGTCCTTCAGGGGAGGTTCCCGAGATGAAGTGGATCGTCCGGCACAAGGGGGAAGAGCACGAGGTCGAGGTGGAGAGAACGGCCGAGGGGCTGGCCGTCACCATGGACGGTGCGACGCGGCATGTGGACGTCCTGCGCCTCGATGGCAGCCTGGCCTCCCTCCGTTTCACCGACGACAACAGCAGCTACGCCGTCGCCTACCAGCGGGAGTCCCGGACCGGCTGGCGGCTCTCCCTGCTGGAGCACAACGTCGAGCTCGAGGTGCTGACGCCGGCCGAGGCGACAGAGCTGGGGGGCGAGAGCGCAGCGTCCGGCTCGGCCCGCATCGTGGCGCCCATCCCTGGGAAGGTCGTCGCCGTCAAGGTCGCCGAAGGGGACGTCGTCGAGTCCGGCCAGGCCCTGGTCGTTCTGGAGGCCATGAAGATGGAGAACGAGCTGCTGGCCGAATCCGGAGGGACCGTTGCGCGGGTTTTGGCGGCGCCCGGGGCCACCGTCGAGGCCGGTGCCGTACTGGTGGAATTAGAATGATTCTCGTTAGAAATCCATTTTGTCCGGTTTTTCGGACACCTCACCCGAAAATCCGGACGGTCGTAGCTTTTTTCACAGGCAAACCCTTGACACCCCGCCGATCGGAGCACGTAGAATGACACGTCTATAACGTGGCGCCCCGAAGGTGCGCGTGATTGATTCGTGGAAAGGAGGGCCCAGACCGAGCGGATTGCGTGGACGTTAGGTTCGGAAATCATTCGTCCGTATCACATCAACAAGGAGGGAAGAGTATGAGAATGCGTGGAAAGTTTCTGATCGCTGCGCTGGTCTGCCTGATGGCGGCAGGCTCGCTGATGGCGCAGACCAGTAAGGGATCGATTATCGGTACCGTCGTTGACGAGGGCAACCAGCCCCTTCCCGGCGTGACCGTGATCCTCAGCTCCCCTGCCATGCAGGGCACGCGGAGCGACGTGACCGACGCCGACGGTAAGTACCGTTTCAACCTGCTGACACCTGGTACCTACAAGGCCGTGTTCAGCCTTCCCGGCTACCAGCGGGTCGAGCAGGAGAAGATCATCGTCGGTGTGGCGCAGACCATCACCGTCAACCCGACCCTGCACTCTGCCTTCAAGGAAGAGGTCCTCGTGACCTCCGAGGCGCCGGTCGTCGACGTGACGTCGACCACCGTTGGCGCCAACCTCAGCCAGGAGACCATCAAGGACCTGCCCATGGGCCGGACCTTCTCGTCCCTGACCTTCCTGGCGGCGGGCGCGGTTGACGGCGGCCTGGGCAGCAACCCGTCCATCGGTGGCGCCTCGTCGGCCGAGAACCGCTACGTGGTCGATGACCTCGACACCACCGACCCGGCCTTCGGGACCATCGGCGCCGGCCTCTCCATCAACTTCGTGCAGGAGATGCAGGTCCAGACCGGTGGTTACGAGCCCGAGTACGGCGGCGCCCTGGGCGGCATCATCAACATGATCACCAAGTCCGGGTCCAACGAGTTCCACGGTGAGGTCTTCGGTTACTACACCGACGACTCCTTCGCCGTTGAGGCCAAGATTCCGGAGACCCGCGGCGAGGCGATCCCCGAATACACCGACTACGACATCGGCTTCGACATCGGCGGCCGGATCATCCGGGACAAGCTGTGGTTCTTCGTCGCCTACAACCCCAACGTTCGGAAGAATACGGTCATCAACAACGTCTACAGTGGCGGTGAGCTGGTCCAGACCAACAGGTTTGAGCCGAAGACGACGACCAACTACTACACGGGCAAGCTGACCTGGCAGATCAACGAGAACAACTCGCTGACTGGCACCATCATCGGTGACCCCGCCACCATCGACGACGACTACAACACCTCCTTCTACATCGACACGCCGTACCTGCCCTCGGACATGGTCTACGGGGACCACAACCTGGGCGGCATGAACTACGGCCTGTCGTACAACAGCATCCTCAACGAGAACATGATCCTCGAGCTCAAGGTAGGTCACCACGACACGAGCAACGACTTCTCGCCGCGCTCCGACCTGCCCTGGTACGAGGACGGCACAACCGGAGGCGTCTGGTCCAACGGCGTGGGCGGCCGCGTCCGCTTTGGTGGCCCGAGCTTCCAGCAGTTCGACGCCGACCGCTACCGTGACCAGGCCCGCGCGGCCTTCACCTGGTTCATCGGCGACAGCCACGAGGTCAAGGCCGGTGTCCAGTGGAACTGGGTCCACTTCGACGACTTCGCCGGTGTGGTCGGCTCCTCCAACGCCTTCTGCGCCCCCATCATGCCCTGGGCCTACACGTTCGTGTGGCAGATCGGCGACTACGTCGACCTGACCCCGGACAACGAGGACATCCTCAGCCAGGTCGGCATCCAGTTCTGCGATCCCGGCAACGGTGACGCCTACGGTGGTGTCCAGATTCCGGACCGCGTTGGTAACCGGCTGCGCATGCGCAACTGGGGCTGGTACAACTCCAACTACAAGCAGGCCTCCTCGGGCGACACGGAC
Source organism: uncultured Thermoanaerobaculia bacterium (assembly GCA_964641295.1). Taxonomy (GTDB): domain Bacteria; phylum Acidobacteriota; class Thermoanaerobaculia; order Thermoanaerobaculales; family Sulfomarinibacteraceae; genus JAADFK01. The sequence continues at coordinate 5,826 of CAZXNA010000142.1, forward strand.
GAGTCCGCCATCTTCCTCCAGGATTCCTGGAAGGTCACCGACTACTTCACCCTGAAGTTCGGCGTTCGCGCTGACTCCACCAAGGTCACGGGCAGCGGCACCGGCGTCGGTCCCGAGCTCGTCGGTGGCAAGAAGTCCATCAAGATCGGCTACCAGGACACCATCCAGCCCCGTGTTGGCCTGACCTGGGACTTCGCCCACAATGGCCGTTCCAAGTTCTTCGCCCACTACGGAAAGTTCTACGAGTCGATCCCGCTGGACATCAACGTCCGCGCGTTCGGTAACGAGAACTACGACTTCTACTTCTACTTCTACCCCGACAGCGGCCTGCCCACCATCAACAACGAGGCGGCTGGTTTCGGCAACAACACGGGCCCCCTGTTCTACATCCTCAAGGCTGGTGGCGGCACGGCTGCCGATGACAATCTCGCCGGTCAGTACACCGAGGAGTACGTGGCCGGTGCCGAGTACGAGGTTGCCAACAACCTGTCCGTGGGCATCCAGGGGACCTACCGTCGCCTGGGCCGCGTCATCGAGGACATCTCGGTGGACGGCGGCAACTCCTACTTCATCACCAACCCCGGCGGCTGGTACTACGAGAACCCGGTGACCGGCATTCCGCTGGACGAGCCGGCCTTCTTCCCCAAGCCCAGCCGTATCTACCGGGCCATTGAGTTCAAGGTCAACAAGCGCTTCTCCAACAACTGGCAGCTCTACGCCTCCCTGCTGTGGTCGCGCAACAAGGGTAACTACGGCGGCCTCTTCCGGCAGGACAACGGCCAGCTGGACCCGAACATCACCTCCCTGTACGACCTGCCCGACCTGCTCAACGGCGCCTACGGCCCCCTGCCCAACGACCGCAAGTGGCAGTTCAAGGCCTACGGCTCCTACCGGTTCAACTTCGGCCTCATCACCGGCATCAACATGAGCTGGATGACCGGTACGCCCATGTCCATGATGGGCGCCCACTCCACCTACGGTCCCAACGAGCGCTTCGTGACGGACCGTGGCACGGCCGGCCGCACGCCGACCATCAACCGGACGGACCTCCACCTCGAGTACCCGCTGCACTTCTCGAACATGGACCTCGCGTTCATCCTCGACATCTTCAACCTGTGGAACACCCAGAAGGCCCTGACGCTCGACCAAGAGTGGTCGATCATGGACCAGAACGAGGCCGCCGGCCTGACGCCGGAAGAGCAGAAGACCAACGACGACTGGGGCAAGCCGACTTCCTACCAGGCTCCTCGGAACTTCCGCGTCGGTCTCAAGCTTTCCTGGTAACCGCAACCTCGTTGCACAACGGAGAGGGGCTTCGGCCCCTCTCTTTTTTTTGGTCCGGGTGAGCCGGACAGGATCTGCTGCGGGGCTCGAGACGCCCGCCATCGCCGTGCTTCTCGGCCCTCGGTGCCTGCGACGTGGCGCTGCCACGCCTCGGCACCTCAGGTCTGCGAATCCCAGCGCTGACGAGCGTCTCGGGCCCCTCGCGACGACCCCGTCCGGCTCACCCGGACCTTGGTGGGCCCGGATCTGCTGCGGGGCTCGAGACGCCCGCCATCGCCGTGCTTCTCGGCCCTCGGT
>CAZXNA010000143.1:0-7347 GCA_964641295.1 uncultured Thermoanaerobaculia bacterium
CGGCCCCGCTAGCCGAGGCCCCACCCCCGGCCGGTGCGGGCCGGCTGGCGTCGGGTCTGTGGTCCGGGACAGGCCGACCGCCTCATGGTTCGCCGGGTCGTCCCCGGCTCGCCCGCGGCCCTGGCGGGGCTGCGCCGTGGCGATCTGATCGTCAAGATCGCCAACCGCCGGGCGGCCAGCCTGGCCCAGCTGCGGACCGCCCTGGCCACCCTTTCACCGGGCGACACCCTCACCCTCGCCGTCGTCGGTGACCAGGGGGAAGTCAGGGTCAAGCTCATTCCCCGGCACGCGCCGCAGGATCTGGGAGTCCGGATCCTCTCCCGCTGGCTCGGCCTGGAGGTCGGCAATTCCCCGGACGGCATCGTCGTCCGTCGCGTTTTCCCCGGCAGCGCCGCCGCCGAGACGGGCCTCGAGCCGGGCGATTCGATCCTGGCCGTCCACGGTCGCCGCGTGACCGAAGTTGCCGAGCTCAACGGGGTCGTCGCCTCCGACCCCGACGCCCCTTCCATCTTCCTCGTCGTGGGCCGGGGCCGTTTCGCCTACAACTTGACCTTCCCGCTCGATGAATAGCCCGCGCCGCCCACTCCGGGTGGCGGCCGCCGTTGCGACCGTCCTGTTCCTCTCCCCGGCCCTCGCCCGGGGAGCCACGCTCCAGGAGCGTTCCGAGGCGCACCTTGAGGCCGCCATGGACGGGGGCCTGAAACCGGCCGTCTACCACCACCTGATCCTGGCCCTCTCCTGGCGCGACGATCTCCCGGACCGCCACTGGGCCGACGCGGCCCTCGACCGGCTGACAGCAGTCTCGGGCGCCGACCCCCTGATGACGGCCGAGCTCCATATGGCCCGCGCCCAACTGGCCATGGAGGAGGGACATCCCGAGGCCGCGCGCGAGCTCTTCCGGACGGACGGGGGCCTCGAACGGTGGTGGGCCGCCGGGCCCCACTCCCTGGAGGAGCTGAACGACTTTCCGACGCAGGCCACCGCGCCGCCGGCCGACGCCGACTGGCGGGCCGTTCCCGGAACGGATCCCCTGGGTTGGGTCGGGCTGGACGGCCTGGGCTGGCCGGGCGAACGCCAGTTCCTCTGGATGGCGACCACCGTTTCCAGCGCCACGACCCAGCCGGTCGCCCTCCGGCTGGGCACGGCCCAGGCGGCCCGCGTCTGGGTCAACGGCGAGCTCTGCGGTGCCACCGACTTCCCCCTCACCCGGGGCGCCGACCAGCTCTCCTGCGGCGCGTGGCTGCGCCGCGGTCACAACTCCATCGTCGCGGCAGTGGCGACGGAACGTGGGGGTTGGTGGCTCCGCCTGCGCCTGACCCAGCCCTCCGGTGCGCCCCTGCAAGGCGTCCACGAGCTGGCGGAGAAACCGCAGACCGTCCCCGGTCTCGGACGCCCTGCCCCGGCCGTCCGGGACATGGCATCCGAGATCCAGAAGGCCGTGGACTCCGGCACGCCCGGGGCCCGCATGGCGTGGGCGGCCTGGGTGCTGACCCACAACACGGGGGTCCAGGGGAGCGGTGCGGGGAGCGCAGCGGCCCAGGCCGCCCGGGACGAGGCACCCGGCGAAGCGCGCTACCTGGAAGCCCGTCAGACGGACGAGCCGGGCGCCCAGTGGAAGCTCCTGAACGCTGCCCTCGACGCCGAACCCGACTTCCTCCCGGCACGCCTGAGCCTGGCCCGTTGGTACGAGGACCACGGCCTCGCCCGGGAGGCCCATGCGACCCTGGCCCCGGCCCTGGACGAGCCGGCTGCGGCGGCCCAGGACCTGGATACGGCGGCCGAGCGATGGGGCGAGACGGCCCTGCCCGCCCTGGACCGGCTGGCCGAACGCTATCCCAGCTGTGTCACCGTCCTCGAGACGCGAGCCTCCCGGCTCCTGGACGCCGGCCGCTGGGCGACCGCACGCCGGGCCGTGGCGGCCCTCGAGGCCATCCTCCCGGGCGACGGCAAGACCGCCGACCTGGCCGAGCGGCTGGGCATGACCTGTGGGGATCAAGAGGCCTTGCGGCGTCAGGCCCGACGATGGCTGGAGATGGACCCCAACCGTCCCGCCCTGAGGATCCGGCTGGCCCGGTTCGACCAGGCCGACGGCAACGCCAAGGACGCCAGGAAGGTGTTGCAGCGCGGACTGGAACGTTGCCCCGACCACGTGGATCTGATCTACGAGCTGGCCCGCCTGGAGCACGCCGAAGGAAGGGACCGCGAGGCCAGCAGACTGGTGGCCCACCTCCTGGAGCTCCGCCCCCAGGACCGGAGGGCCCAGCGCCTGTCCGACCGGATGGGCGGTGCGGCCGAGGACCGGAGCTGGATCCGGCCGGAAGCGACCCTTCGGAAGATGACCGTCGCCACTCCCGCCTCGGATTCCCCAACCCGCCTGCTCGAGCACCACGAGGTGCGATTCCTCCCGGGGAATCTGACCGAAGAGCTGGTTCAGCGGGTGATCCTCGTGGGAGACCCCAAGAAAGCCGACGAATTCCGGCAGATGTCCGTTCCCTACGTTCCCGAGCGCCAGCGCCTGCGGGTCCTGGCCGCCCGGATTCTCCGCAGCGGCGGGGGACAGGCCACCGCCACCCAGCAGGACACGCCGCGGCTGGCCGACCCCTCCATCAACATGTACTACGACACCCGCCTCCGGATTCTCCGGTACCCGGAGCTCCACAGGGGCGACCTCCTGGAGCTGTGTTACATCCTCTCCGAAACGGCCGAGGCCAACGAGACGGGCGCCTACATGGGCGGCATCGTCGTCATCCCCAACGACACGCGGGTGGAGCTGGCCGAGGTCGAGCTGGACGGGCCGGAGCAGCTCCTGCCGTCCTGGGAGCTGGCCAACATCGAGGGCACGCCCCTCCAGAGCCGGGACGACGATGGCACGGTCCACCTCCGGTGGAGCTGGAAGGGGATCCCCGCGGCGTCCCCCGACCTGCCCAGGCCGCCCGCCATGTTGACGACGCCCCACCTGGCCTACTCCAACCATCCCGACTGGGGCGACCTGGCCGACTGGTACCAGCGGCACGTGGGCCCGCGTCTCCTGGCATCGCGCCAGGTGATCGAAACCGCCCATCGCCTGACCAGGGGGTTGGCGACTCGCGAGCAGCGAATCGCCGCCCTCTACCGCTTCGTCACGGACAAGATCCGCTACGTGGCTCTGGAGTTCGGCGAACACCGTTTCCGCCCCTTCTCCGCCGACTGGGTCCTGCGCCACCGGATGGGGGATTGCAAGGACAAGGCCGCCCTGCTGGTCTCCCTCCTGAGCACCCTGGACATCCCAGCCCGGATGGTCCTGATCCGGACGGCTGATCAGGGCCCCGTCGCCGTCACCATGGGCCTACTGAGCGATTTCAATCACGCCATCGCCTACCTTCCGGACGAGGACCGTTACCTCGACGGCACGGCCACAGGCCACGATCCCGCCCGCCCACCGGGCCCCGACCAGGGCGCCTGGGCGCTGGTCATCGACGGCCCGGAGAGCCGGCCCCGCACGACGCCGCGGACCGGCGCCGGTGAAGGCCACCGTACCGTGCGGATCACGGCCCCTGGCGCCGGGAAGCCCGCGACCATCACCGTCGCCCTCGAGGCCACCGGCGACGCCGCGGACCGGATCCGCGGCGCCTTCGCCGGGAGCCAGGACCGGCAGCGTTTCGCCCGGTGGCTGCAGCGGCTCTTCCCCAGCGCCAGCCTGGACGCCGATCCCGTCACCGCACTGGTGGCCGGTCAGGATCCGGCCCGGGTGACCCTCGAGGCCAGCGTACCGCCGGCCGTTCTCGAGAGCGCGCCGGGGCTGCGGGCCTACCCCGGGCGGTTCGAGCTGGCCAACTCCCTGGCCCCCGCGGCACACCGTTCGACGCCCCTCCTGATCCCCGAGCGTCCCGATCTCCGGTGGAGCCTCGAGGTCGACCTTGGCCACGTACCGGCGCCCCTTCCGGAGGATGTCCACCTGGCCGGCCCCCACGGCCGGCTCGATCTCGAGTTTCGCGCCTCGGCCACCGGCTACACCGTCACGGGCGCCTTCCACCTGCAAGCCGGACTCGTGCCGGCCGACGCCTACCCTGGCCTCCACGACTTCCTCGTCCGCGTTGACCGGGAGCTGAGCCGGCGCATGGAGGCCCCATGAAGACCCTCGCGCGCACGAGCCTCCGGGGTCTGGGTGCCGCGGCCGCGCTGGCCCTCGTTGTCCCGCTCACCGCCGCGGGTGCCGATGGCCCGACCTGGTCCACCCTCCTCCGGGCCCACGCCGCCATGGACCTGGCCGCCGCCCGCCAGGCGGCCCTGGACTGCGTCCACAACGGCAGTCCTGCCGACGCCGTGGCCGCAGCGGGCTGGTGGCTCGACAACCGGGAGGTCCTGACCGAGGCCGACGAGATTCTCGCCGCCGGCAGCGCCCGCCCGGAGCCGGAGCTGGCGTGGGTTCTTCACCAGCTCGACGGCATCCTCAACCGCCGCCCGCCCGCAGGCGTGCTGACCCCCTGGGAGCTCTCCGGCAGCTGGGGCGTCCTCTCCACGCTGGATCTGGACCGCTCCGTGGTCCCCCCAGACGCCAGCCTGCCCGCCATGGGCACACCGTGGACGGTTCCATGGAAGGCGTGGCGCCTCGAGCTACGCTCCGCCGACGGGACCGTGGCACCCCCGGCGGCCTTGACCATGGACGGCGTCTACCTGGCCGCGTGGAGTTTCGTCTCTCCCGCCGCGGAAGGCGCCTGGCTGGCCGTAGAGGCCGAGTCCGGATACAACCTTTCCCTCGACGGACGTGAGCTGGCGCGGGAGCGCTGGTGCGGCCGCCTCGGCGCCGGCGTCCACTGGTACGCCGTCTCCCTCTCTCCAGGAGCGCACCGCCTCCGTGTGGAGATGTCCGATCCCGACATCCCCCGCCTCCGCGTCAGCCTGCTGGACGCCTCGGGTGCTCCCGTAGCCGTCACCATCCGGTCCGGATGGGTCCCGGATCAGACCGCCCAGTCGCACGCGACCCCGTCGCCCTCGCCGGCGGAACTCATCCTGGGCGACGACGGCTCCACGACCCTCGACGGTGCCCTGCTCCGCGCCCAGCTGGCCCACGTGCGGCACGACGCCTCCATGGAGAGGCACTGGCTCGAGATCGCGGCGAAGGCCGGGGGGGACGACCCCCTGGTCCACGTGCTGCTGGCACGGTTCTTCCTGACCCAGCCCACGGGAGCGGCGTCCGAGGCTGACTACCGGAACGCCCGGCGGGAGCTCGACGGCGCCGGCGACCTCCCACTGGCCCTCCTGGTTCGGCGGGTGCTCGACCAGCGCCAGCAGCGCCAGGAGGACGCCGAGAAGGCCCTGGAGGAGCTGATCCGGCAGCATCCGCAGGACCCCAGGGTCCTCCGTCTCTGGGTGCGGGAATCCGTCCGCCGCGGCTGGCCCCGGGAGGCCGAGGACGCCCTGGGCCGCCTGGAGGCCCTGCTTCCCGGCTCACCCTGGGTGGTCAACCTGCGGGTTCAGGTCCTCAAGGCCCTCAACCGGTTCCAGGAACGCCAGGGGATCCTCAGGGCCCTGGCCGACACCGACCCCCTGGCCCCCGGCCTGGCGGAGGTCCTTCTGGCCTCCTGTCTGACGGGCCCGGCGCAGCACGTCCTGGAGCGGCGGCGTCAGATCGAGACCGACCCCTCCCTCGACCTGGGCCTGGTCCGCCTGGCCCTCGGCCGCGGGAACATCAGCGGTGCGCAGCAGCTCCTCAACCAGGCCCGCACCCACTGGGGTGACATGGGCCCCATGGACGACCTGGCCATCACCATCGCCGCCGCCCGGGGCGCCGACCCCGAGGTTGCTGCCGTCCGCTCGGCCCTCGACCGGACGCCTTCCACCCTCCAGCTCCGCACTCTCCTGTGGCGCCTCGGGACCGAGCCCTTCTGGACCCCTTACCGGGTCGACGCCATGGAAGTCGCCAGAGAACACGGTGAAAGCCCCCCGGGCATGGACTCCGAGCTAATCCTCGATCAGGCCGTCGAGCGGGTCTACGGCGACGGCTCGAGCCTCTACTACTACCACGGGCTAACCCGCGCCCTGACATCCGCCGGTGTGGACCAGGCGGCCGCCGTCCAGCTCCTGCCCGACACGGAGCTGCTCTCCGTCCGGGTCATCAAGGCCGACGGTTCCATGGTCGTACCTCCGGAGACCGTCTCCAACGGGCGCGGTTTCGTCATCAAGGACGTGGAACCCGGGGACATGGTGGAGAGCGAATACGTCTCCGCCGTGGCGCCCACGGGCGCCTCCCGCCGTGGTCACCTTTCGCCCTACATCTACCGTTTCGCCGACGTGGACCGTGGCTTTGGTCTGTCGGAGTACACCCTCCTGGTCCCCAGGGACATCGACCTCGTGGTGGACGGCCACCTGGAGGGACTGCAGACGACCGACGAGATCCGCGGCGATCTCCACCTCCTCAGGTGGCGGGCCGTGGACATGCCCCCAATGGAACAGGAACCGTTCGGGCCGCCCAGCCAGGAGCTGATGCCCTGGGTCAACTACGGCTTCGGCGTTCGCTGGCAGGACGTGGGAGACTCCATCCGGGACCGGATGCTGGCCGCCATGCAGAGCAGCCCCGAGCTCGACGCCTGGGGCCAACCGCTCCTCCGGGATGGCCCGGGGGCGAAGGCCCTCCACCGGCTGGCCGCCGCCATGGACACGGGACTGGAGCCCGGCCGGGGCGTCCTGACCCTGGGTGAGACGGCCGGCCAGAGCTTCTCCCTCAAGCGGGGCAACCAGGCGACCATTCTGGCGACCCTGCTGGTGGAGGCCGGCTGGAAGGTCGACCTTGTGCTGGCGCGGCCCGCCCCCTACGCCGGGACCCACCTCGAGGTTCCCAACTTCGATGCCTTCACCGCGCCCCTCCTGCGCGTCCGTCACGGCGGCCCCGAGATCTGGATCGATCCCGAGCTCGGGCCGGCCGGCATCGGCCACATTCGGCCCATCCTGCAGCACAGCGACGGGCTCGTCCTGCCTCTGAGCTCTCCTGCCGAGCCCGTCAGCTACCTCGAGCGGACTCCCGAGTTCCCCAACCCCGAGCTGGAGGAACGGGTCGCCCTCAAGGCCAGAATCCTGGCCTCGGGCGATGCCGAGATCGCCTACGACATGACCCTCCACGGCCGCCAGGCCAAACGTCTCGAGGACATGATCGCCGGCGTGCCCAGGGACCGTCTGCCCATGGTTTACCAGCAGATCGCAGCCAACATCTTCTCCGGCGCCGACGACGTCTCCGGCACCGTTGAGCGTCAGAACGCCCAGGACGTCGTCATCCACCTCGACCTCCACCTGCCCGCGGCCTGCCGCCCCGACCCCGCCCCCACACTCCGCCCGCCCCCGCGCCCCGGCCCCCCCCCCCCCCCCCCCCCCTGC
>CAZXNA010000144.1:0-7263 GCA_964641295.1 uncultured Thermoanaerobaculia bacterium
CAATGTTCTATCGCCCGGAGCCGACCCATGGGAGTGGCGGTTCCCTCTCCCGCCGTTCGCGGCCCCATGCTCGTTACTGGCGGATGAAAAACACCGTTTCGCCGGGGCAGGGCTTGCTGGCCCCGTCCATATATACCTCGACCCGCCACCGGCCGTAAAGCGAGTTGGTCACAATGGCCGAGCCCGCCACGGGGAAGGAGACATCGACGGACGCGTAGGGGGTCCGACCGACGCTGACGCTCCGGGGTGCCTGGACCTTGACCGGGTAGGGGTAGCCCGGCAGCCTCCGGGTCCCCAGGGGCGCGTCGCCCTTCCCCGGAGCGATGGGAACATCGATGGTCCGGTAGAGGTAACCGTGGGGCGTGAAGACCTTGAGGGTCACCACGTGCTCCTCCCCCGGCGTGCCCTCGAAGAGCACGTGGAAGATGAGGTCCGTCGTCCCCGCCGCGGAGAAGGCGGTCTCGCCCTTCAACGCATCCTCCGAAGACGTCTCCGCGGGTCCGACGACGACGAGCTCGGGACAGAGCGAGACCGGCGGCATGGTGCCACCCCCCGTGGGAGGACCCGTCTGGGCCACCACCGTGCCGGCGCTCGCCAGAACGAGCAGAGCCAGGATCGATACGGTATTGAAGATCTGTCGTTTCATGATGCCTCCTACTGCAATGGGAGCTGGACACCGTAGACGGCGCCGGACTCCGAGCCCACATAGGCCATGTTGTTGATGATATCCATGGCCGGGCTGCCGATGGCTGCGGTGCCGTCACCGAGGACGACCGAGGTCTGGACCGTGCCGGTGTCGGCGTCGAGCTGATAGAGGCTCCCGTTGGTGGAGCCGACGTAGAGCACGCTGTCGCCGAAGGGCGCCAGGGGGATCGAGGGTCCGGCCACGCCCCCCTGTTGCCACGCCTGGGACGCCGAGCCGCCGTTGTCCGTCAGGGCCCACACCGTGTTGGTGGTCGAGAAGTAGAGCTTCCGTGGCGTCGAAGTTGTGTACTCGGGTGTCACGAAGCCCTTGACGGCCCCGTCGTTGGTGGCGTAGTGCCAGATCTCGTTGCCGTTCGAAGGATCGATGGCGTAGACGATCCCCGAGTTGTTGCCAACGTAGAGCCGGCCCCCCAATTCGACGGGCGCGCCGTCGATGTCGCCGTACGGCTTGGACCAGAGCTTGGTGAAGCTGGTACCCGTGAAGCTCAGGCACCAGAGGGTGTCCGAGGAGCCGCCGGAGCGTTCCCGTGAGGCGAAGTAGATCCGGTTGTTGACATAGTCCACCGTGGCGCCCGAGGAGATGACCCCCATGCCGTTGGTCCCGCCGCCGTTGTCGAACTGGGTGATGATGCTGCCATCGGCGGGGTTGAGCATGTACATGACGTTGTCGGCCGTGGCGTCACGGGAGCCGACGAACAGGAGGCTCCAGCTCCCCCCAAAGTCGGTGAACAGCCCCGACGGCGAGGCGAGCAGCATGCTGCCCAACGCCGGGCTCTGCCAGAGCGTGGCCCCATTCTCTGCGTTGACGGCGTAGACGTGGCCGTCCTCCGAGCCGAGGAAGATCACCTGAGCGGAGCTGCCCGTCACAGCGGTCGTCGGCACCACCGGCGGCCGTGATTGGGCCGGCCCGTTCATCCCGGCGGGCTTCCAGGTGAAGCTGCCGCTCCGCGGCCAGTCGCCGCCCGACGCGGTCGGATTCATCCCGTGGAGCATCCGGTCGTTGGAGACCGCCCACGTCCCTCCCGTGCCGATGGGCCCCGGCCGCACCCCGGTGGGCGCCAGAGCGCTGGCCGCCGAGCTGTACGCCCACTTGACCTGCGAGGCGGCCGTGTCGAAGGGCCGGGCGGAGACCGTTTGCCCGGAGGAGTACACCCCGGTTCCGTCATCGACGAAGGCAGTGTAATAGTAGGTTGTGCCATTGGTCAGGCCGGAGGAGTCCGTGGCACTGTCGTACTGACCGGGTGTTCCCGTCTGCGTCACGATGGGCGTGCAGCTGGAGGGATCGGGGTAGTCCGCCGTGTCACGGCATATCTTGGTGGAGCCGTAGGCCCCCGCCGAGGGGTTCACCCACTCCAGCTTGACCTGCCCGCTGACGGACCGCGCAGTGAACGACTGCACCGATTCGGGCGGGGAGGTGCAGTTGCTGCCGGGAATCACGGCCTCGATCTTGACCTCGTCGATGTACCACCCTTCGTGCTGGATCGAACAGTCGGTGGTCGCCCGCCAGAGGAGCCAGATGGTCTGGCCAGCCAACCGATCCAGGTTGACCGTCACCTGTTGCCAGCTGCCGATATTGTTGGTCCAGATTTCACTGTTGGCAGGACCACTCGACGGCGGGCAGGAGTTGCTCAGTGTGTCATCGTACAAGACGGACGAGATATAGGGACCGCTGCCGGTATCGGTGTCGGGAACCTGAGTGTACCCGCTGAAAGCGTCGGTGGTGGAATACATCAGCATGGAACCGTCGTAACCGCTCTCGAAATCCCGCCACTCCCAGAAGGTCAGGGTGACGCTGCTGGCATCTGCGGGAATGACGATGCCGTTCATGCCGCTGGTTCCGCAATTCCCGGTTGAGCCGTCGCAGCCTGCGATGATCCCGTCATCTGAATCGTTGACGTATTGCGTGCCGTCTCCGAACTGGCCCGAGTTGCTGCCGTTGTGGGTCATGTTGCTGGCAATGTGCCAGTCGGCGCCGTCACCCCCATCATCCGAGAAATAGCCGACGATCCACTCGTGCCCGGAAGGTGTCGGGCTTCCCTCGAAATCGTCGTAGAAGACCGTTTGCGTCGTCGTTCCCGAGCTGACCGATCCCGACCTCTCCACCGTGTTCGTTTCTTCGAACCCCGAGTTGCAGACGCCGCCGTGGCCCACCGAGTTGTCCTCGGCGTGGACCACGTAGTAGTAGGTTGTGCCGCTGGTTATTGTCGTGTCCTCGTAGAAGAGGTCGGGCACGCAGCTGGCGAGCAGGGTCGTACCGTCCGGCGTGAAGCCCGAGGTGGTGGAGCGGTAGACGTTGTAGACGATGGAGGTGCCACAGCCCGGCGTCGCCGCAGGCCACTCCAGCCGGAGGCCGCAGCGGTCGCCGGACATGGTGGTCACGGAGCTCAGACCGGAGAAACTCGGCGGCGTACCCACATTGTCCGAGGCCGAGAGGCTGGCCCCGCCGTCGGTGGCGCAGGAGAAGCCGTTGACGCCCCGGACGGCGTAGCTGTAGGAGGTCCCGTTGGTACCGGAGGTGTCCGTGTAGGAGGTGCTCGCCTCGCTGACTCCGGTGGCGATGGCAACACCGTCGCGCCAGATCTCGAAGGAGCGCGTTCCGGATCCGCCGTCATTCCAGCTTGCCGGAGCGTTCCAGGTCAGCACGACGCCCGTGTCGTCACAGGAGTCGCGATCCGTGGCCGTCTGGATCCCGTCGAAGGTGAAGCTGTGGTCGGCGTCGGCGCCGCTGGCCCCGCTGGACCAACCGCTGGACTGGCCGCAGGAATTGTTGGCGCGCACCTGGTAGGTGTGGCTGGCCGAGTCGCCGGGGTTCCTGTCGTAGGAGGTGGCCGTGATCCCGGTGGCGATCACCGTGCTGTCCTCCATCAGGTCATAGGTCGTCGCGCCGGACACCGAGGTCCACGAGATGGTCAGACCGGTCAGCCCGCAGGCCGACTTGTCGGTGACCGACGGCGCCGAGGGCGTGGCGGGCGGTGTTGCCGTGGAGTCCGTGCCCGAGGTGGCCCCGGACCACGAGCCCGTGCAGGTGGCGTTCCTGGCGCGTACCTGGTAGGTGTGGCTGTTGGAGTCACCGGGCGAGTAGGTGTAGGGGCTGCTGACGTTGGAGACCGTGGTGGCGCTATCCACCAGGAGGTCGTACGCCGTGGCGCCCGTGACGCTGCTCCAGCTGATCTGCACACCCGTGAGCGCACAGGCATCCGGGTCGGTGACGCTCGGCGCGCCAGGCGTTGCCGGCGTGTTGTCCTCGTCCGTTGCGCTCTGGGCCGCGCTGTCCGTGTAACACGTGCTGTCCAGGGCGCGGATGACATAGCTGTGGGACGCCGTGTCGCCCGGGTCATAGGTGGAGCCCGAGCTGAAGTTGCTGACGGCCAGGGAGCCGTCCACGTACAGGTCGTGGCTCGAAGCTCCGCTGCCCGCCGTGTAGGTGATGGTCACGCCGTCCTGGGCGCAGGCGTCGTTGTCCGTGATGGAATCGATGCTCGGTTGTCCGGGATCGGTGCAGGCACCGCCGGTGGTGCAGGAGGCATACCCCGTGATGGTCACGTCGTCGATGGCGATTTCCACCAGATCACCCGCCGCAGTGCCGTCCGCGCCACGTACGCGGATCTGCATGTTCGCCGTCAGTGTGACGAAGGACTCGAGGTTGAACTGGACGTTCGTCCAGACGTTGGCATCGGTGACGTTGTCGTCGAGGTTCTCGAGGGTTGTCCAGGTCGCACCACCGTCGTTGGAGACCTCCAGGATGTAGTAATCACCGCTGTCATCCACATCCTCGTTCTCGTACCAACGCCACAGGTTCAATACCACCCTGTCGTACCCGGAGGCGTCGAAGACGGGCGAAGTGGTGATGACCTCCCCATCGTCAATGTCATCGGTCCCCGCCCCTCCGTCTGGGTTCTCAGCCGTGTACATGCAGTTGACCCCTGGTGCCGCCGTGTGATCGTCCTCGGGCTGGCACGCCTGTCCGTAGTTACCGGTGGTCCCGACGGGGTCCCCAATGAGGAAATCGCCCGTGGCGGCGGCGGGAGTTCCCTTGGTGAAGGTCCATCCCAGGTTGCCACCCTCGAAGTCGTCCGAGAAGATCACAACGGAGGCTCCGGTGGGGGTTCCCGACCTCTCCACGGTGTTGCCCTCCTCCGATCCGCTGGAGGCGTCCACAGCCCGGACGATGTAGTAGTAGGTGGTCCCGGAGACCAGGCCGTCGGTGTCCGAGTAGCTCGTGTCCGTCACACCGGTGGCGATCCGGTTCGATGAAGACGGGGTGAAGCCCGACGTGGTGGAACGGTAGACGTTGTAGGTGACCCCGCCGCAGGGGTTGGATGCCGCCGTCCAGGCCAGGTCGAGCTGGCACGTGGCGTTCTCCGGGTTGGTCACGGAATCCAGTCCGTTGAAAACGGGCGTGTTGGTCCAGGTGATCTGCGTGTCCGAGCTGTCCTGGATTCCCTCGGTGCACGAGGCTCCTGTGACCTCGCAGTTATAGGTATGCGTGCCCGTGTCGTTGGCCGTGTAGCTCGACGACGTGGCCCCGGAGATGGCCGTACCGTCCCGGTACCACTGGTAGGTGAAGGGCCCTGTGCCACCGGTGACGTTGGCGGTCAGGGTCTGGCCTGTGCCCGTGCACAGGGTTAGGGGACCGTCGGGCGTGACATCCACAGAGTCGGGATTGTCGGTGCACGTGGTGCAGGAGGGATACTTGAAGGACGCGATGCGAGTGTGCCATGCGAACGACCCGGAAGTGGTGTAGTACTCCTGCGTGTACCAGAAGGTGCAGTCGTCCGAGGGGTCGACGCTCATGGAGGAATAGTCGCCCCAGCGGCTGTTGCCGTTGTGATATCCGGTGCCGTTGACGATGACGCTTTCGGCCTGGGGGAGGGTTCCCAGGGCGTCGGTGACCAGCCTTCCCGCGTACCAGATGGACGGGTAGGTGGACGAGCCCGAGGCGCTGTAACCAAGGGCCATGTTGCCCATCTTGTCCATGGCGATGGAGCCCATCCAGCGGGACGTGCTGTCAGGTTCGTAGGTTCCCGACTGGTAGATGGTGGGCGTGCCGTTCGGGTCGCGCAGCTCGTACCAACGCACGGCGCTGGCCGCGCTCGATCCGCTGATGGAGTGATTGACCACCAGGGACTCGTGGGTGCCGAAGTTCCGGTAGGCGAGCCGGTACATCAGCCGGTCGGCCAAGGAATCGAGTTCGTAGGTGGTCCCATTCTGCGGGATACAGGTTCCGCCGGAACACGCCTCGGAAAAGCTGGCAACGCTGATGGTCGTCGGTCCTGTGAACGTGGAGTTGGACGGATCCGTCCAGTCCACGTGGAACTTCCACAGTTGAAGGCTGTTGGTGCCAAACGCCAGGATGTAGTTGGGTGAGCCCGAGGGAGGCAAGGTCGACCCGTCCAGGTCGGCCGGCTGGAATCCACCATAGGAGGAATAGGGACCGAAGCACTGCTGGGTGGCACTGGGGTCGCCGGCGATCATCTTGGCCCGGTCGAAGGCGCAGACCTCGCCTCCGGCCCAGCTCGAGCCGTTGGCGAACATGTTGTAGGTGATGTAGTACCCGTCGGGCCACACACCCATCTTCGGGTAGTCGTTCATGTTGGTGCCGTAGTCGTAGGCGTAGCGGTACCACGAGCCGGTGGGATCGGAGGTCTGGGAAACCGCGACGCACTGGTAGTACGGCGAGGACGAGACGGCGAACTGGGTCATCACCCAGCGGTTGGCCAGCTGATCGTACTGGACGATGGGGTCGCCGCTGTTGTCCGTCTCACACCTGCCGCCGAAGCTCTGCCAGATGGTGTTGCCGGCCGCGGGACCGTACTGGATGCTCCCGTCGGACTTGTTGAAGATGACGAAGGACGTGTTGACCCACTGGATGTAGTAGTTGAGGCCGACGTCACCGTTGGTATCGGGGGGCTCACCGCTTACGCTGAAGCCCGAGAAGCCGTCACCGATACCCTCGAAATTCATGATGGGCGAGGGCATGGCGAGTTTCCCCGTCCATGTCTGATGGACATGAGGGCCGGGCAGTCCCCTCGGAGCGTCTTCCGGGGCTCGGTTGATCCAAGGGGGGAGCTCATGCTCTTCAGGGAGGTAGCGGTCTTGAGACGGGGGAATCGGCTCCATCTCCCGTAGTGGCGGCGAGACGTCGAAGCGGACGGGGTATTTAACCTCCACCTTGAGGGACGTTCCTCCGCCGTCAGACGTTGGCGGTCCCGTCTGGGCTGCCAGGGGAAGCGCCAATGCCAGGGATATTGCGAATGCGAATACAGATGCCGAGGTAGATCGCCGTTTCATACCTTCCCCCTCCCTGGGTCGGGAGTGGAGGACGCGGACGGGGCGGGGTTGAAGAAGGGGGGTGACGCACACCACACAAAGGTGCGTGCGAAGACGCGCACCGTGTTCCGGAGCGCTGACGGTATCCCCTCGATCCTCAATGACATACCCCCTGGACCCGTTTCCGGTCCCTCATCCAGTGGGATCTTGTTGGCGCAGATCCTTGCACAAAATAGTTGTGTATGTCAAGTTCTGCAAAATGGGCCGAGATCCAAGAGAATGGGGATC
>CAZXNA010000145.1:0-7214 GCA_964641295.1 uncultured Thermoanaerobaculia bacterium
CCGCTGCACGACGACCTGATTGGCCTTGAGAAAAGGAAACGCGCCCCAACGCGTTGGAGCGCAGTCGAAACATCAAGTCATTGGTGGAGCCGAAGGGAGTCGAACCCTCGACCTCTGGAGTGCGATTCCAGCGCTCTCCCAACTGAGCTACGGCCCCACGCTGGGGGCGGATCATAGCGTGAACGCCAGCGGGGCGCAAGTTCTCAGTGAAGCCTGTCTTGCGGGAGAATGATGTGACCGGCGGAGTCTGGTCGGTTCTCGATGGAGGTTCAAAGGAGCCGGATGGGGAGTCGTCCGCCGCAGGGAAACCAGCTCATGGTCGTTGCCATGGGGGTCGGAGGGTCGCAGGATGCGGCCCGGAGAGGGGGCGGGTTGGCTTAGGGCCATCTGGTTTTCCAAGGCGACGCCGGAACATTTGGCCTGCAAGGGCCGAATGTGGAGGCACCCCTCGACCTCTGGAGTGCGATTCCAGCGCTCTCCCAACTGAGCTACGGCCCCACGCTGGGGGCGGATCATAGCGTGAACGCCAGCGGGGCGCAAGTTCTCAGTGAAGCCTGTCTTGCGGGAGAATGATGTGACCGGCGGAGTCTGGTCGGTTCTCGATGGAGGTTCAAAGGAGCCGGATGGGGAGTCGTCCGCCGCAGGGAAACCAGCTCATGGTCGTTGCCATGGGGGTCGGAGGGTCGCAGGATGCGGCCCGGAGAGGGGGAGGGCTGGCTTAGGGCCGCCGCACTTTCCAAAGGGTCGTATGGCCCCGAAGGGGACATGCAGTGGACTCCGGTGGGAGCCTTGGGGGCAGCGTCAGCGTCCTTGGGTGTCGTCCCGCCCTCGTGAGCTGGTTCTGCGAATTCCGGCAGTCACGCTCCACCCCGTTGGCTGAATCGCGCCGCCCAGGCTCACAGACGCTCAACTTGCCGCTGCCACTGCCACTGATTCTGTCCCTGTCGCCGCCGCTGTGTTGCCACGGCCGGGCGTTCTTGCGGTACCATTGGCGACGTACACAGGGGAGGTCGTCATGCGCGAATTGAAGCTCTACCTGGCCGGTACATGGACGGATGGCGAGGACGTGGTGGAGATCCGTTCGCCCTACGATGGAAGGGCCGTCAGCCGGGTGCACCGTGGGGGTCCGGAGGCGCTGGAGAAGGCCGTCGAGGCCGCCGAGCGTCATGCGTTGCGGATGGACGCCGATCTTCCTCCAGTGGAGCGGGGCGCCATCCTGGAGAAGGCGGCGGAGCTGATCGGCGAACGCCGGGAAGAGCTTGCCGTCGCCATCAGCGAGGAGGCCGGCAAGCCCATCACGCTGGCCCGTGGTGAGGTCGATCGCTGCCAGGATACCTTCACCGAATCGGCCTGGATTGCACGCCACCCGGAGGTCGTCGCCCAGGACCTGGCGGGCTACGGCTCCGGGGTTGGGCGCCTCGCATTGATCCGCAGGGTCCCCATCGGCCCGGTCCTGGCCATCACGCCTTTCAACTTTCCCCTCAACCTGGTGGCCCACAAGCTGGCGCCGGCCATCGCGGCGGGGTGTCCGGTAGTCCTCAAACCGGCTTCCCAGACGCCGAGCCCGGCCCTGATGCTTGCGGCCATCCTGGAGGAGGCCGGCCTGCCGCCCGGCTGCCTGTCGGTCATCCCCTCCAAGGCCGTCCATGCTCAGAAGCTGGCGACGGACGATCGCCTCAAGCTGCTGACCTTCACCGGTTCCATGGACGTGGGCTGGAGGCTCAAGGAGATGGCCTGGCGGAAACGCGTGGCCCTGGAGATGGGCGGCAACGCCGCGGTGGTCGTGGAACCGGACGTGGGCGACCTGGAAGCCGTCGCGCAGCGGATCGCCGGGGCCGCCTACGGCTACGCCGGACAGTCGTGCATCAGCGTTCAGCGGATCCTGGTCCAGGAGACCATCTACCTCGAGATGCGGGACGCCCTGGTGGCGGCGACGGAGGCGACGGTCCATGGCGATCCGGCCAGGGAGTCGACGGTGTGTGGACCGTTGATCGACGAGGCCAATGTCATCCGGGTGGAGGACTGGATCGCTCGTGGCATCGAGGCCAAGGGGCGTCTGCTGGCGGGCGGTACGCGTGACGGCAACGTCATCGCCCCGACCCTCCTGGAGGAGGTTCCCGGTGACCAGCCGGTGGTGGCCGACGAGGTCTTTGGTCCCGTGGCTGTTCTCTTCGGCTACGAGGATTTCGGTCAGGCCCTGACCATGGTCAACGATTCTCGCTACGGACTTCAGGCAGGGATCTTCACCAACGACACGGCCAAGGTGCTCCGCGCCTGGGAGGAGATCGAGACCGGCGGGATCATCCACGGGGACGTGCCAACCTGGCGGACCGATCCCATGCCCTACGGTGGTGTCAAGAACTCCGGGATCGGGCGGGAAGGTCCGCTCTACGCCTATCGGGAGATGACCGAGGAGCGCATGCTGGTCCTGCGGGGTTGAGTCAGGAGCGGCCGAGAAGCCCCTGGAGGCGTGAGCGCACGGAGGGGTCGAAGGCGAGACCGAGGGCGACGAACGCGACGCCGGCCCACAGTGGGATCCGGTAGTCGACCCTGGTGCCCCGGATGGTGACCGAAAGGTATGCATCGCCCGCCCCCTGGACCTCGAGGCGCAGGGGCGCCTGCAGGTGGTTCGGGACGTGGGCGACCACATCTCCCTGGACCATCGAGTGGATCGCAGTCGCTCCCCTTCGCCTCTTCTTCTTGAGGAAGCCGGTGGCGCGCCAACCGGGCAGTTCCGTGCTGGTGACCAGGACGCGGTACCGGCCCGTGGTGATCTCGAGCATCCGGGGCGGCTGGCGGTAGCTGAGGTGCAGGTCGTAGGTCCCGGGTTCCAGGAGGACATCGGGTGTGATGTAGGCGGAGATGCCGTCCTCCTGGCTGGCCGGCTCCAGGGTGCCGCTCCAGGCTGTGGATCCGGCAAACTGAAGATAGAAGGAGGCCAGGATCAGGAAAGCCCCCAGCCCGACGGCGATCCAACCCAGGGGCGGGCCGGAAGGGGAGGGCGCCGTGGAACGCTGGGCGGAACTCGTCCTCATGCCGCCAGTGTATCCCACGTGGCCCGACCCGGCTGGCGGCGCTTTCTCAACGCCGCCTCAACGTGCCGTAAGCACGCCTTCGTCCCCAGGAGGCCCACGGTCGGACCGGCTGGCGCCTCTGCGGCCGTAGCAGAAAGCCGGCCGGGATCGCGGGTCAAACAGGGTTGGGGATGTCGAGGAACTGTGCTTCGAGCCCGTACTGCCGGGAGAGCCAACGGGCGAGCGCCTGAACGCCGAAGCGTTCCGTGGCGTAGTGGCCAGCGGCGATGTAGTGCACGCCGTCCTCCGCCGCCTGGTGGAGCACCCACTCGGTGGCCTCGCCGGTGATGTAGGCGTCGAGGCCGGCGGCCACGGCCTGGTGGTACTCCCGCTGGGCGGCGCCCGTGATGATCCCCACCGAAGAGATCGTGGACCGGTTTCCCTGGAAGACCTGGGGCTCCCGGTCGCAGAGCTCCGTGACGGCGGAGAACAGCTCCCGCGGAGGGACCGGTTCGGGGAAGACGCCGCAAACACCCACGGATCGGCCGTGGTGGAGGCCGAAGGGTTCCAGGTCACCCAGACCCAGGCGCCGGGCCATCTGGGCGGCATTCCCGAGTTCCATGTGACGGTCCAGGGGGAGGTGGTAGGCCACGAGGGAGAGGTCGTTCTCCAGGAGCATGCGCAGCCGCTCCCGGTGGGAGCCTGTGATGCGTTGGGCCTCCGGTCCGTTCCACAGGAGGCCGTGGTGGACCAGGACGAGGTCGGCGTCGTGGGAGAGGGCCTGGAGGAAGAGCGCCCGGGAGGCCGACACGCCGGCCACGACCCGGTGCACCTGGGGACGGCCCTCCACCTGCAAGCCGTTGGGACAGTAGTCATCGACGGCATCGACCTCCAGGAGGTCGTTCAGCTTGGCGACCAGCGCTTGGAGCTCCATGGATCCATGGTACCGCGTCCGGCGAGCCCGCCGCCTTACGGCACAGGTAAGATGATAAATGAGTCCGTCACGCCGGCGGGCCTGGACCGCCGGCGGTGCCGACGGCCTATTCGTCGCCGAAGAGGCGGTTGAAGAGGCGCTTGACGCCGTCGGAGGCCTTGGAAGGCTCCTTGGTCCGAGAGCCATCCTCGCCCGTCGAACCCGTGGGCGGATTTTCTCCTCCAGAGGAGGGGTTGCCGGAACCCTTGTCCGCCGGTGGTTCGGGCGGCGCGGAACCGGCGCTCTCACCCTGGTTCGATGCCTTTCCGGCGTTGTCGGCGGAGGGTTTCTTCCGGCGGCGGCCGCCCCGGCGCCGGCGCCGGGAGGATGAGGACGATGTCTTGCCGTCGCCGGCGGTCTTCGAGTCCGGCTGTTCGGCGGTCTTGACATCGCTGTCCGGTGCGGCCGTTCCAGAAGAGCCCTCATCCTGGGTTGCAGTCCCAGTGGCGTTTCCCGCAGGGGTGGTGGGCTTCTTGCGGCGTCGCCGGCGTGAGGAGGAGCTCTGGGGACGAGGCTCCGATGAGCCGGCGTCCTGGCGGCCGCCGGTCTCCCGCTTGTCGGCCGGAGCGGCGCCCGAGCCTGCAGAGGATCTGTCGTCCTGTGGTTTGACGTTCTCTTTCTCGGGGGACTGACCGTTGGCCTCGGTGGTTTCTCCGGCACTCTTCTTGTGACGGCGGCTGCTCCGCCGTCGCCGTTTGGATTGACCCTCGCCCGGGGCCCCGGCAGATCCTGCCGATTCCTTGGCCTCCTGCCGTGGCCGCTGCTGGGAGGCCGGCGTCGAGGGACCACCGCCAGCCGTCAGGTCGGTCACCTGGACTGCCGGCTGCTCCGCCTCGGCGGCTGAAGAGCTCTCCTCCTGGCGGCTTCGATTGAGCCACTTGATCTCTTCCTCCGACCGGTGAAGGCCCGGCGCCGCCACGACCTCGATGGTGATCTCGTGGTTGGATTCCAGGCTGGCCAGCTCCTTGCGATAGGTGTTCTGCAGGAAGTCCGCCAGTTCGGGGTGCAGGCGGACCGTGACGCCCCGGAGTCCCCGGGTGGCGGCCCGTTCCTCGATGCGCCGTAACAGGTTCAGGCTGACGGTTTCCGGGCTCGGGATCCTTCCGCCGCCGCCGCACGTGGGACAGAGGCGGTGGGTCCGGAGGACGAGGGGTGTCTTCAACCTTTGGCGATTGATCTCCAGGAGGCCGTTGGGACTGATGCGGCCGACCCCGACCCTTGCCCGGTCGGCCTTGAGGGCGTCCCGCATGGCCTTCTCGATGGTCTTGCGGTGTTTGGGGGAGTCCATGTCGATCAGGTCCACGACGACGAGACCGCCGATGTCGCGGAGTCGCAGTTGCCGGGCCACCTCGGCGACGGCCTCTAGGTTGGTCTTGAAGGCGGTCTCCGACTGGCTTCCCCCGCGTGTGGACCGTCCCGAGTTGACATCGATGGCGGTCAGGGCCTCGGTTCCCTCGATGACGATGGAGCCGCCCGAGGGCAGCTCGACCCGCGGCTGGAAGATGCGCTCCAGCTGCACTTCAAGGTTGTAGCGGGAAAAGAGGGGGACCGGCTCCCGGTAGCGGATGACGCGGGTTCTCGAACGGGGCATGAAGGCTCGCATGGCGGCCTGCACCCGCTCGAAGGCCTCGTCGCTATCGACGATGACCTCCTCGATGTCGGGGCTCAGCATGTCGCGGACGGCCTGGATGATCAGGTCCTGGTCGCTGTAGAGGAGCCGGGGACCCTTGCCCTGATTGGCCTCGCTCCGGATTCTCTTCCACAGGCGGAGGAGGGCGTTGAGGTCCCGGTTGAGGGCGGTCTTGTTCTGGCCGATGGCGTTGGTCCGGATGATGTAGCCGTAGCCTTCCGGCGCGGCCAGCTTGAGGGCGACCTCCTTGAGGGCGCGGCGCTCCTCCTCATCTTCGACCCGGCGGGAGATGCCATGGACGTCGTCGTAGGGCATCAGGACCAGGTGACGGCCGGCGAGGCTGATGTTCGTGGTCAGGGCGGCACCCTTGCTCCCGGAGGGATCCTTTGTCACCTGGACGAGGATCGGTCCACCCTTCTCGAGGATCCGGTCGATGCGGGGACGACGGCTCTCCTCCCTCGGCGTGCGGTGCCATGCCTGACGGACCACGTCGCTGGCCCGCACGAGCCCATCCCGCTCCGCCCCGTAGTTGATGAAGGCGGCGTCGAGGCTGGGTTGCACGGAGGTGACGACGCCCCGGTAGATGTTGCCCCGCGTCAGTCCGGCCTGGGCGATGGCCACCTGGTAGTCCTCGAGGTTCTCCCCGTTGACGACAGCGATGCGCAGCTCCTCTGGACGCTGCGCGTTGATCAACATTCGTCGTGCCACAGATGCTCCTCTGCGTGGGCCGCCCATGAAAGTTGGGGCCCGCACCCTGAGGGGGGCCGCCCGGCCCGACGCGCCGGATCGGGACTGCATTCCCTGGCCGGCGCGGCCACAATAACCCACGAAGGGACAAAAAGAAAGCTCGGCCGACCCCGGAGCGCTCCGTGGGCAGGGTTTTCGTCCCCCTCGCCGGGAGGGGTGTATACTTGGGAAAATGTGACGGCGGTCACCAGCCGTCCACACCCGTCAGGTTGGGGGGGGACGTATGAAACCGAGTACGCGGCGGATCATCGTGGTTCTCGTAGCCTTGGTGCTCGCTGGGGCAATCCAGGGTGCGGCACAGGAAGGGGCTTTTGCCAAGGTGGGCAACCCCTATCAGGGTGAAGTCCCGTTCACCCTTGGTGAGCCCTCGGCACCCATGGTCGAGATCGCCGGGGTCAGGTGGTCCACCGTTCGGCTCGTTCCCTCGACGACGGCGCTGGAGTCGGGGCGTCAAATCAAGACGAGGGTGGAGTTCACCCTGGAGAATACAACGAGCAGGAGGGCCAAGGTCCTCATCATACTGCTCTTCGAGGATGCCTCCGGAAACGGCCTCGACCGTGTGGAGCTCAAGCCGGTGAGCGTCGGTGGTGGCCGAAGGAAGCTGTTCAAGGAGAAGGTCAAGGTGCAGGCCGACGTGCTGAGCGCGGCGGCGAAGCTCTACCTCTTCGCCGAGGTGAAGTAGGCTCCGCCATCTTCTTCCCCATGGCAGAAGAATGCCCAACGGGTGTGGCCATCTCCGGGGTCCACATGCTGCGCGCCCCGTTCCCGTGCAGAACGTTTCACTGCGAATCTTGAAATCTTGGTGCCTTCTATGAGTAGGCCGCGGAAGTCAAGGGGTAAATCCTGAGGC
>CAZXNA010000146.1:0-7192 GCA_964641295.1 uncultured Thermoanaerobaculia bacterium
GGCGCGGCGGGGGCGGCGTCGCCGTGGGCGGTGAGGGCGGCGGGTGGGGGCGACCGCGGCGGCGGGGTGGCGCGGGGCGGGGGGGGCGTCCAGGCCGGGTGCCGGCGGGCCCGGGCCGAGGGGAGGCGCGAGGCCTACAAGGAGGTTTCCGAGGTCGGCCGGGCCGTCGAGCTGGCCGGGCTGGCCCGGCCCGTCGCCCGGCTCCGCCCCCTGGCCGTCATCAAGGGGTGAGCGCGGCGGCGGGGCCGGAAGCCGGGGGGAGAGAGGAAAAGAAGGCCACGGAACCGCACGGATTCAAGAGTGGGAAGGGGAGAAGGAGGTCGTACGGCGAAGGACGCGGCGGGGGAAGACGGCAGAGGATGCGGAGGGACCGGGCACCGTTGATGGGCCGCGAGGCACCCTTTGGGGGCGGGACGGTGGCCCGCGCTCGACCGGGCGGGACGAGGGGTCGGGAGACCGCAAGATCCGTGTGGATCGTAGTGACTGCAGGAATGAGAGGTCGCTCCCCGCGCTGTGAGGATGTGGCGGCGTCGCCGGGGTTCGACGCCCAGGGGATCTTGTCCAGGCGCCCGGCAACACGAGGAAATTCTGGCTTTAGGGAAGACATTGCTACCATGGACCGAGGACTTGTGGAGATTCTGCGAGGTTTGGCCGGCGACCGGCAGCCGGGGAATGGAGCCGATTGGTGGCGAACATGGGTCAACAACTCAACGATTCCATGACCGGAACCGATACCGACATTGGAATCGCTGATCGAACGCTTCGAGGCCAATGCGTCCTCTCGTGATGGGGGGATGCAGGCGTCCGGCGCGTGCATGCACCCGCCGGTCCGGAGAGTGATGCGCAACGGCATGCGTCGTCGAGACGACCCTGGGTGGTTCGAGGGGTACTATCTCCTCATCCAGTGAATGGTGGAGGCAGCTCCTGGCCGATGATCGGATGGGTCACGCCAGGGTCGAATGATTATCAACGCGAAGCGGTGTTCTTCGATGGGCTTCTTGGGTCCATCCAACGAGGATCGGCAGTTTCAAGGTTGGCTGCCCGGCCGCACTTCTCACGGCGAGACGACCTGCGGCAAGCGGAAAGGAGTTGCACGATGGGAGACAAAGGCGGGAAAAAGGACAAGAACAAGAGTCAGAAGCAGAAGATTCGAAAAAAGGAGCAGCTGGCAAAGAAGAAGCAGGAAAAACAACAGAAGAGTTCTTTGTTTCCTCCCTTTTCGGATGAGCGCTGAGGCCGGGGAGAAGCGGGGAGGCCGGTGCAGGAGCGGGATTTCGCCTTGCTCTCCTGACCGGCCTGTGAGACCCCGTTCTCGCCGGACGGCTACGGGGCGTTCTCACCGGGACGCCGGCTGCCTTGGCGCCGGCTCCGCCGGGGGAGGCCGGCGGCTTCGCGTTCCGTAGGCGCGCCGGCGGACGCCGGAGACGGGTGAACCCCCACGGATGGCCGAGGTGCCGATCCTCTGGCCATTCCTCTTCCACCCTTTGGGGTTCTGCCAGTTCCGGCGCCCACTTTCAGAACTCCACGTCTTCTGCTTCCGCGGCGGCCTTCTCGGCCTCGCGTTTCTTGCGCTCGTGCCAGGCGCTGGCGATCAGCCAGAGGCCGACGAGGATGATCCCGGCGGGCCACCAGTCGCGGAGCCACGAGAGGTCGAGGTCGTAGAAATTGTTGATCAGGAGCACGGCGCCCAGGACGGTCAGAAAGACCCCGAAGCCCAGGCTCGTCTGGCCGGTGGTGCTCGGTGTTTCGATGCCACCGAGGTTGATGATCTTGGCCTGCCGGTAGGCGTCGATGATGCCGAAGAACCAGATGAAGGGGATGAGGATGCCGGCGGCATCGACGGAGTCGGCCAGCAGGATGGCCGAGGCGAAGAGCGTGAACAGGACGACCCCCCGCTGGTACAGGCCGAGATAGATGTGCCCGAGGCCCGGCATGAAGGAGAGCACGAGGGCAGCGCCCGGAGACCTCTGGAGCTGGCCGGGGGGCACCGTGGCCGGCGGCGCGGGAGGCACGGTTGCCCGTGGCGGGGAAGTCGGCGAGGGGGGCGGCGCGGGCCGGTACGGCTTCTGGGGCCCCTCGCTGCGGGGCTCTTTGGGTGGCGCGGGCGGGAGCTCCCGCGCCGGGTCCGTCTCGGCGGTGGGTGGTGCCGGTGGAACGTCTGGCCGTTCGGCGGCCTGAAGATCGTCGTTGTGCTGGTTCTGGTCGTTCATCGTTCGTCTCCTTGCTCCCGGCCGTTCTTCGGGGCCGGGGTTTCGTCGTTGGATGGGCCGGCGATCAGCTTGCGGATGGTTTCCGCCTGGTGCTGGCCCCATTTCCAGGTTCTCCAGAGGATGATTCGGAGCTCGCCGCGGCTGTCGTTGGCCGCATCGGCGACCCGTTGCTCGACCGCCCTCCGGGCCTCGTGGACCATTCCGGCATCGCGGCGGGCCAGGGAGACCGGGTTGCCCAGGAGGACCGTGGTCAGCACGGCCAGGACGTAGGCGGCAGCCGTCGCCGTCCGGACGCCGAAAATCCGACGCTCCGGGACGCGACCGCGGCGCCGGGCGATGCAGCGAACGGCAAGTCCGGGCGGGGGTGTCAGGGCGCCCTGGACCTGGTGAACCAGAGTCAGGTCATCCCAGGCCCTCCGGCACCCCTCGCAGCGTTCCATGTGCTGGAGGAGACGCGCCAGGGCATCCGACTCGAGCTCGTGGTCGGCGGCCCGGTGCAGGAGGTCCAGCCACCTGGCGCAGGGCGAGGCCGTCAGGCGGGCCGCCAGATCGGCGGGAGGTTCGAGGGAGGCGAAGGCCCTTCCGGCCTCCCGGACGGTCCGCAGGGCCCCGGCGGTACGACGGCACTCCTCGCAGGCCTCGAGATGCTCCTCCACCAGGCGGGCCTGGCGGGGCTCCAGCTCCCCCTCGATCCACTGGGGGATCAACGGGCGGATGGAGGTGCACCCGGTCATGAGCCGCCTCCCGGCGACATTTCGGCTGCCTGGGGAACGGGCCGGATGTTGAGCCGCCGCTGGACGGCGGTGGCCAGCTCGAGCCGCCCCCGGTTGAGGCGGGACTTGACGGTTCCCAGCGGGAGGTCCAGGGCCTGGGCGATTTCCTGGTAGGAGAGGCCGGCGAAGTCCCGGAGCAGAATCAGCCGGGCAAGCTCCTCGTCGATCTGGGAAAGCCCTTGGGCGACGAGGCGAAGCCGCTGGCGGTGCTCGGCGCGACTGGCCGGGTTGTCGCTGCCCGGTAGGCGATCGAGCACCTCGGAGTCGAGCCAGGCTGCCTCCCGTTCCCGGCGGCCCCGGCGGTGGGCGTCGATCAGGAGATTCTTGGCGACCCGCCAGGCCCAGGCCATGAAGTTGGATCCCGACCGGTAGCGCTCGAGGCTCTCCCACAGCTTGAGATAGACCTCCTGGGTAAGCTCCTCGGCCTCGGCGGCCGTCGGCGCGAAGCTCGCACAGAGACGGTAGATGGGTCCGATGGTCGTGTTGACCAGCAGGGACCAGGCCTCCTCATCCCCGGCGCGACAGCGTTCTACGGTGGATTCCAGGTCGTCCATCATCTTCCTCGCAAGGGACAACGTACACTTCGGGGAAAAGTTCCCGGACGGCCGGGCCAACGGAATACCGTCGCCGGTCGGGCGGTTGTCCATGTGGGCCGTCCCCATAGTAGCGGAAACGGCCCCCGGGAGGACCCTTGGATCACCGATGGGACATGCGGGTTGCCGTGGAGGCCGGGTGGTGAGCGCCTGGCCAGCCGGGTCGTTGGCCGAACGGGTCGCCGTCGCCCTCGAGGAAGTCCGGCCGGCCCTTCTGGCCGATGGGGGAAATGTGGAGCTAGTGGAGATTCGCGCCGACGAGGTCCTGGTCCGGCTGACAGGGGCCTGCCGCTACTGTCCCATGGCGCCGTCGACCTTGGTGGACTTCGTTGCCGAACGAATCAAGCTTTACGCGCCGGAGATCAAGCGTGTTCTCAGGGTGAGTTGACCCGCGTACTTCACCACATGTCACCACATGGATGACGGAGCATTCGAGTCAGTTGGATCGACGCTCCCTCTGGAGGCAGGCGGGGCAGGTGCCATAGAACTCGCAGTGCTGCCGGACGACCTCGCAACCGACCAGGTCCTTGAGGCCGTGCCAGTCGTGGTTGGGGAGACCCCAGACGTCGCGGATGGCACCGCACTCCGTGCAGACGAAATGGCCGTGGGGCGAGAGGTCTCCGTCCCAGTGGGCCGTTCGGCCGTTGACCCGGAGCTCCCGGATCAGGCCTTCGTCCCGGAGTACGTTGAGATTGCGATAAACCGTGCCGAGGGAGATGTGGGGCATCTTCTCGCGAACGCGCTCGAAAATCCACTCGGCAGTGGGATGGCTCTTGGTACCCCGAAGGGTCTCGAGAACGAGCCGGCGCTGTCGGGTCTCACGGGTGCGAACAGTACGCTCCATGGGTATCCTCCTTGGCGGCCGCCCTGCCGCACGATGGATTATTCCACATGATCTTGCCGTTGTCGAGAAGAGTTCTTAATCCGGGTTCTTCACGAGACGCCTCCAGGTGCGGCGCATCCCGCCCTGCAGTCGACGAATCGTGAATGATCCGGGTCAGGTGTGACGGACCAATGTCTTCGCCCAGATGCGGTTCTTGGGGGCCACGGGTGGTTTTCCGGGCACGGGGGCGGGGCCGTCGGGGCCTCCTGCTCGATGTGCGCGTTCATGGTTGGATGCAGTGTAGCAGCTGGTGAACGAAGCGGTTGCCAGTGACCACCAACCACCTGTGGGTGGACCCAATCCCGAATCACCGCCGACGCAAGTTGGGGTCGTGCGGGACCACGCCGCCACCGTGCGGAACCCCGACCAATCCGGGGACGGACTAACATCGTGAGGTCGTGATACCAAGCAGGATTCAGGGCCGTTGTGCTCTCCATCTCAATCCTCGACTCCCGTCCCATCCCTTCCTTCCCTTTCGAAGCCGAACACCACTTCCCAAGATCCTGAAGCCCGGCACCGAAAGGGAAAAGGAGCGGAGGGGAACGTTACGTCAATCACCGGACCGGGCACCTTTACCTTTACCTTTTCCGGCGTGACTGGCACCTTTTTCCTTTTTTCTTGGCACCCACGAGGTGGCCGACTGGGGCGCTGGTGGTGCCGGTTCAGTTGCCGGTGGCTGTGGCCGGCACGTAGACGGGGTCTCCCGAACGGTTGTCCACGACGGAGCCGTACGCTAGGAAGGAGCCGCCGGGGGTTGCCGTGCTGAGGATGGCGTAACAGTAGTCGAGGGTCTGCGATGTGACGGAACGGAAGATCCGGTCCACCTGTTGGTACTCGTAGGGGCGAAGTGTGATGGTCTTGGTCCCCAGCGCATACCCCAGTCCGTCGTAGAGATCGGCGGTGACGGTGATGGTCACACCGCTGGTGTTGACGAAGCCGATGTTGCTCCGGTAGCCGGTGGTGGTGGAGACCGAGTCGGAGAGCTGAACCAGGGGTACGGACCCGCCGGAGGGGATGGCCGCCGAATCCGGCACCGCCGGAATGAACTGGCCGAAGGTGCCCCCGGAGGTGGCGTTGTAGGTGCGGCTGGTGACCCTGATGGTGCCGGAGGAGGGCGTGATGCGCAACGCGGCGGCGCCGGTGAAACCGAACCAGGTGCTCAAGGCGTCGGTGTAGCGAACGGTGTGCCCGGCCGCCAGGGTGTAGGTCACGGACTGCGGCGAGCTGTTCTGCTGATCGCGCTTGAGCAACTCCACCGTGTAACGTGCCGTGGAGGAGCCGGGGTTCTGGATCTCCACGTCGGTTCGCCAGTGGGTCCCGCCGGCGCCGTTGACGTGGGCCGATCCGGGGATGTACAGGCGATGGCCGGCCGAGGCCGTCCCGGCTTCCGGCGTGATGTACACCGGGTCGCCGGTTCGGTTGTCGATCACCGAGGCGTAGGTAAAGAACCTGGCGCCCGGTGTGGAAGAGCTGACCAGCGCGTAGGCGTCGGAGACGTTGGTCCCGATGGGGTCGGTCTTCTGGTAGAAGCCGTACGGCTCCAGGGGGTAGGAACGGGTGGCGATGGGGGAGCCGTCGCTGCTGTACAGATCCACCGTCACCGTGATCGCCGTGCCCGTGGCGTTGGCGAAGCCGATGTTGGTCCGGTAGTCGCCGCTCCGGGTCAGCTGGATCAGGTGGGCCACCTGGTTGCTCTGGATCGCCGCGCCGATGGGCCGGCCGGCGATGAACTGGCCGTAGGTGCCCGAGGGGGCGTTGTTGTAGGTCCGGGAGGTGACCACCAGGGAATGGTCCGACCCAAGGTAGAGGGAGCCCGACCCCGAGCTCTGGCCGAAGGTGGTACCGAGGACGTCGGCGAGCTTGACCGAGGCGCGGGCCGGCACGAAGACCTGCTTGCCGATGGTTCCCCTGTGATCGTTGTTCCCCGGTAGGTAGTAGAGGTTGACGTACGCCGGGGTGTCCGCCCCGTTGAAGATCACCACGTCCGAGACCCAGCTGGTGCCGCCGATCCCCGTAACGTGGGCCGAGGCGGGCACCAGGTAGGTGAACGGGCCGGCCGATTCGATGGGTGGATCGTGTGGCTGGATATTCAGGGTGAATTGTCCGGAGAACCCCACCTCGTACAGTGTCATGGGTCCCGAGGCGACGCGGAAGCCCCGCCAAGACAACCGGGACGAGGGGGAGTCGTCGACGCGGCTTGCCGAGCGGCAGGCGCCGGCGACGCTGCTGTCCCCGCCGCCCAACCATACCCGCGAGGAGCCTGAGGAGGGCACGGTGGGATCGGTGACCGCCGCGGTCCCCAGATGGTCGGTGTACCGGTCGGCCACCCACTCCCAGACGTTGCCGTGCATGTCATACAGGCCATAGGCGTTGGGCGACTTCGACCCCACCGGTTGCGCGCTGTTCGAGCTGTTGCCGCACCACACCATGTACTGGTCGAAGAGGGAGCAGAAGGAGCAGTCGTCCACGGCACACCCAGGATCGTCGCCGAAGGAGAAGGGCGTCTGGGTCCCCGCCCGGGCCGCCCGCTCCCACTCGGCTTCGGTGGGCAGCCGGAACGCCGTGGTGCCCGTCATGGCGTTGAGCCTGCCGATGAAGCTGGACGCCGTGCACGTGGACCCCGTGGTGCCGCCGCAGATGTCGTCCCACGAAACACAGTACACGGGGTAGTCCGGGCCGACCCCGGCGTTGCCGCAGGAGGTGGGCATGGGCGACCCCATCACCGCCTGCCAC
>CAZXNA010000147.1:0-4166 GCA_964641295.1 uncultured Thermoanaerobaculia bacterium
CCTCCCCGCCGGCCGTCTGGAGTGGGCCGGATCCCGGAGGATCTCCGTGTCGTCCCGGAGGCCGAGGGATTGCCGTTCTCCGATGGAGGGATTGGTGCGTGAATCACCACCCGGAACTTCCGGGCGCCGGGGAAGCGTTCCAGTTTTCGGATCAGCGGCCATCACCGGGGAGATGGTCATCGCCAACGGCTGTGGGAAGCGGATCCTCGACCTTCCCCTGGAAGATCCGTCGTTCTCCAAGGTCCAAGCGGTCCTCGTCAACCGGGGCCGGAAGGGGATCTCCTTCGACGCTGCGGCATTCCACCGGGACCGGTCCGGAGACACCAACACCCCGGGGGCACGGGGATTCTTGGGTATACTCGGAGAGCGTGGGCGGAGAACACCGTAAGCGGCGGCCTTTCGGGCGGAGACGTCCGGGTTGGGGAGGATCATGAGCATCGGGGAGATGGCGGGTGTGCTTGGGATGGCCCTGGCGGGGTTCTTTGCCATCATGAATCCCATCGCCAACACGCCCATCTTCGTTTCGGTGACGGAGGGCGACGATCGGGCCACCATGAGAGCCGTCGCCCGGCGTTCAGTGGTGATCGCGTTCGTCGTCGTCGCAGCCGTTGTGTTGACGGGGAATGCGCTGTTCGAGCTTTTCGGTATCACCATGGCAGCCTTCCGCATCACCGGCGGAATCCTCGTCTTCCTCATCGGTCTCCAGATGCTGCACGGCACCGGGTCGGGAGCCCATACTCCCAGTGATGCGGACGTCGCTTCCAGCCGCGAGGCCGAACTCGGAGTGGCGGTTTCCCCGCTGGCCATTCCTCTCCTGGCAGGCCCCGGCACGATCGCCACAGCCGTGAGCCTTGCAGCGGGCAACTGGATCCATGCAGTGATCACACTGGTGGCCTTCGCCATCATCTGTCTCATCACCTACATCTGTTTCCTCGAGTCGAACCGCCTCGCGGGCTTCCTCGGGCAGAACGGCCTCAACGTCGTCACCCGCCTCATGGGGCTGGTCGTGGCTTCCCTGGGCACAGGGATGGTACTGTCCGGGCTGGGGTGGCACCCGGGAGGCTGATCCCTGCCGTTCATGGGCCTTCCGCTGCACGGTACGACCCACCGAGCCTGACGGCGTTTTCCCGATTGGCTCCCTCCGGCGTGCCACCAGCACGCCTACGCTCGCGAGTCTTCCGGAAACGCCGCCGTGCACGGCAGCTCCTGCCCTCGGCGACGACGTCTGGTGATGGCCGTCCACCGTTCAGTTCTCGTTGGCCGGCGGCCGGAAACCGTGTATCGGTTACGTTTCTGAAACGATTAGGAAAAATTCTATAGAGAACAAGACTGATTCTTGACAAATTCCATATTGCGATGTATCGTTTCTGAAACAAGGAGGTCGCAGATGGCGACGATGGCGGAACCCAGAATGTGGAACTTTGAATCGGGCGAATTGCCCTACCGGGATCAACTTTACAAGAGTGCCCTCCGGCTGACCCGTTCCGTCCAGGACGCGGAGGATCTCCTCCAGGAGACGTACCTCAAGGCCTTCAAGTATTACCAGCGCTTCTCCGAGGGTACGAACTTCAAGGCGTGGCTGTTCAAGATCATGAAGAACACCTTCATCAACAACTACCGGCGAAAGAAACTCGTCCCGGCGCAGGTGGACATCGACGATGTCCAGGAAGGATTGAACGAGGGCTTTTCCAATCGTCTGGGCGAGGGAATGGCCGATCCCGAGACCGAGTTGATGACGAGCGAGGTGGACCGGGAGGTCGCCTTGGCCCTTGGGTCACTCCCGCACGATTACAAGGTCGTCGTTTTGCTGTCGGACATCCAGGGCTACGCCTACAAGGAGATCGCCGAGATCCTCGGGGTCCCGGTGGGCACGGTCATGTCGAGACTCTACCGAGGCCGCCGGATGCTGGAGCGGGCCCTGCTGAGCTATGGCATTCGCTACAACTACCTGCGCGAGATTCCCGGGAAGCTCCGGGACGACAGCATCGATCTGGAGGAGCTGTTCCGGGGCGCCGGGAGCACCGACGGGGAGAACGCCGTCAGCTGAGGTTCCTCGTTCGGGGTTCGTTCTCGTCAGGCCGTTACCGCAGCCATTCGCCCGGGTGCTCGCACAAAACCGGCGGGGAAGGCGGCGTCCCCGGGGCGTTTGGGGGTCGCCCCCCCCGGCCGGCCACACCCACTGGCTCTCCAATCTGGAGGGAGTGATGACCTCTGATCCCGCTGCGAGGTGACCAGAACGGCCGAAACGGGGTACCATGGTCCACCGGAGGTGCTTGTGAAGAGTTCCGAGCGGGTCCGGTCTCTGGTTGTCGTGGGCGGACAGTGGGGCGATGAGGGGAAGGGGAAGGTCGTCGACCTTCTGGCCGGAGGCTTTCAGGCGGTCGTCCGGTACAACGGGGGACACAACGCGGGCCACACGGTCAAGTTCGCCGACCGCCATTTCGCCTTGCACCTCGTACCCTCGGGCATCGTTCACGAGGGGGCGCACTGTTACATGGGATCCGCCATGGTCGTCGACCCCGGTGCCCTGGTTCGGGAGATCGAGGAACTGGAGGCCAAGGGAGTCCACGTCGATGGACGGCTGGCCCTCTCTCCGAGGGCGACCCTGATCCTTCCGACCCACCAGGCCATGGATCTGGCCCGGGAACGGGCGCGGGGCGGCAAGAGCATCGGCACGACGGGCCGCGGGATCGGACCGGCCTATCAGGACCTGGCGCAACGGCGAGCTCTGAGGACCCACCTCCTGACCGACCCGGAGCGGTTGGTGGAGGAGACCCGGCGGCTGATGACCGCTCACAACCGTGAGCTGGAGGTGCTCTTCGGGGCCGAGCCGGTTGATCTCGAGACCGCCTGTGCCGGTCTGGCCATGGCGGCCCGCCGTCTGGGGCCACTCGTGGGTGATATCGGCGGCCCCATCGGGGCCCACCTGGACCGCGGTGAGGACGTCCTCTTCGAGGGCGCCCAGGGGATCATGCTGGATCTTTACCACGGGACCTACCCCTACGTGACGTCCTCTTCCTGCCTGCCAGGGGCTGCGGCTGTGTCGTGCGGCATCTCGCCACGGGTCCTCGGGCCGGTTCTTGGGGTGATGAAGGCCTACGTGACGCGAGTTGGCGGGGGGCCCTTCCCCACGGAGCTGAAGGACAGCACGGGCGAAGCGCTGCGGAAGCGCGGGAACGAGTTCGGCACGACGACGGGACGGCCGCGGCGTTGCGGCTGGTTCGACGGTGTTGCGGCGCGCTTCGCCGTCAGGACCGCCGGCGTCGACGCGGTCGCCCTGATGAAGCTGGACGTGCTGGACGACCTGGAGGAAATCCATGTGGCCGTCGGCTACGAAACGCCGGGGGGCGAAACACTGGATGCTCCCCCCGCCGATGCGGCTCGTCTCGAGGACGTGCGGCCCATCTACAAGACCCTGCCGGGCTGGAAGACGTCGACGACGGCGTTGACCAGGGAAGGGGAGCTTCCAGCGGCGGCGCGGGCCTATGTGGGCTTTCTGGAAGAGCTCCTCGGGGTGCCCATCGTCATGGTCTCCACGGGACCGCGTCGGGAGGAGACGTTGCCCAGGGGCCAGGGGCCGGTGGCCGACAGGATTCGCGCGGCGGTGAGCGACGCCCGCTGAAGTGCTCGCTGTGGCGCGGAGACCTTGGACAGGATGACGGGGCCCGGGCCCTTGAATCGTGATTCAACTCCGGGTACCCTGAGGCCGCGCGGGCCGTTAGCTCAGGTGGTAGAGCACCGGACTTTTAATCCGATGGTCGCAGGTTCGAGTCCTGCACGGCCCACTTGACCCCGCGTCTCGCCCCGGGTTTCTGCTGCGACCCCGGATACACCTGCCATTGCGACGTTTCTCACGGCGGCGGCGCCTGCGGCGTACAGGAAGTACGCCTCGGCGGCGCCTTGATCGAAACGTCACACTGACGGGCGTCTCCGGGGTCTCGCGACGAAACCCGGGGCGAGGCGCGGGGTCGTGACCTGGTGGCGTTCGGGACATGGGGAGCGAGGCGATGAGGTTTCTCCGAGATGGGCGGCAGGAAACCGGGGTCGTGTCAGGTGCGGCGGAAGGTCGATGAACACGTTGGCGTGTTTCCATGGTGTGACGGAACCCTGGTGCGACCCCGGATACACCTGCCATTGCGACGTTTCTCACGGCGGCGGCGCCTGCG
>CAZXNA010000147.1:4266-7187 GCA_964641295.1 uncultured Thermoanaerobaculia bacterium
GACGGGCGTCTCCGGGGTCTCGCGACGAAACCCGGGGCGAGGCGCGGGGTCGTGAATCCACGTGGCCGAAAGGTGGTGCTGGACGACGGCATGTGATAGATTTCACGTGGCGGCCTCGCCGCCCATTCCACGACAAGGAGCGGTCATGGCACGAGTCGAACCCTTCCGAGCCTGGCGCCCGGTGCCGGAGTTGGCTGAACGGGTCGCCAGTCCCCCCTACGATGTGCTTTCCAGTGAGGAGGCCCGCCAGATGGCGGCGGACAACCCCCTGTCGTTCCTCCACGTGGTCAAGCCCGAGATCGACCTGCCCGCTGGAACCGACCTCTATGCACCGGAAGTGTACGCAAAGGGTGCGGAGAACCTGCGGCGGCTGATCAAGGAAGGGGCCCTGGTCCGTGAGGAGCGTCCGGCCTACTACCTTTACCGCCAGAGGATGGGGGACCACGTTCAGACCGGACTCGTGGCCGGCGCCAGCGTCGACGAGTACGAGGCCGACCTGATCAAGAAGCACGAGCACACGCGGCGGGCCAAGGAGGATGACAGGACCCGTCACATCGAGGCGCTGGACGCCAACACGGGGCCGGTCTTCCTGGCGTACAAGGCGCGTCCGGAGATTGACACGCTGATCAATCGGCTGACAGCCGGGACGCCGGCCTATGACTTCACGGCCCCCGACGGGATCGGACACACCCTCTGGGTGGTGGACGATCCGGCCGACGTGACCGCCCTCAAGGAGGCCTTCCGGACGATCCCCGAGATGTACGTGGCCGACGGACACCACCGCTCGGCGGCGGCCGTCCGTGTCCGGGCCGCACGCCGCGCCGCCAATCCCGAGCACACTGGGGAAGAGCCGTACAACTTCTTCCTCTCGGTGATCTTCCCCCACGATCAGCTCCTGATCCTGGACTACAACCGGGTGGTGCGGGACCTGGCCGGGAGGACCCCCGATGCCTTCCTGAAGGAGATCGAAGGGGCCTTCGAGGTCGAGCCTGCGGAACACCCGAAGCCCGAGCATCTCCACGAGTACGGCATGTACCTCGGCGGGAGGTGGTACCGCCTGAAGGCCCGTCCGGGAACCTACCCGGAGAACGATCCCGTCCGCGGGCTGGACGTTGCGATCCTCCAGGAGAACCTGCTGGCGCCCGTGTTGGGCATCGGCGATCCGCGGAGCGACGAGCGCATCGAGTTCGTCGGCGGGATCCGCGGTCTTGGTGAACTGGAACGTCTGGTGGACTCGGGGGAGTGGGCTGTGGCTTTCGCCCTCCACCCGACCACCATCGAGCAACTGTTTTCGGTGGCGGACGCCGGCCGCGTCATGCCGCCCAAGTCGACCTGGTTCGAGCCCAAGCTGCGCTCCGGGCTCATCGTCAGGCCGCTCGCGGACTAAAGAAACGGGAGGTGACCATGAAGATCCTGATCTCCGATGCTTTCGATCCGTCTCTGCCCTCCAGGCTGGAACGTTTCGGCGAGGTGACCGACGATAAGGAGCGGCTCCCCGAGGTGGACGTCGTCCTCGTCCGCTCCAAGACCAAGTGCACCAAGGAGTACATCGACAGTGCCAGCAACCTCAAGCTGATCATCCGGGGAGGGGTGGGGCTGGACAACATTGACGTGGAGTACGCCCGTTCCAAGGGGATCCGCGTCTACAACACGGCCTCGGCCTCGTCCATCGCCGTGGCCGAGATGGCCTTCGCCCTGATGCTCTCCGTGCCGGCGCGCCTCATCGAGGCCCACAACTCCATGAAGGAGGGCCGGTGGGCCAAGAAGGAGCTCAAGCGGACGGAGCTCTTCGGCAAGACCCTGGGCCTGATCGGTGCGGGCAACATCGGGACCGAGGTGGCCCGGAGGGCGGTGGCCTTCGGCATGACGGTCCTCGCCTTCGATCCCCTGATCAAGAGCCACGAGATCGTCGAGCTGGTTCAGCTTCCGGAGCTCTACGAGCGGGCGGACTTCATTTCCCTCCACGTCCCCCTGACGGAGAAGACCCGTGGCATGATCAACGGCGAGACCATCGCCTCCATGAAGGATGGCGTCGTCATCGTCAACACGGCGCGGGGCGCCTGCGTCGTCGAGGAGGACATGGCCGAGGCCCTTCGTTCTGGAAAGGTGCGCGCCTACGCCACGGACGTCTGGTACTCCGATCCGCCCGATCCGTCGAGTCCCATCCTCTCGGCGCCCAACGTCATCATGACGCCGCACATCGGGGCTTCGAGCAAGGAGAACATGCTGCGGATCGGCGACGTTGTGGTGGAGATCCTCGAGGACTACCAGGACCAGATCTGAAGGAGGTTCGAGATGAGCAAGGTATGGAACTTCTATGCGGGCCCGGCAACGCTTCCCGCAGCCGCCATCGAGCGTGCCCACGGCGAGTTCATCGACTGGGAGGGGACGGGGATGTCCGTCATGGAGATCTCCCACCGCTCCAAGGAGTACGATGCGCTCCACCACGAGGCCATGAATCTCGTCGGCCGTCTCCTGGGGCTGGATGACGATCACCAGGTCCTCTTCCTCCAGGGCGGCGCCTCCCTGCAGTTTGCCATGCTGCCCATGAACTTCATTCCGGCCGGAGGTTCGGCCGACTACGTCCTGACGGGCGCCTGGTCGGACAAGGCCATCAAGGAGGCCCGGATCATCGCCGATGCCCGGGCGGCCTGGTCGGGCGCGGACAGCAACTACACGAGGATCCCCTCTGCCGGCGAGCTGGATCTCGATCCCAACGCCGCCTACGTTCACCTGACGAGCAACAACACCATCCGGGGTACCCAGTGGTTCGAATTCCCGGACACCGGTGATGTGCCGCTGGTGGCCGACATGTCCTCGGACTTCCTCTGGAGGTCCTTCGACGCAAACCGCTTCTCTCTGATCTACGCCGGAGCCCAGAAGAACGTCGGCCCGGCCGGGGTCACGGTCGTCGTCATCCG
>CAZXNA010000148.1:0-7069 GCA_964641295.1 uncultured Thermoanaerobaculia bacterium
GGAGTGGTGGCAACGAACCAAGACATTCCTCCGGGAGGTCATCGCCGAGACGAAAAAGGTGACATGGCCGACGAAGCAGGAGGTGATCAACACGACAACGGTGGTGATCATCGCTTCCTTCATCTTCGGTATCTACCTGTATCTCTGCGACCTGACCTTCTATAAACTCGTCAACTCGGTCTTTTCCGTCTTCCACGTCTTCACGTCGTAACCAAGAGGAGCCATCGATGGCCAAGCAGTGGTACATCATCCACACCTATTCGGGGTTTGAGGACCGCGTCAAGAAAACCCTGGCCCAGCGCGTCGAGGCGCTGGGGATGCAGGAGTTCTTCGGCGAGATCGAGGTGCCCACGGAAACGGTCGTGGAGATGAAGAACGGGAAGCGGCGCGAGGTGCGCCGGAAGTTCTTCCCGGGCTACGTGCTGGTCGAGATGGAGATGACGGACGACGCCTGGCACCTGGTGCGGAACACGCCCAAGGTGACGGGCTTCGTCGGGGCAGGCAAGAAGCCGACCCCCCTTTCCGAGGAAGAGGTCAACCAGATCCTCCATCAGTCGGTTGCCACTGAAGAGAAGCCGCGGCCCAAGGAGATCTTCGAGAAGGGTGAGCGCGTCAAGATCACCGAGGGTCCTTTCGCCACCTTCACCGGTGTCGTCGAGGAGGTCAACCTCGACCGGAGCACCGTCAAGGTCATGGTGACGATTTTCGGCCGCGAAACGCCTGTGGAGATGGAATTCCGTCAGGTCCAGAAGCTCACGTAAGGACACAACGATGGCCAAGAAAGTCATAGGATTCATCAAGCTGCAGCTGCCCGGCGGACAGGCGACACCGGCACCCCCGGTGGGTCCGGCCCTCGGTCAGCACGGCCTCAACATCATGGATTTCTGCAAGGCGTTCAACGCCAGGACGCAGAAGCAACAGGGCGTCATCATCCCGGTCGAGATCACGGTCTACGCCGACCGGACCTACAGCTTCATCACCAAGACTCCCCCGGCGTCGTTCCTGCTCCGGCAGGCGGCCGGTATCGCCAAGGGTTCGGGAGTGCCCAACATGGAGAAGGTGGGTACGGTCAGCATGGCGCAGGTCGAGGAGATCGCCAAGACGAAGATGCCTGATCTCAACACGGACTCTCTCGATGCCGCGGTCCAGACGGTGCTCGGCACCGCCCGGTCCATGGGCATCGAGGTCGAGGGTTAAGGAGGCAGCGGATGGGACGCAAAGGCAAGAAATACCGCGAAGCTGCCGCCGCCATCGAGCGCAGGCCCTATTCCCTGGAGGAGGCCCTGAGCCTCGTCAAGGGCAAGGCCTACGCCAGTTTTGACGAGACGGTCGAGATGGCCCTCAAGCTGGGGGTCAACCCCAAGCATGCCGACCAGATGGTCCGCGGAACGGTCGTTCTGCCCCACGGTACGGGGAAGACCCTCCGGGTGCTTGCCGTCGCCGAGGGCCCGGCCCAGAAGGCGGCCGAGGAAGCTGGCGCCGATTTCGTCATGTCGGCCGAGGACGCCGTCGCCAAGATCCAGGGCGGCTGGCTCGATTTCGACGCCGTGGTGGCGACGCCGGATATGATGCGGACCCTTTCCAAGGTGGGCCGTGTGCTCGGCCCCCGTGGGTTGATGCCGAACCCCAAGTCGGGAACGGTGACCCCCGACATCGGCGCGGCCATCGGCGAGATCAAGGCCGGCCGGGTCGAGTTCCGCGTCGACCGGACCGCCATCATCCACGCTCCGGTCGGGAAGGTCTCCTTCGGGGATGACAAGCTCCTGGAGAACGCCCGGGCCCTCGTGGACGCCATCGTCAAGGCCAGGCCGGCCTCGGCCAAGGGGCGGTACGTACAAACGGTTCATGTTTGCTCCACCATGGGGCCGGGGATCCAGGTCGATCTGACGAGCCTGGACGTCAAGTAGGGAGTCGTCATGCTGACACGAGAGCGAAAGCAGGAGCAATCGCAGGAGCTGCGCGAAGCCCTGGAGAACATCAGCACCCTGTTTATCCTGGAGAACCGTGGTCTGACGGTCAACGAGGTGAACAAGCTGCGCTCCAAGATCCGGGAGATCGACGCCAGCTACAAGGTCTACAAGAACAGCGTCGTTCGCATGGCGGTGGAAGGGACTCCGCTGGAGGGTCTGTCCAAGCATCTCCTCGGCCCCAACGCCTTCGCCTTCACCAACGGCGACGGCATCGCCCTGGCCAAGGTGCTCCGGGACTTCACCAAGGAGAACCCGGCCCTGACATTCAAACAGGCGTATCTGGAGGGGCAGGTCCTCGATTCGGAGCAGGCCCGTCAGATCGCCGAGCTGCCGACGCGGGAGGAGCTGCTGACCAAGCTGGCCTACCTCCTCCAGTCGCCCATGCGTCGCCTGGTCGTGGCCCTCAACGGGCCTATTCAGCAACTTGCTTCGGCCCTGTCCCAGGTCGCCGATAAGAAGGAATCGTGAGCAACCCCAAGGAGGATTTGAAAGATGGCCCAGATTGAGCAGATGATCGAGGAGATCAAGGGAATGACCGTGCTCGAGCTCAACGAGCTCGTCAAGGCCCTCGAGGATGAGTTCGGTGTGTCCGCGGCCGCCGCGGCCCCGGTGATGGTCGCAGGCGCCGCTGGCGTGGCGGGCGGTGGAGCGGAAGCTGCCGAGGAGAAGACCGAGTTCGACGTCATTCTCAACTCCATCGGCGACAAGAAGATCAACGTCATCAAGGCGGTTCGCGAGGTCACCTCCCTCGGTCTCAAGGAAGCCAAGGAGCTCGTCGAGAGCGCCCCGGCCAAGATCAAGGAAGGTGTCAACAAGGACGAGGCCGAGACCATCAAGAAGAAGTTCGAGGAAGCTGGCGCACAGGTGGAGATCAAGTAACGATTGTCGTGCCACTTTTTCCGGGTTGTATTGAGCCTCGGATGAGGATGCGGGGAGGGTTTCGCTCCCCGTGTCCGTGTTGTTCGCACGGACCCCAGGGTGCCGGTGCGAAGGTGCGGGGAAGCCGGCGGCTGTGCCGGTCCCTCCGGCGTGAATTCGTCGTTCCACGTTCCGTGGGGCGGTTCAGGCCGGGGACCGGGTGCGAACGCGGACCTGCAGAGTGAGGGGGCGTCTTTTGCGCCCCGTCGATGAATTGAGGAGGACGTGCCCATGAGCACAAGCCCCCGAGAGCGGGTGAATTTTTCCAAGAACCCCTCGACCATTCCGCTGCCCAACCTGATCCAGGTGCAGCGGTCGTCGTACGAGGAGTTCCTCCAAATGGACCTGTTGCCCGAGGAGCGCAAGAAGACGGGCCTGCAGGCGGTACTCGAAGCGATCTTCCCCTTCACGGACTTCCGTGATACCTGCGAGCTTCAGTTCGTCCGCTACGAGATCGGGAACTGGGCCTGTC
The DNA here is from genome assembly GCA_964641295.1 of uncultured Thermoanaerobaculia bacterium. Lineage (GTDB taxonomy): Bacteria > Acidobacteriota > Thermoanaerobaculia > Thermoanaerobaculales > Sulfomarinibacteraceae > JAADFK01. The sequence goes on from CAZXNA010000148.1 coordinate 3,361, forward strand.
GGTGCGGCCGGCTCGAGGGTCTCGAGCACCTGCGCTTGACCTGCGAGGCCTGCGGCCAGCGGATCAAGGCCGGCGATCCCCACGAGGAATCCGTCGTCTGCCCCCACTGCGGACGGGCCAACCGCAACGCCGTCAAGACCTGCGGCATTTGTGGCACGCCAGTCGGCCTCCGGCTGACCTTCTCCGCGGACGAGTGCCGAGAGCGTGGCATGACCTACGGGGTTCCCCTTCGCCTGGCCTTCCGCCTCGTGACCTTCGACACGGAGGAGGAGGGCGGACGCCAGCTCCGGGACGTCAAGGAGGAGGAGATCTACTTCGGTGAGCTCCCCCTGATGACCGAAACGGGTACCTTCATCATCAACGGAACCGAGCGGGTCATCGTCTCCCAGCTCCACCGTTCCCCCGGCGTCTTCTTCACCATGGAAGGCCCCAACCACTACCTGGCCAAGGTCGTGCCGTACCGGGGCTCCTGGATCGAGTTCGAATACGACTCGAAACAGATTCTCTGGGTTCGTATCGATCGAAAGCGCCGTTTGCCCGGCACCGTCTTCCTCCGTGCCCTCAGTGAGGAACTCGAGACGGATAGCGACATCCTGCGGGCGTTCTACACGGTCTTCGATGCCAAGCTGACCAAGGGGAAGCAGACGGCAACCCTCGGTCTGGACCGCCGGATCGTCGAGATCGAGGAGGAGCGTCAGAAGGCCCTCCGCCTCCGCAAGGTCTCCCTCCCGACGCTCTTCGCCGGGCTGGTTCTCGACGAATCCATGAAGAAGCGTCTCCAGAAGGCCACGCCGGAAAAACCGGCGCGCGTCGGCGTTTCCCGCGAGGACCTGATCGGCGCCATCCTGATCAACGAGATCGTCGACGGGGAGACGGGCGAGGTCCTGGCGCCCGCAAACTCCCGCGTGACCGAGGAGCTCCTGACCATGGCCGAGGAGGCCGGGGTTCTGACCCTCAGTCTTGCCTTCCCAGACTGGGATCCCGTGGGGGAGATCCTCCACCAGACCCTGGAGAAGGACACCAGCAGCGATCTGATGGAAGCCCGCATGGAGATCTACCGGCGTCAGCGGCCGGGCGATCCCCCGACGGAAGAGTCGGCCACGACCCTGTTCAACGGGCTGTTCTTCGATCCCCGGCGCTACGATCTCTCGTCCGTCGGGCGGTTCAAGTTCAACGCCAAGCTGGGGCTGGACAAGCCCCTGGACCACCGGATCCTCGACGTGAAGGACTTCCTGACCCTGGTCCGCTATCTCCTGCAGCTCCACCGGGACTTCGGCCGGGTCGACGATATCGACTCCCTGGCCAACCGGCGCGTCCGGACCGTGGGAGAGCTGCTGGAGAGCCAGTTCCGAATCGGCCTGGTCCGCATGGAGCGGGCCATCAAGGAGAAGATGTCCATCCATCCGGACATCGATTCGGCCATGCCCCGGGATCTGGTCAACTCCAAGCCCGTCATCGCTTCGGTGGACGAGTTCTTCGGCTCGTCCCAGCTCTCCCAGTTCATGGACCAGACCAATCCGCTGTCCGAGGTCACCCACAAGCGCCGGCTCTCGGCCCTCGGGCCGGGTGGCCTCTCCAGGGAGCGGGCCGGCTTCGAGGTCCGGGACGTTCACTCCACCCACTACGGCCGGATCTGCCCCATCGAGACCCCTGAGGGGCCCAACATCGGCCTGATCTCGTCCCTGTCGTGCTACGCGCGGCTCAACCCCATGGGTTTCATCGAGTCGCCGTACAAGAAGGTCGAGAAGGGCCGCGTCCTCGAACATGTCCAGATCACCCAGGTGGGAGACTCGGACTTCCAGCTGGGTCAGGTGGTCCTCAAGCAGGAGTTCGAGAAGGCCAATGCCAAGCTGGCCAAGGCCAAGAAGAGGGAAGCCTGGGGAGAGCCGTATGCCTTCTACCTTCCCGCCTGGGAAGAGGAACGCCTCAACATCGCCCAGGCCAACGCCAGGGTGGACGAGAAGGGCAACCTGGTGGATGACAAGGTCATCGCCCGGTCCGGTGGAGAGTTCCTCCTGATCGACCGTGAGCAGGTGGACTACATCGATGTCTCCCCGCGGCAGGTCGTGTCCGTCGCCGCGGCTCTGATCCCCTTCCTGGAGCACGACGATGCCAACCGGGCCCTCATGGGCTCCAACATGCAGCGCCAGGCGGTTCCGCTGGTGCGCCCCGAGGCGCCCATCGTCGGGACGGGCATGGAACGGGTCGTCGCCCAGGACTCCGGCGCCGTCGTCATCTGCCGGCGTACGGGTATCGTCGACAAGGTCGACGCTCAGCGGATCATCGTCCGTGTCGAGGGCGAGGGTGAGGGGGACTTCGGTGCGGATATCTACCAGCTGACCAAGTTCCGCCGGTCCAACCAGAACACCTCCATCAACCAGAAGCCCATCGTCAAGGAGGGGCAGCGGGTCGCCAAGGGACAGGTCCTGGCGGACGGTCCCAACACGGACCAGGGCGAGCTGGGTCTCGGCCGCAACGTTCTCGTGGCCTTCATGCCGTGGCGCGGCTTCAACTACGAGGACGCCATCCTCGTCTCCGAGAAGCTGGTCAAGGAGGATTACTACACCTCCATCCACATCGAGGAGCTCGAGACCTCGGCGCGGGACACCAAGCTCGGAGCCGAGGAGATCACGCGGGATATCCCCAACGTCGCCGAGTCGGCGCTGGCCCAGCTGGACGAGGCCGGCATCATTCACATCGGCGCCCAGGTCAAGCAGGGCTCCATCCTCGTCGGCAAGGTCACGCCCAAGGGTGAGACGCAGCTGACCCCGGAGGAGAAGCTCCTCCGCGCCATCTTCGGCGAGAAGGCCGGCGATGTGCGGGACGCCTCACTACGGTGCCCGCCCGGCATCGAAGGCGTCGTCGTCGGGGTCCAGGTCTTTGCCCGCAAGGGTGCGGAGAAGGACTCCCGCCAGCTGGCCATCGAGGCCGAGGAGATCGAGCGCATCCGCAAGAACTCCGAGGACGAGAAGCGCATCATCCTCGAGGTTCGCGACTCCAAGATTGTCAAGCTGCTGAGTGGCGTCAAGGTAACTGCCGACGTCGTCAGCTCCTCGGGCGAGCTGATCGCCAAGAAGGGGTCGGCCCTCGACGAGGAGGCCATCCGCCGGCTGAAGAGGGCCGAGCTGATCGGGCTGCCGCTCAAGGATCCCGTCCTTCTGGACAAGGTCCGCCTGCTGATCCGCCAGGCCGAATCGCAGATCGAGGTGCTCGATCAGCTCAACGAGGAGCGGATCGAGCTTCTCCGGCAGGGCGACGAGCTGCCGCCCGGCGTCATCAAGCAGGTCAAGGTCTTCGTCGCCATGAAGCGGAAGCTCCAGGTCGGTGACAAGATGGCCGGCCGTCACGGCAACAAGGGCGTCATCTCCAACATCCTGCCCGAGGAGGACATGCCCTTCCTTCCCGACGGTACCTCCATCGAGATCGTCCTCAACCCGCTGGGCGTTCCCTCCCGTATGAACGTCGGCCAGATCCTGGAGACCCACCTGGGGTGGGCCGGTCAGGAGCTGGGCCTTCGCTTCGCCAGCCCGGTGTTCGAGGGGGCGACCGAGGACGAGATCCACGAAATGCTGGAACGGGCCGGGTTGCCCGTGGACGGCAAGAGCCTCCTCTACGACGGCCTGACGGGCGAGCCGTTCGAGCAGCGGATCACGGTCGGATACATCTACATGCTCAAGCTCTCCCACCTTGTGGATGACAAGATCCACGC
>CAZXNA010000149.1:0-7039 GCA_964641295.1 uncultured Thermoanaerobaculia bacterium
GCTGGGGGGGCTGTGGGTTTTGGCTTTTTTGGAGTCGTGGCGGGGTTCATCAGACTCGGCCGGATCACGGCGCGGGCGGAACGGATGGAACGGCGGGGGGGCGAGGGCCGGGAGGCAGAGGGCGGGCACCCCGAAGACGGGGAAGAGGGTGGGGGAGATGACGGGCGCTGAGGAAGCGTTTTCGGGACGTCGCGTCAAGCTGATGACAGCCGGTCTTGTCGTGGCGGGTTCCGTGGCGGAGCTCGCGCTCGCGGGATCGATTTGGGGCGCTCTGAGCTTGACCGGGGCGGGAGTCGTGGCTATCATCAATTTCCACTGGCTGGAGTTGCTTCTTGGGGGTATGCTGCAGCCAGGGAGGCCGAGGATCACCGGGCCGGTTCTGGTGCGGATCATCCTCAAGGTGGCCCTGCTGATGGGGTTCTTTGTGGTGTTCCTGCTGGTTCCGCAGATCGATCCGGTCGCGGTGGCATTGGGGTTCACGGCCCTGGTGGCGGCCCTCCTGCTGGAGGGGTTCCGCTGGGGGATGAAAGGTGGAGACGAGGCATAGATGCACCACGAACACTCCTTCCTCTACGAACCGGTCAATCGCCTTCTGATACATCTCTTCGGCCAGCCCAGCGAGCACTACCTCCAGATGATGGGCGCTGAGCACGGCCAGGTCTTCTGGTTGCCAGACCACGTTCTCATGGCGATGCTGGCGGTGGCCACCATTGGAGCCATTCTGATCCCGCTCAAGCGGAGTCTCTCCGTGGAGAACCCCTCGAAGTTTCAGCAGTCGCTGGAGCTGGTTCTTTCGGGGATGGCTTCCCTGCTGGACGACGTCATTGGTGCCGGGATGGGCAAGTCCTTCCTCCCCTTCATTGGTGCGCTGGCCATTTTCATCTTCACCTGCAACATCTTCGGGCTCTTCTTCTTCCTCCAGCCCGCAACGGCCAACCCCAGCACGACCTTCGCCCTGTCCATTACGGCCTTCATCTTCTACAACATCGTCGGTATCCGGAAACAGGGGCTGTTCCACTATCTCAAGCACTTCGCAGGACCGGTGGTCTTCCTGGCCCCGCTGATGGTGCCCATCGAGATCATCTCCCACCTGGCCCGGATCCTCTCCCTGGCCCTTCGTCTCTTCGGAAATATCTTCGGGGAGCACACGGCCACGGGGATCTTCTTTTCCATGTTTCCATTCATCGTGCCCTGGCCCATGATGGGACTGGGCATTTTCGGGTCTCTCTTGCAGGCGTTCATCTTCATCATGCTGACGATGGCGTACATTCAGGGCGCCGTCGTTGTCGAGGAACATTAGGACGGAAAAAACTCAGGAGGAGGATTCTATGAGCCGTCGTCTCGCAACCGTGGCCTTCGCGGCCGTCACCTTCGCCCTGGTTGCCGCACCCGCCCTGGCCCAGGAAGCCGGAGCCGGACACGCTGCCGCCAGTGGAAACTGGGCCCAGTTCCTGGGCGCTGCCTTCGCCATTGGCTTCGCCGCCGCCATCGGTGGCCTCGGCCAGGGCCGGGGAATCAGCGCGGCCTGTGAGGCCATGGGCCGGAACCCCGGCGCCGCCGGCCCGATCCGGATCACCATGATCATCGGTCTGGCGCTCATCGAGTCGCTGGTCATCTATTCGCTGATTATCGCCTTCATGATTCTGGCCAAGTAGCCCCACCGAATCCGACGCAATGGGCCCCGCCTCGCGCGGGGCCTTTGTGTGTCCCGAGGTATGGGCTAGAGCGGTCGGTCCGGCGCCGGCGGTTTGATCCGACAACGGGGGAAACCCTCGAACCGGGGCTTGACATGAACCCTTCCAGTGTCCTACTGTATTAGAGGTATGATACAGTCGTTGTTGGGGAAGCATCGTGACCTTTGAGCTCCGCATCGAACCCGCCGATCCCGTCCCGATCTGGAGGCAGATCGAGGAGGGGATCCGGCGGGGGATCGCGTCGGGGGAGCTGGCGCCGGGCGGCGCCGTTCCCTCGGTCCGGGAGCTGGCCGTGGCGCTCCGGGTCAATCCCGCCACGGTGGCCAAGGCGTACCGGAGGCTCGTCGATTCCGGGATCCTGATGGTCCGGCGCGGGGAGGGGACCTTCGTGGCGGAGCTGGACGGCGGCGAGGTCAAGGCGCTGCGGCGGCAGGAGCTTCGGCGCGCGGCCCGGGTATTCGCCGGCACGGCGCGGAGTCTTGGTGCTTCCCGGGAGGAGGCGGTGGATCTCGTGGCCGGTGTCTGGGAGGAAGCATCGGATGAGTGAGCTGCGAACCGACGGTGTTGTCGTGGAGGGACTGACCCACGGCTTCGGCAGACGGGAGGTGTTCGATGGCATCTCGCTGGCGATCGGGAGCGGCTCGGTCTTCGCTCTGTTGGGCCGGAATGGAGAGGGCAAGACGACCCTGGTACGCTGCCTGCTGGGTCAGCTCAGGCCCAGGGCCGGCCGGGTGTCGGTACTTGGACGGGACCCCTGGCGTGACCGGGACGTGCTGATGGAAGAGGTCGGCGTTGTGCCCGAGGCGCCGGACCTGCCACCCTCCCGGAAGGTGGGGGAGATCCTGGGCTTCTGCTCCAGGCTGCACCCGCGGTGGAACGGCGATGCGGCCGCCGAACGTCTGGAGCGCTTCGGCATCGGCCGCAATCGCCGGGTCGCCGAGCTCTCCCGCGGCCAGCAGGCGCAGCTTCTGCTGGCCATCGCCCTGGCGCCGGCGCCCCGGCTCCTGGTGCTCGACGATCCCACGCTCGGCCTCGACGCCCTGGCACGCCGGGAGCTCTACGAGGAGCTGATCGGTGAGCTGGCGGAGCGGGGAACCACGGTCTTCATCACCAGCCACGACCTGGACGGCGTGGAGCGGCTGGCCGACCGGGTGGCCATCCTCTCCGGAGGCCGGCTCGTGGCCGAGGGCGGGATGGAAGAGCTGAAGCGGGAATGGAGCGAACGGCTCGCACGGCCGGCGTCGCTGGAAGACATCTTCATCGCAGCGGTTCGCGGGGAGGAGGTGTCATGAGGGGGGCGTTGAGCGTTCTCTGGTTCGAGCTCGAGGAACGCCGCATGCTGTTCGCGGCATCCCTTCTCCTGGGGCTGCTGGCACTGACGGCGCCACTGCTGCCCTTCTACCGGCACTGGGGCTCGGGCGATGTTCGCGAGGCGGCGGCTCTCGGGGTGGCGGGGGCTCTCTTACTGCTCTCGTCACTGGGCGTCGGCTCCGGGATCCTGGCGGGTGAGGTGACGGCGGGACGCGAGAGTTTCTACCTCGCCCGCCCCGTTGGGACGCTTGCCCTGTGGGCCGGCCGCCTGGGCGCGGCGGTCGTCGTCGCCCTGCTGGCGCCAGCGCTGGCGTTGCTTCCGGCCTGGTTGCTGAACGCCTGGTCCAACGTGGAGCTCGTGAAATGGGGCGTCCTTTCCCTCGTGCTGGTCCCGGCCCTTGTGGCCGCCGGTGCCCTCGTCCGCCTCACGCTGCGCGCGCGATCCATCTGGCTGCTGGTGCTGGCAGTGGGCATGGTCGTCGCCTACGGCGTCCAGCTTCGCCTGGTGTTGATGCCGGCCGTCTCTCTTGCCCTCTCCTCCGGTGGCCGGTCCGGGGCCGTCCCTTTCCTTGCGATTCCCATCGCCTGGTCCATCGCGTTGCTGGCGGGGAGCGCCGCAGCGGCGGTCCGGGGCAGGACCGACCTGGCGCGGGCCTCCGGCTGGGGGGCGGGTGTGGCGGTGCTTGGCCTCGCGATCCTCACCGGGGCCTTGGCGGCCGGGTTCTCGTGGGCGTTGAAGGTCACGCCCCGTGATCTCGAGAGCATCGGCATCGTGCAGTGCTCCCCGGACGGCCCGTGGACGGTTCTCTCGGGAAGAGCATCCCGGGGAGGTTTTCACCGGTACACGACCTTCCTGGCCAACGTGGACGATGGCCGCTGGGAACGGCATCCCCATGTGTGGGGGCCGGTTTGTTTCAGCGGGGACGGCCGGTTTCTCGCGCTCGCCGAACCGGACAATGACGCTGGCAGGAGCGCGAAGGTGATGCTGGTCCGGGTTCTGGGTCTCCCGGCGGGCCCGGACCGGATGCCCGAAACGGTGAGGACCCTTGCGGTGGGCTCCGTGCCCAGGTGGACCGCGCTCTCGCGGGATGGGAAACGGGTCCTGACGATCTTTGGCGATCACTTCACGGTCTGGGACGTGGCGTCGGGGCGTCCGTTGGCCCGGGTGCGCGAGAGGGTGGCGAAGAACCTCCTGTCGGAGGTCGACGACGACGGCGGGGTCTGGCTCGTTCTGCCTACCGGAAAGAACGGCCGCTCCGAGGAGTCCGGTATCGAGGTGCGCCGGCTCGCACAGGGATCGCGTTCGACCGTTGCCGTGTGGCGGGCGGCGCCCCTCGATCCCGGACTCGAGGTTCTTCACCCGGCCGGGGTGGGCCGGGACGAGGTGATCGCCTTCTTCATGAGGGATGGAGAGGGGAACCGGGTGCTGAGCGTACGCCGGGTTCGCACGGGGGAGGAGCTGTGGTCGGCGCCCCTGGAGGATCCCCGGACACCGCACGAGGCGTTGCCGGTGGCCGGCGAACGGGTGCTCGTGACGGTTCGCCGTGGCCGGCGCGGTCCGGCCGCGGTCGTCCTGATGACGCCGGACGGGGTCCGGTGGAAGCACGAGATCGGGACGACCGATCTCGCCGTGGTGGTGCCGGGCCCCGAAACGGGGACGGTGGTGCTCCTGTTCGATCGCGATCCCGGGCCGGGCCTGCTGGAGCCGTACTGCGAGCGCCTGGATCTGGCGGCCGGCCGGACGGTGCCCATCGGTGAAGGGATCCGTCCGGCGGCCACCCCGTGGCTCTGGCACTGGCAGCGCCTCCCGCGGGTGGGAAGCCGGGCCGCCCGGCTCTTCGTCCGGGGCCTTCACGAGCTGGTCCTTCTCGGTGGGGACGGGAGGCTCGAGCCGGTTCCCTTCCACTGATCCCAGGGTTGGAATCCGGCCATGCGTCTGTCGGCGCGACCGTCGCTCCGGCCCTCAGTGCAGGAAGGTGCTCCGCGCCGTCTTCTTCGCCAGGGCGATGAGCGTCAGCACGGGGGGGACGCCCCCGGAGTGGGGCATGACGCTGTTGTCGCAGACGTAGAGGTTCCGGACCTTGGTCTGGAGATCGGGGCCCACCACCCGGCCGATGGCGGCCGTTCCGCCGGGGTGGCCCCCAATGCCCTTGGCCACGGCGATGGTGTCCGGGTCCACCCCGGCCCCGACCAGGATCTTCGTGGCGATGTCCACACCGTCCTTCATGTTCGCCTCGTCGCGGTCGCTGAAGGCCTTGTGCAGCTTGCCATCCACGGTGACTCGCCCGGTGGGCTCGTCACAGACCTTGACGAACAGTCCGCAGACCTTCTTGATCTTGGGCGCCTTCAAGAGGTAGGGGAAGTTGAGCTTGAACAGCTGCGCCACGAAGCCGTTGACCGCCCCCACGTTGCCGATCATAAAGCGGCCCACGTGGGTGTGGTTCGCCACGGTGAACGTGATCTCGCGAAAGGTGCCGGAGCCCTCCTTGACGACGCCGACGACGATGGACATGGGATCCGTGAAGAAATGGGTGCCCGCCTCCTCGATCCCCGACCGCTGGAGGATCATTGGTGTGCCGATACCGCCGGCGGCCAGGACGACGCGCTCCGCGCGGACGGTCAGCTTCTCGCCGCCCGGCAACGTGGCCGTCACGCCCTCCGCGGCACCTCCCGAAATCAGGACCCGCTCCACGTCGCACCGGTTGATGAAGGTCGCGCCGGAATTGACGGCATCCTCCACGTACTCCCGGGCCGTCCACTTGGCTCCCAGCTTGCAGCCGAAAAGACACCGGTCGCAGTGGCTGTCGCAGCGTGTGTAGTCGATGAATCGCTCCTGTGGCTTCATGGGATGGCCCAGCTGGTCAGCGGCCTCCATCAGCCGTCTCGTTCCGGCGTAGTCCCCGTAGAACTCCTCGGGTACGGCACGGATGTGCAGCTCCTCCTTGGTCTCCGCGACCTCCTCCGTGAGATCGATCCCGAGCTCGTCCTTGATGAAGGCCGGGGGATCGTAGGAGTTGGCCGAGTACAGCATGGTGGAGCCGCCGGTGGTGATGCCCCGGCGAACCAGCACGCCGTCCTTGGACCGCTTGATGTCGTACATGGTGGCGTAGGCCCAGACCCGCCCGATGGGCCAGATGTGGGTCTTCCCCTTCTCCAGGAGCACCACATCCTTGCCGGCCTTGGCCAGCTCCCGCGCCACGGTGGCGCCGCCGGGTCCCGAGCCCACGATCACGGTCTCTGTCTCGATGGTCCTGGTCATTTCAGCCTCCACTTCCCAAGATGCCCCTGTCCAACAGGTACTCCGCCAGGCGCTTGCCGAAGGCGATGATGGTGATGACCGTGGGCCGGTCGAGGGCCTCGGGGAAGACACTGGCATCGCAGACATAGAGGTCTTCAATATCAGTCCGGAGATCGTCGTTGACAACCTCGCCGATACGGCAGGTGCCGCTGGGATGGGCGCCGCGGATCTCTCCGCGGACGATGGAACCGGGTGGGCATCCCGCCTCGATGAGGACGTCCCGGGCGATCCTGTAGCCCTTTTCGATCTTCGCAAGGTCGTTCTCCGTCAGGACCTTGGATACGTTCCCCTTCTCGTCCACGAAGCCCCCGATCTCGTCCTTGACCTTGACGAGGATGCCCGCCATGCGGCGGTAATGGACGATCTTGGGCACGTGGCGGAGCCCCGTCTTGGCCAGGGAGATCATGGTCATCAGCCAGGGATCGATGAGCGTCCCGATACGGATCCCGTCGCTGTCGTACCACTTCCAGGTGACGACGCTGACGAGGGGGTCCTGGTACGTTCCCCTGGTCGGCAGGATGCCGTACACCAGGAGCGTCGGGTCCACCACGCATCCAACGCCGGCCTTCTCGATTCCCGCGCGTTTGAGGAGCACCGGCGTGGGGATCCCGCCCGCCGCGAGCACCACGACCCGGGAGAGGAAGCGCTGGTTCCCCATCCCCTTCACCCTGGCGTTCACGCCGGTGGCCCTTCCGTTCTCCACGATCACGTCCGTGCACTCCGCGCGGGTCAGGAG
>CAZXNA010000150.1:0-5244 GCA_964641295.1 uncultured Thermoanaerobaculia bacterium
CCTCGCGGTGGTGGTCCGGGGTGCGGGAAGCGGGGGGGATCTGTGCCAGGCACTGCTGGACCAGGGGGGCGTGGGCGGCGTGCCGTCCCGGTTCGTCGGCGGGTCATGGCCTGATGGGCTCCTGATGGCTTTCACCGAGAGGACTTCGGCAGCCGATCTGGACGCCCTGGTGGCGGCCATGGGGAGGGTGTCATGAGAGGCCGGGCACTGCGCGAGGAGCCGCTGATCTTCGAACGAAACCCCCATCGGGGCCGGCGTGGGGGGTACCTGCTCCCCTCCAGCGGCATCCCGGCCGCCGACCCCGAAGCCGTTCTCCCGGCGAACCAGCTTCGGCCCGGCCTTGAGGAGCTTCCTTCCCTGGGCGAGCTGGAGGTGGTGCAGCATTTCCATCGCCTGAGCCAGATGAACTTCGCCGTGGACGAGGGGCTCTACCCCCTGGGTTCCTGCACCATGAAGTACAACCCCCGCGTCTGCGAGGCAGCCGCCGCGTTCCGGGGCTTCACGGAGGTTCATCCCTTACAGCCCGAAGGCCAGGTCCAGGGCGTTCTGCGGCTCCTGTGGGAGCTGGAGGAGGCCCTCAAGACCATCACCGGTCTCGAGGGCGTGACACTCCAGCCCGCGGCGGGGGCCCACGGTGAGCTGACGGGGATGCTGATGATCCGGGCCGCCCTGGAAGCCCGGGGCGAGGAGCGCCAGGAGGTCCTCGTACCCGACTCGGCCCACGGCACCAACCCGGCGTCGGCCACCTTCGCCGGCTATCGTTCCGTGGAGATCGCCTCGGGCCCCGACGGTACCGTGGACCTGACCGAGCTGGACCGGATGATGACGGACCGCGTGGCGGCCATCATGCTGACGGTGCCCAACACCCTTGGCGTCTTCGAGCACCGGATCGTCGAGATCGCGGAGCTGGTCCACTCCCGCGGTGGCTACATCTACATGGACGGGGCCAACCTCAACGCCTTCGTCGGGCGGGCCCTGCCCTCGGCCATGGGAGCGGACGCCCTCCACATCAACCTGCACAAGACCTTCTCGACGCCTCACGGCGGCGGCGGGCCCGGCTCCGGACCCGTGGCCGTCTCCCGGGATCTGGTCCCCTTCCTTCCCGTGCCGCGCGTGGTCCGGGAGGGCGAGACCTTCCGCATGGTCTGGGAGGACGAGCTCTCCATCGGGCCCATGCGGGGCTTCTACGGCAACTTCCTCATCCTCGTCCGGGCCCTGGCCTTCATCCTGGGCATGGGTGGCGAAGGCCTCCGGGAGATGTCGGAGATCGCCGTGCTTCTGGCCAATCTGATCCGCCACCGTCTGGCCGGGGCGTACAACCTCAAGTACACGGCGCCCTCGCTCCACGAGGTGGTGCTCGACGACAGCCGTCAACAGGAACGCGGGGTCAGCAACGTCGACATCGCGAAGCGGCTTCTGGATCTCGGTTTCCACCCGCCGACCATGTCCTTCCCCCTGATCGTCCACGGTGCTCTGATGATCGAGCCCACCGAGAGCCCTGCGCCCGAGGAGGTCGAGGCCTTCTGCGAGGCCATGCTCCAGATCGCCCGCGAGGCCGAGGAGAACCCCGAGCTCCTCCACGAGGCGCCGGTCCACACGCCGGTCCGGCGCGTGGACGAGGTCCAGGCGGCGCGCCACCCCGTGCTTCGCTGGACCCCGGAGGAGGGTGGCGCGTCGGAGTAGATCACCTGGCGATTCTCCATGGATGACAGACCGGGAGGGCTCCGGCCCTCCCGGTTTCGCATTCCTGGGACACGTTGCGACGGCCTACCAAGGACCCGTTGGCGAGGGGCGGGGTGTTGGTGTGAGAGAGGTCTTTCGGCTGTCGTACCGCCCGAGGGGTACCGGAGGGTTCTTGTCTCGCTCCTCGCCTTGGTCATTTGTCTTCTCTTCATGATCTTCCACCCGTCGCTCCATGGCTCCACGTGACAAAACCGGAGACACTGTCATCCCAGAGTAAAACCTCGAGGGATCCTCTTGACAGTGTCGAGTCAGGTTTCTAGGGTCCATTCAATTACCTCATGATGGGAAGAGAAAATTGAATCACCGGGCCGTTGAGGCGGCGTACGGCAATTGGAAAAGGAGGAGGAAATGGTTCGAAGGGTACTGGTCGTAGCGGGTCTCGTACTGGTCATGGCGGCCCCCGGCTGGGCTGCGCGTCCCGGAGAGGGACGTGGTCCTGTCCGGGGGGTCCAGGTGCCGGCGGACCTGGGGGTCTTCCCCAGCGTCAGCTCCGTGTCCCTGGAGAACGTGACGGGGTTCCCCGGGTTCGTCCACGGCGACCTGGGGCGGTTGCCCCGGGGAGAGGCCGCGACGGCAGCGGCCGTCTACATGAGGGACGTGGCGCCGGCCTTCGGGCTGGGAACGGCCGATGAGCTCCGCCCCACCCGGAGCTTCACGGGCCCGCTTGGGATGACACACGTTCGTCTGCAGCAGTACCACCAGGGTCTTCCGGTTGACGGTGGGGACGTGGCGGTCCACGCCCTGCCGGAGGGCTTCGTGACGACCATCAACGGCCATCTGGCCGGTGGGATCGAGCAACCGCCGGTGCCGGGAATCCGGCCCGTCGAGGCTCTGGAGGCGTTCCAGCGCCAGATGGAGCCGACCGCCATGAAAGTGCTGACCCGCCCCAAGCTGGTCTACTACACCCGGGCCGAGATGCCAGCTTTCCTGGCCTGGCGGACGGAGATCGAGTGGTCCGACGCCGCCGGGACCTACCGGGAGCGAGTCTACGTCGACGCCGAGGACGGTACGGTCCTCGACCGGCAGAGCCTGATCTGGGCGGCCAAGTACCGCAAGATCTACACGGCCAACCACGGGACCTCCCTGCCGGGCACCCTGCTGTTCACCGAGGGTGGTTCCTCGTCGGACAGTGCGGCCATGGATGCCTACAACAACCTCGGTCACACCTACGACTTCTACAAGACGGTGTTCAACCGCGACTCCTACGACGGGAGCGGAGCAACGCTGATCGCCACGGTCCACTACTCGTCCAACTACAACAACGCCTACTGGAACGGCAGCCAGATGGTGTTCGGGGACGGTGACGGCAGCACCTTTTCAAATCTGTCGGGGGCACTTGATGTGGTGGCCCACGAGCTGACCCACGCGGTCACCGAGTACACGGCCAACCTGACCTATTCCTACGAGTCGGGCGCCGTCAACGAGGCGACCTCGGACATCATGGGCGCCTCCTGCGAGGAGTGGGTCGACGGCTCGGTCAACTCGGACACCTGGAAGATGGGCGAGGACATCTACACGCCGGGGACTCCCGGGGACGCTCTGCGCTACCTCAACGACCCCGCGGCGGATGGCCAGTCCCCCGACTACTACCCCGAGCGGTACACCGGAACCCAGGACAACGGCGGTGTGCACATCAACATGGGTATCGGCACCCTGGCCTACTACCTGATGAGCCAGGGCGGGACCCATCCCCGGAACAAGACGTCTGTGGTCGTTCCGGCCCTGGGGATCACCGAGGCGCGGGCCATCTGGTACCGAGCGCTGACCGTGTACATGACCTCGTCGACCAACTTTGAGGGCGCCCGGAACGCCACGGCCCAGGCGGCCCAGGATCTCTACGGGGCCACGGCCTACGACGCCGTCCACAAGGCCTGGGACGCCGTCGGCGTTCCCGGGACGCCCGTGACGGTGACGGCCCTGAGCAACGGCCAGACGGTCAGCAGCCTGTCCGGAGCTTCCGGCAGCTGGGCCTATTACAAGATCTCGGTTCCCACCGGCCAGACGAGCCTCGAGATCAAGATCTGGGGCGGCTCGGGCGACTGCGACCTCTACGTCAAACGGGGCGCCAAGCCCACCAGCAGCTCCTACGACTACAGGCCGTACCTCAACGGCAACAACGAGACGGTGACCGTGTCCAATCCGGCCTCGGGCGACTGGTACATCGGCCTCAACGGTTACTCGAGTTACTCGGGCATGAGCCTCCAGGCCACCTACACCGGCGGCAGCGGCGGCGGCGGTGTCACGGTCCTCCAGAACGGTGTTGCCGTGACGAATCTGTCCGGGGCGCAGGGCGCCGATGCCTACTACAAGATCTCGGTTCCCACCGGCCAGAGCAGCCTGGAGATCAAGATCTGGGGTGGTTCGGGCGACTGCGACCTCTACGTCAAGTACGGCGCCCAGCCGACGACAAGCTCCTACGACTACCGGCCGTACTTGAACGGCAACAACGAGACGGTGACCGTGTCCAACCCGGCCTCCGGTGATTGGTACATCATGCTCCACGGATACGCCGCCTACTCGGGCATGAGTCTCCAGGCGACCTACACCGGAGGCGGTGGCGGCGGAGGGTCCATGACGGAGAGCGAGTACAACGACTCCATGTCCTACGCGGACCTCATTTCCGGGACCCCCACCACCATCACGGCCTACATGGGTTCGAGTTCAGACATCGACTACTTCCGGCTGACCCTGCCGGCGGGCAAGACCGTCACCGTGGACATGGATGTGCCCTCGGGGAAGGACTACGACATCAAGCTCTACAACAGCTCCGGAACCCGTCTGGCGTACAGCTACAACGGCACCGGCCAGTCCGAGCACATGACCTACACCAACACCGGGTATTACTCCATGTACGTCTACATCAAGGTCTACTCCTACAGCGGCTACTCCAGCACCACCCCCTACACCGTGGACGTCAGCTGGTAACGGATACTCTCGTTCCACCTTGCGGCCCGCCGCCTCCGGGCGGCGGGTTTCTTGCGTTTCCATGTCCGTCCATGGGAGGAGATTCGAACGCTGAGGCGCAGAGGTGCAGAGTGCGGCCTGAAGGCACGGGACAGGAGCCTTCTGGCGTTCCTTCGCCCGGGGCGGGCCGTCGGGTTTCACGGGGCTCCCAGGACGGCCTTGCTTGTTACACTGAGAATGGTGGGGGCGGCACGATGACTGCGGACACACACCCCGAATCAACTGCCAGGGGCTTTCGCCTTCGTGGCGTTGTGAAGGGACAGGAACTGAGCTTCGCCCTGTGGGAGGGCGAGCTGACTGTGGGCTCGTTGGAAGGGAGCGATCTTCATGTTCCGGTGGCCGCCGTCTCACGCCGCCATGCCCTGCTCGTGATTGGAGATGGCCAGGTCCGGGTGCGGGATCTCGGCAGCAAGAACGGCACCTGGGTCAACGGCGTCAGGGTTGGCGAGGCGTTGCTCCGTTCCGGTGACGAGATCGGTTTCGGCCCGGCGAAGGACCGATCAGCCACCGGCGTGGGTAAACCTCCTGGACGAGATG
>CAZXNA010000150.1:5344-6953 GCA_964641295.1 uncultured Thermoanaerobaculia bacterium
GGCCCGGCGAAGGACCGATCAGCCACCGGCGTGGGTAAACCTCCTGGACGAGATGGCACGGTTGATCCTTCAGCCAGCCGAGCCCCGGTTCGCCCATGCGCTGGAGCACCTGAAGGATTTCCTGAAAGCCGAGGGCGCCGTCCTGGCTCGGATCGAAGAGGAGGGAACCACGGTCGCCATGGCGGTTTCCGGGGGAACCGTGTCCACCCTCGACGGTCAGGAGGTCAGGAAGGCCCTCGATGAGGCCTGCTCCCGGGCGTCCGGCGAGGGTACCCGCGTGGGCTCTTTCATTCTGGAGACGCCGGAGCCTCTGATCGGCGCCGCTGGTTCGCTCCCCGGCATGACGGTCGCGCTGCTCGTCTCCGGTGACTTTCCTCACCGGCTGGCGGCGCCGGCGCTTCTCCAGGTCATTGTCCGGATGATTCTGGTGGCACAGAGACAGCCGGTGCCTTTCGAGACGCCATCTGGGACGAACGAGCCGCTGCCGGATCTCGTGTTCCCGGAAGGGTACGTTCCCGGGCGTTCCGCCGCCATGCAAGGTGTCTACGACCAACTCCGGCAGTTGCTGATTGGAGATATCCCCGTCCTGATCACCGGTGAGACGGGCGTGGGCAAGGAGCTCGTGGCCCGGGCACTGCACGCCTCGTCCCAACGGAGGGAAGGGCCGTTCGTCGCCGTCAACTGCGCCGCCATCCCCTCCGAGCTCCTCGAGGCCGAGCTCTTCGGCGTGGAGCGGGGCGTCGCCACGGGCGTCGAGGAGCGGGAAGGCAAGTTTCAGCTCGCACGCGGTGGGACCATCTTTCTCGATGAGATCGCCGACATGTCGGCCGAGCTCCAGGCCAAACTGCTCCGGACCTTGCAGGAGATGGAAGTGCATCCCCTTGGAGCCAGATCCCCGGTGCCCGTGGATGTCCGGATCCTCAGCGCCACCAACACCGACCTGCAAACGCGGATTCTCGAAAAGCGTTTCCGTCGCGATCTTTACTTCCGGATCGCCGGCTTCGCCGTTCGCGTGCCTCCCCTTCGGGAACGGCGCGAGGACATACCCCCGCTGGTAGAGCACTTCATGCGCCGCTATGCCTCCGAGATCGGCAAGCCCGTCCGCGGCGTCACCGTCAAGGCGCTCCGGCTCCTCATGGAAGCCCCGTGGCCCGGGAACGTCCGTGAGCTGGAGCACGAGGTCCGCCGTCTGGTCTACCTCTGTCCACCCAATCAGGCCATCGACTCGAGCCTGCTCTCGGAGAGCGTCCTCTCTCCGACCCTGGAGCTCGATACGACCACCCTCGACCCGGCATTGGATCTCAGCATCGAACACCATACCGCCAAGATTGAGCGCAAGCTGATCACCCTGGCCCTGGCACGTACTCGCGGCAATATCAGCCGCGCCGCCAGGCTGCTGGGCCTGTCCCGCAACGGCCTCAAGAGCAGGATGGTCCGGTACGGGATCGAATAAACGGGCCACCATGGACGACGGCGCAGCGCAACCTCGCGAAGAAAACCCTGCGGCCCGGCTCACACAACTGCTGCCAGGAGCTCCTTTTTTTCAGCGTCTTTGGGCCTCCGCGTTTCATTATTCTTCGACGATGCCGGTGGAAGAAGACGGAAACGC
>CAZXNA010000151.1:0-6899 GCA_964641295.1 uncultured Thermoanaerobaculia bacterium
TCCGGTCGCGCCGGGCCCCGCGAGCCCGCCGCTCCGCAGGGGGGTCCCCCCGGGGTGGCGCCCGGCGTCTTGCCCCCGCCCGATACGGCGGAGCCGGAGGGCGCCCATGCGCCTTCTGCCGGCGTGCCGCCGTCCGGACCCCCGGCGGCCGCGTCCGCGGAGGGCGGTGGAGCCTCCGCCGGGTCTGGCGGAGGCTCACCGGCCGGTGAAGGGGCGGGGCCCGCGAGTGCCACGAAACCCGCGGCCGGGCGGTCCGGGACGGCTGTTGCAACGCCCGCCGCATCGGCGGCGGCCGAGACGGCCGGGAGCGGTGACTCCGTGAAGCCGGGCGCCAAACCCAAGGACGCCGGAAGGACACCGGCTGGGACGGCCGCCTCTTCCCGGAAGAAGGGGAGAGCCACCCGCATGATCCGGGTCGACATCGGGAAAGAGGCCGGCGGGACGCGGGTGGCCCTCGTGCTCGACGGCACGGCTCCTTCCTCGATGGTCCGGGGTTTCTCCATGAGCGATCCGCCGCGCCACGTCGTACAGCTCCGGAAGGTCGTCACCGACGACCCCTACGCGGTCATCCCAGCAGGCACTCCGGAGCTCGTCCGGGTCCGCCTGGGATACCACGAGGAACGGCGCCCGCCGTACCTGCAGATCGTCCTCGATCTCAGGGATGGCGGTGTCAGGGTGCGGCAGGAGCTTTCCGGGGATACGCTGATCCTCCACCTCGGGCGACGGAGCCAGTAGAGCCGGCGGGGGCACACCGGCTGTGTCCGCGTCAGTCCTGAGTCTTCTGCTGCCAGTGGCGATGCACCGCGCGCGGCGCTTCGCCCCTTTCGCGACGAAACTTCACGAATGATGTGGATCAGCGGGAGGTGGAACCGGAGACGACGCGGTTGCGGCCTTCTCGCTTGGCGCGGAGAAGGTTGGCATCGGCGGCAGCGATGAGGGTTTCTGCCGTTGGAGGGTTGGGGTCGCCGGGCTCGAGCTGGATGGACGTCAAGCCGAAGGAGATGGTGACCTGGACCTGCCGGCCCTTGTCCAGCTCGAAGATGGAGGAGTCGACCGCCAGACGGAGCTGCTCGGCCACCTGGATGGCATCGCGCTCGAAGGTCTCGGGCAAGACGATGAGGAACTCCTCGCCCCCGTAGCGGCCCACGGAGTCGCTGGCCCGGAGCCTCGACTTGAGGATGTGGGCGATGTGCCGGAGCACGGTATCCCCGGCCAGATGGCCGAGCTCGTCGTTGACCCGTTTGAAGTAGTCGATGTCGGCCATGGCGATCGTCAACGGGCGGCCGTAGCGCACCGACCGCTGGATCTCGGTCTGGAGGATCTCCAGGATGGCCTCCCGGCGATAGAGTCCCGTCAACCCTTCGTAGGTGGCGGACCGGAAGAGCCGGACGTTCTCCAGGACGGTGGCGACGTTGACGGAGAAGAGCCGGAGGAGCTCCAGCTCCTCCCGACGCCACGGTTCGCCGTCCTGTCGGGCGCCGAGGAGGAGCACACCGACGATCCGGTCCCGGCTAAGGAGGGGCGAGGCCAGTTTGGCCCGGAAGGTCGCAAGGCGTTGGGCCATGGAGGGACTGATGGCGGCCAGCTGTGAGGCCGGCAGGGGGCGACCGGCCTCCAACAGGTACTGCACCGCGGGATCGTCCGGCCCCATGATGATGGAGTGCTCGGGAAGGAGGCCGCCGGGGTGGACGTTGGAGGCCTGGGCCACGAGGATGTCCGTGCTGGGATCGGCGACCAGGAGGGTGGCCGAGCTGAGGCCGAAAGTTCGTGTCAGCTCGTCCACCAAATGGCTTCCCATGGCGTCGAGGCTCCCCCTGGCCGGAAGGTTGGCGGCGAGGGAAGCCAGGCTGGTCCTCAAGGCATGGCGCTCCGGGAAGATCCTCCGGTCGATGAGGTCCTGGATCGCCTGACGCAACGGCCAGAAAAGAAGCCCCACGAGAAGGGTCGCCCCGGAGATCAGCCAGACGGACAGGGAGCGTTTCCCGAGGGCGTCGGCGAGCACCATGCCACTGAGACCCATGGCGGCGTAGAAGAGGGCCACGAGGATGATGGTGACGGCGGAGTAGAGGAGACTTCGGCGGACGACCAGCTCGATGTCGAAGAGGCGGTGGCGTTGAATGGCCAGGAAGACCGCTACGGGATAGGGAAGGAGGACGAGGAGCTGCACGACGGTCAGCCAGTCGGGAAGGGAGTAACCCAGGCCGGGAACGATCTCGGTCGACAGGGTGAAGAGGGCCCATGGCAGCAGACCGATGAGAACCAGGAGGGCCTGGGCCCGTTCGGTGCGGTCGGAGGAACGGGCGACCTGATAGGCCAGAATGGCGATGACTGCGATCGCCCAGACGGACATGAGCACGTCGAAGACCGGGCCCGATAGGTATTCCGAGGACCATGGCAGCACCTTGTGTCCGACGGCCTCGCTGACCAGGGAGGTGCAGATGATACCGGCCGCCGAGAGGCCGATCCCGTAGAAGACGTAGGGGATCCATGGCCGTTTCTCCAGCCAGGGCGGCCGTGAAGGGATGACGGAGGCCAGGTGGAGCAGCAGGCCCATTTGAAGGCCCGTCAGGGAGTAGAAGAATATGGTCCCGCCGAGGGATATGATGAACGACATCAGGGCGCCGTTGGGCGTGGCCAACTCGAGGGCCACGGCGGCGGAGAAGGCGGCCAGCAGCCGGCTGCGAACATCGATCCGGGCGTAGGGGTACGCCAGAAGGGCGATGGCCAGATAGGCCAGTGTCGCAACAATGTTCATCAGCGCCTGAAGCCAGGGGAAGGACGTGCCCGGCCGCACGGGGATGATCAGGCGCTCTCCCTGACGTTCGATGGTGAAGGGAACGGTCCGGCCCCGGCGGAAGCCGCTGGCCACCTCGTCGTAGTCGACGCTCGAACGGGTGGGCACACCGTCGACCGCCACGATGCGGTCGCCGGGCTCGAGGCCGGCCCGCTCCGCCGGCATGCCAGGAAACACCTGATCGACGAAAAGCTGGTCTCCCCGGAAGGTGACGGTGATGCCGATGCGTCGGAACGAGGCGTAGGCCTCCTGCCACATCTGCATACCGAGGAAAGCAAGAACCGTGGCTGTCAGTGCTACAAGAATGATCCGGTTGGGTCTCTTCTGCATGACCTCCCCACGTGCCAGCTATTCAAGGATAGCATGGACAGCACTGAGCCCCCCGGTTGCCCGGGGGGCTCAAATGGCTGAAGATTCAGTGGTCTCTGCGACCGCCGGATCCGGCGGTTCCTGCCGTGAAGAGAACCTACATGCGCTCGATGATCGCCTTGCCGAAACCGGAGCAGGAGACCTCGTTGACGCCCTCACGGCCCTCGCGGCGCATCAGGCGTGCCAGATCGTAGGTGACGACGGCGTCCTTGATGGCATTCTCCATTCCCTTGACGATCAGGTCGGCCGCCTCGCTCCAGCCCATGAAGTTGAGCATCATGACCGCGGAGAGGATCAGGGAGCCGGGGTTCACCTTGTCCATGCCGGTGTACTTGGGCGCCGTCCCGTGGGTCGCCTCGAACAGCCCGACCTCGTCGGACATGTTGGCGCCGGGTCCGAGACCCAGTCCGCCAACCAGGGCGATGGCGGCGTCCGACATGTAGTCGCCGTTGAGGTTCGGCAGTGCCATGACGCTGTACTCGTCCGGGCGGGTCTGGATCTGCTGGAAGATGGAGTCGGCGATGCGGTCCTTGATGAGGATCTTGCCCTCGGGGACCTTGCCGTCGTACTTGTCCCAGACCTCCTTCTCTGTGATCGTGACATCGCCGAACTCCTCGGCGGCCACCTCGTAACCCCAGCCCTTGAAGGAGCCCTCGGTGAATTTCATGATGTTGCCCTTGTGGACGATGGTCACCGAAGGGAGCTTGTGGTCGACTGCCCACTGGATGGCCTTGCGCACCAGACGCTTGGTGCCGAACTCGGAGATGGGCTTGATGCCGATGCCCGAGTCTTCACGAATCTGGCGGCCTGTCTTCTCCTTGATGAGATTGATGATGGCCAGTGCCATGTCCGAACCCCGCTCGTAGTCGTAGCCGGCGTACACATCCTCGGTGTTTTCGCGGAAGATGATGAAGTCGACCTTGTCGGCGTACTTGTTGGGGGAGGGGACGCCCTCGAAATACCGGACCGGACGCACGCAGGCAAACAGGTCCAGATGTTGCCGGAAACGAACGTTGATGGAACGGAAACGGGGGCACATGCCGTCGGCCTTGCCGCACTGCTGGCAGGCACCCTCCTCGTTCTGCTGGTGGGCGCAGTGGAGGCAGACGTACTTCTCTTCGCCGATGGGCGTCGTGAAGGGCCCCTTGATGGCGACCTTGAGGTACCGGATCGCCTCGACCGTTTCCTCCGGGAACTCGCTGCCGTAGTGGTGCAACCCTTCCAGGCCGGCGTAGAGCGGACACCAGGCGATCTTGCGTTTCCCGCCGTAGGCCTTGTTCACGGCGGCGTCCACCACGTCCTGCATGGCGGGCGTGATATCGAGCCCGATACCGTCGCCGCGAAGGCAGCCGATGACGGGATGGTCCCCGATGATGAACTTTCCGTCCTTGTACTCGATGATGTCACCTTCCGGAATGACGACTTCTTTGAACTGCGGCACTGTGCACCTCCCCTGGTGTTTTGCGGCCATTCACCGCGAGGCGCATTCTACGTCATTGGAGGCGCCATGTCACGATTTTCACAAGGCCTTTTCTCGTTCACCATGTTGGAGCAAGGGTACAGGTTTTTCGAAGGTGCGACGGATGGAGACGGTATGATCGGAGGTGATGACGAATCGTCTCCTCACAGGCAGCCGACGCGCTGTCTTCCTCGTTCTGGGATTGGCCCTTTCGTGCCGCGGCCCCCGGTTTGAAACCGGGGACCTGGACGCCATAAAGCGGGCCGGGGAGTTGCGGGTCGCCGTCCGCCCGGGATTCCTGCAATCACCGGTTCATGACGTCGATGGCCTCGATCAACCCGAGATGTTGCGTCAGCTTGCGGCCCGCCTGGGACTTCGACTCCGGTGGATCGAGGTTGGCCGGAACGATGAGGTCCTTCAGCGGCTCGCCGAGGGACGGGCCGATGTGGCGGTCCACAGGTTCTCCCCCGCGGGTCTGACGAGGGCCGGCTTCGTGCCCTCCGCTGCCATCACCTGGGTCGACGACCTGGTGATTGCCAATGCCCGTTCTCCGGTCGACGACCTGGAGATGCTCCGGGGGCGGGGTATGGATCTTCATCGATCCATGGAGGAGTGGGTGATTCCGTCGGAAGACGCACTCCGCGGGATCGGTGCGCGGCTCATCCCCATCGCCGAGGACATCAGCCTCGAGGAGGTCGTGCGCCGGGTCCGCGGCGGACGGTACCAGACCACCGTGGTGGATTCGGCCTTTCTCGATGCGCTGGGCAGGACAGGGATACGGGTCCTGGGTCCACTGGCCGACACACGTTCGCTGGTCTGGGCCCTCCGGCCCGGCAACCCCCACCTTCGAGAGGCGGTGGACGGATTTCTGTTCGCCGAGAAGGTCCTGGGAGGGGAGGCCCGAGAGCACGCCTGCAGGGACCTGAGGGAGATCCGGAAGGCCCGGGTTCTGCGGCTCGTGACGCGGAACGCTCCGACGACGACGACGGTGTCCCTCGGGGGGCTCCAGGGCTTCGAGTACGACCTGGCTGTCAACTTCGCACGGAGCCTGGGTGTACGGCTCCAGCTGGTCATTCCCCCGAGGGGCGCTGATCCGCTGGACATGCTGGAGGAGGGGCTTGGAGACCTGGCGGCCCTTCACGAGCCGCTGCCCCTGGAACCCCGGGGCCGTTTCCTCGTGACCGGCGTCTACCATCGGGTCGACCTGGTCTGCGTGGGCGCCCCCGGCGTCGATCCACCGGCCGCCGTCGAGGATCTTGCGGGCCGCACGCTGGTCGTGCCGGCCGGGCTCGAGAGCTGGATTGCGGAACTCCCGCTACCGGACCCTGTCGTCATCCGGCCCCTTCCAACAGGTGCGGATGTTCTCAGCGGACTGGCCGTGCTGGAGCGGGGGAAGGCGGAGCTCGGTGTGGCCGATTCGGACACGCTGCGGCTGGAGCTTTCCAACCGTCCGAGCCTTCGGCGCGGTCCCGTGCTCCTTCCGGACTGTGGGCTTCGCTGGGCCGTGGCCCCGGGCTCGCCCGCCCTGGCACGGAGGGCCTCGGCGTTCCTCGCGGGAGCCCGGCGTTCCGGCTTGATCCGGCGCCTGGAGCTCAGTGACCTCGGTGGAACCGGCCGGTGGCGGCCGCCCAGGGCCCCCAAGGTTCCTCCGGGGCACCTGACACCCTTCGACGAGCTGTTGCAGGAGGCCGGGCGGGGGTACCAGCTGGACTGGCGGCTGCTGGCCTCGCTGATGTACGAGGAGTCGCGTTTCGACCCGGAGGCGACGGGCCCAGGCGGCTCGGCCGGGTTGTTCCAGTTCATGCCCTTCACGTGGCGAGAGCTCGGCCTGAGCGACCCCCACGATCCTCGCCAGGCCATTCCGGCCGGCGCCAGGTACCTACGCCGGTTGATGGATGAGTTTCGCGGTGTCCCCATGGCGGATCGCGTGGCCATGGCCATCGCGGCTTACAACGTGGGACCGCGACATGTGGCCGATGCGCGCCGGCTGGCGCGGGAGATGGGGCTCGATCCCAACCGGTGGACCGGGAATGTGGAGACGGCCATGGTGCTCCTGGACAACCCCGACGTGGCGCGCCGCTTTCCCGCCGGCGTTTGCCGCTGCCGGAGGGCCGTCGGGTACACGCGACGGATCCTCCGCCGGTACAGCGCCTACCGGGAGCTGATGACGCCCCTCGGCTCCCCGGGCCTGTAGGCCCTGGCCGCACGGAGTTTCGGTGGAGGCGCCGCAATGGCAGGTGTTTCCGAGGTTGCTGAAGGGGTGAGGGAACGAGGCGG
>CAZXNA010000152.1:0-6784 GCA_964641295.1 uncultured Thermoanaerobaculia bacterium
GTCCTTCCCTGTCATTGCGAGGAGCCGCGGAGCGGCGACGCGGCAATTCCATGGGCGAAGGCAGCGCGTTGGGGTTGGTGGAACCGGTTCACCATGGACGGCCGGTTTTGCCATAATGGGAGCATGGCGAATCCGGATCATCTGGTGCACCTGGAGCGGGGTGACTGGAACGAGTGGCGGGCGGCTCATCCGGCCATGGCGCCGGACCTTGTGGACGCCGAGCTGGCCGGTCGGGACCTTTCTGGCCTCGACTTCAGAAAGGCCCACCTCCGGGGGGCGGATCTCAGCGGCGCCCGGCTGGACCGGGCCGACCTGACCCACGCCAACCTCAACAACGCCCAGCTGGCCGGCGCCTCCTGTCGCGACGCGTGCTTCGATCGTGTTCACCTGGATTTCCTCGACCTCTCGGGACTGGATTTCTCCGGAGCTTCCTTCGACGGCGCCAGCTTCCGGGGGGCCAACCTTGCCGGCGCCATCCTTCACCGGGCCCGTTTGGACCACGCCCAACTGGAGAGCGCGGCGCTGGACGATGCCGACCTGACCGAGGCGTCCCTGGTGGGCGCCTCCCTCCGTGGAGCCCGGTTCGACGGAACGATCCTCCGGCGGATCAACGCCGAAGGGGCGAACCTGGAGGGGGTCGAGATGCAGAAACTCGACCTGGAAGGCGCCATCTTTCGCGGCGCCACGGCGGACAACGCCCAGCTGGCCGGTGCGATCCTGAAGGGGGCGGACTTCTCCGGCGCGACCCTTCGTGGAACCAACTTCCACAAGGCCATTTTGGTGGAGGCCCGTTTCCAGAAGGCCCAGTGCGAGGGGGCCAGCCTGAGCCACGCGGATCTGGAGAAGGCGCAGTTCGTCGACACCAACCTGACCGATGCCGACCTTCGAGGCGCCAGCCTCCTGCACGCCGTCCTCGACGGTTGCATCCTGGCTGACGCCCGCCTTTCGGAGCTGGATTTCCGCTCACCGGCCATGGGACGGCTCTCCTTCGCGTCGGCGGATCTTCACAAGTCCGTGTTCACCGGGTGCGAGCTGAGGTCGGCCAACTTTCGGAAAGCCAACCTGGAGGAGGCGGACTTTCGCAACGCCAACCTGGAGGGGGCCAACCTCCGGGAGGCCCGGCTGGTCGATGCCACCTTCCGGCATGCCAACCTCAAACAGGCCGACCTTTCCGACGCGGAGGCCCAGGGGGTCGATCTCTCCGGGACCAGTCTGATTCTGGCGCGTGCCGAGCGCGCCAAACTCATCGGTGCCGATTTTCGTTTCGCCGATGCCGTGGGAATGGACCTGGACCGGGCCGATCTCCGGTGGGCCGACCTCCAGCACGCCGACTTCACCAAGGGCAACCTCAACACCTGCAGGCTGTGGGGAGCCCGTGTTCGGGGGACCAAGCTCCCGAGCAACATGGCCCACTGGCTCGCGATCCTCCGGGTCAGCCAGGTCTTCCACAACTGGCAGCGCAAGGTCGACCGGATGAAGCGTGCGCGGGAGCAAAAGCGCATCCGCGAGGTGGCGGAGCTTGTGCGCAAGAGGGAGGCCGCCGGCCGCCGCCGCCCCCGGTAGGAGGGTGACCCGCACATCTCACCGCAGCACAACGGACCGCCAGCCCATTCAACGATGCGGCTGGGGGGCCTCAATTCACCTCTGTTTTCCTTCCGTTCTCCTCACCGCTTACCCCCGAGGTCCGTGGTCAAAACCCGGAGACCATCAGCGCTGCACCGAGGGTCAGGCCGATGATGAGGTTGGCCAGCTTGGCCAGCAGGGCGCTGCGGACGGAGATGCCCAGCAGGGGGAGCAATCCGTGGCCGTCCTGGACCAGGGAGTTGGCCAGGAGCACCGAGAACGGCACGTGGCCCGAGGCGAAAAGGGTGACGACGACCAGGTGGGGACCGGAGATGGGAATCAGGCCGACCAGTGCAGCGCCGAGAAGCATCCAGGCACCGTGTCCCTGGAGAAGCTGGTCCAGGGCGAAGCGGGTCGTCAGGAAGTGAACGGTGAGCAGTGCGCCGGCCGTCCAGGCGAAGATCTGCGGCATGTGGTGCAGCGCCAGGTGGCGCCAGAGATGCTCTTCGAGCCAGTGTGCCGGCGCGAGGAAGGTCAGGGCCAGGCCGAGAATGGCCACCGTGCCGAAGATCCACAGCTCGAATAGCCCTGGAGAATGGCTCCCCGCGCCGGCCGCCGCCGCCTCGTGGTGCCCGGCAAGGCCTCCCAGCAACGCCGCCAGGAGACCCACGAGGAAGCCGGCGATCACGAGGCGGGGCATCAGGGGCTGAAGCCGGAGACGCGGGGGCCACCACCGTGGAAGCTCCTGGGCCGTGGGCAGGTCCTCCTCGTGGAGATCGGCCAGGGAACACGGTTCACCCTGGAGCAGGCCGGCCCTCCGGAAAACCATGTCGCTCACCCAGCCGCCGGTGACGCCGACGACGAAGAGCAAGGCGAAGAGGAGCATGGCCGTTCTTGGAAACATGGCGAGCATGATGAAGGCCTCGTCGCCCGCGGTGGCCAGCAGTGCACCGGTGACGGCCCCCAGGGAGAGAACCCCGCGCGAGAACATGGAATCGACCAGGTAGACACCGGCGCATCCGGGCGTTACGCCGAGAAAGGAGGCGAGCAGATACTGCCGTAAGCTTCCCCGTCCTTCGGCCATACCGAGGCGTCCATGGCTGAGGACGGAGATCAGCTCGATCACGGCCATCATGACGAAGACGAGGCTGGTGATCAGCGCGGCCTGGAGGATCTTCTGAGCGAGGGCGTTCATGACACTCCGGCTCCAGGATAGCAGAGGCCGGACCGGCGAAGCCCCCGTGGCGATGGCGTGGGCCCACCGCAGGCGGGAACGGAGCGCGTTCCCTAAATCCTCTGATTGTACAGTTATAAGACTGTGTCACTTTGTACCATGCCCGGGAAGTTGTGCTAGGGTATCTCGCCAGGAAGGGGGGCATACGATGCACGGAAAACGCAACTGGATTCTCCTGATGGTGCTCTTCGTGTTGGCCATGGTGGCGCCCGGCACGGCTGCGGCTTCCGAGGGCGGCGTGGAGCTGGGGACGGTGCTCCCGCTCTGGTCCGTCATCCCCTTCGCAGGAATACTGCTCTCCATCGCGGTCTTTCCGCTGGTGGCGCCGGAGTTCTGGCACCACCACTTCCCCAAGGTCTCGGCCTTCTGGGCCCTGCTCTTCGCGGTACCCTTCGTTCTGAAGTACCAGGGGTCCGCCATGCACGAGATCCTGCACATCTACATCCTGGACTACATTCCGTTCATCATCCTGCTGTGGGCCCTGTTCACCGTGGCCGGGGGCATCCTGATCCGGGGGTCCTTCAACGGAACGCCCGGCCTCAACACCGTGTTCCTGATCATCGGGACCTTGATCGCCTCGTGGGTTGGGACGACGGGCGCCGCCATGCTCCTGGTCCGGCCCGTCATCCGCGCAAACCTGCGCCGGCGGCACAAGGTCCACACCCTGGTCTTCTTCA
This sequence comes from uncultured Thermoanaerobaculia bacterium, assembly GCA_964641295.1. Taxonomy (GTDB): domain Bacteria; phylum Acidobacteriota; class Thermoanaerobaculia; order Thermoanaerobaculales; family Sulfomarinibacteraceae; genus JAADFK01. Next base: position 3,475 of record CAZXNA010000152.1, read on the forward strand.
TTTTCCTCGTGGCCAACGTCGGGGGGTCCCTGACGCCCCTGGGCGACCCGCCCCTCTTCCTCGGATTCCTCCACGGCGTGCCCTTCTTCTGGACCTTACAGATCATTCCCGAGACAGCGATGGTCGCCGGAATCCTCCTGCTGATCTACTACCTGCTGGACTCTTTCTTCTGGCGGAAGGAAACTCACGCGGCGCAGCAGCCGGCGGACGGTGTGCAGGAGAAGCTCAAGATCGATGGACTCCACAACCTGATCTTCCTTGGTGGCATCCTGGGAGGTGTTCTCCTTTCCGGCATGTGGCACGCCGGCGAAATCAACATCCTGGGGGTTCACCAGTCCATCCAGAACCTGGTGCGCGACGGCTTGCTGATCCTGATGGGCGTCCTTTCCCTCAAGACGACGAGCAAGAAGATTCGTGAGGACAACGCCTTCACCTGGTTCCCCATCCTCGAGGTGGCGTACCTCTTCGCCGGGATCTTTATGACCATCGTTCCCGCCCTGGCCATCCTCAAGGCCGGCGAGGGAGGCGCCCTCAGCGGCTTGATCGAGGCGGTAAAGAGCCCCGCTCACTACTTCTGGGTGACGGGCACGCTCTCCTCATTCCTGGACAACGCACCGACCTACCTGACCTTCCTCAATACGGCCCTCGGCCGCTTCTTCCCCGGCATGGCGGAGCGCGAGGCCGTCCATGCCCTGATCGCCCAGCACCACATCTACCTCAAGGCCATCTCGACGGGCGCCGTCTACATGGGGGCCAACACCTACATCGGCAACGCCCCCAACTTCATGGTCAAGTCCATCGCCGAGGAAAACGGGGTCGAAATGCCCAGCTTCTTCGGGTATATCTTCAAGTACTCTTTGCCCATCCTGATCCCGGTGTTTATCCTGGTGACGGTGGTGTTCTTCTGAGGGGGTGAGAGATGCACACCGAGACCTTCGTGGAAATGGAGCTCAAGGGCCCGGCCGACCAGGCCATCGGATTCGTCGCGGGATTCCGGGCGGCCCTGGGCGACCCCGGACCGTTGTGGGTGGCGGGGCTCGAGAACGTCGACGTGGAGGGCTTTCTCCACGCCCTTCGAACCAAGCTCAACATGGAGCGCCACATCATCGTCGGCAAGGAACAGGCGGAGGCCATGGCGGCCGCCATCGAGGCCTCGGAGATCCTCGACCTGGAGGTCGGTCTGGTACGGGAGATCTCCCGTGCCGAGCTCTCCTTCGACGCAGAGTGTTACCGAAAAGAGGATGCCGAGGCCATCCAGTCGGTGCTCGAGGACGATCTTCCCGAGGGCGTTCGCCTGGAGGGTTACGAAAAGAAGGAGACCATTCGCGAGGATGCCAAGGGGATCGAGCTCTACGGGCCGATCCACGATTACATCTGTGAAGCCTCGGGCCGGTACGTGGGTCCCGTTCCGGGCATCATCGAGATGGCACGGCGCCTCGATGGGCAGGATTTCATCCACCCGGACAAGGTGGAACTGATCTACGTCTCTTGAGAGCCATCGTCCTACTGACTGATTTCGGCCTGGACGACCACTACGTTGGCGTCCTCCACGCCGTGCTGCTCCGGGAAGCCCCGGGTGTTCAGCGGATCGATCTGTCCCACGGAGTGGCGCCGGGCGATCTCTGGCACGCCAGCTACCTGTTACGCAGCGCCTGGGTCCAACTTCCCGGTGACGCCGTCGTGCTGGCGGTGGTCGACCCCGGGGTTGGGAGCGATCGGCGCGCCGTGGCGGTGGAGCTCGAGGGACGATGGGTCGTGGCGCCGGACAACGGGCTGGCGACAGCGGCCGGTCCGCCCGTTTCCGGGGTCGTCCTCGATCCCCTGCGGATGGGCCTCTCGGAACCTTCGGCGACCTTCCACGGGCGGGACCTCTTTGCTCCGGCCGCCGCCCGGCTGGCCCATGGCGTGAGGGCAGAGGAGCTCGGCGATCCCCTGGATCCCGCCTCGCTCGTTCCCTGTCCCCTGCCCGAACCCAAGGTCGACGGACAGCGGATTCAGGGGGTCATTCAACACGTGGACCGTTTCGGCAACCTCGTCACCAACATCCCCCAATCCATGGCTCGGGAGGGGTGCCAGCTCCGGGCCGGGTGGCGGCGCATCGTCCACCGGGTCCGCACCTATGCCGAGGGCCGGAACGGCGAGGCCGTCTGCCTCGTGGGATCCTCCGGTTTCCTGGAGATCTCGGTGCCCGGCGGCTCGGCCGCCGAGCTGCTGACCCTTGCCGTCGGTGATCCCGTGGAGCTGATGGCGCCCGAGCCGGAACGCTGAGAGCGGAGATCAGGGGCCGCGGCGGCCTCGGTGTCAGGGTCGGTGTCGACCGTGCCACGCCGGGAACGCCGCGGCACCCCCAGCCTCACCGTCCCGGGGCCGCCGTCTGCACATGCTCGAGGCCTCCGGCGAGGTCCTGGGGGACTTTCGCGGCCGGGCAGAGGTGGTTGAAGCCGCACCAGGCGCAGAGGATGCCGGGCCGTGCCGGGAACTCGGTGGCGGCCTGGACCTGGCGCACGAGGCCCAGGAAGCGCTGCTGCACGATCTGCGCCTCCTCGCGGGTGACCCCCTGCCAGCTCGTGGTACCCAGGCGCAGGTAGTGGTAGCCGGCCAGGCACTCGGGGGCGTCGTGACGCGCCATGGCCACGCTGGCGTAGAGGGGCGCCTGGAGACCCTCGGAGAAGTCGGAGGCATCGCCCTGGCGGGAGGAGGTCTTGTAGTCGACGACGAAGAGCCGCCCCTGCTCCGTCCGTCCGATGCGATCGGCGAAGCCCGTGAACACGACCTCTGGGGCCAGCTGGACACTGAGACGCTCCTCCAGGGCCAGGGTCGTGCTCCGGTCGTGGAGGAAAACCTGGTGATAGAAGGTCGAGAGCATCTCCCGGCCGGCCTGGAGGTAGCTCTCGGGCGTCTCGGAGATGCGAACGACCGCCACGCTCCCGTCCCAGCGCTCCTGCCAGGAGGCGGCGAAGCGGTCGAGGGCCTCCGGCAGGCCCGGTGAACGGCCGCCGTCACGCTCGGCGTAGAGCCATTCCAGCACGTCGTGGATGGCTGATCCCAGGTGGGACTCCACGGACCTGAAGGCCTCCCTCAACCCCTTGATGTAGCGGTACCGGTACCGCAGGGGACACTGGTCGAAGGCCTTGAGCCGCGAGAAGGAGAACTGGTTCCTGGGAGTGGGAGCGGGCCCTCGGCGTCGCGTCGTCATGGCCAAGGAGTGTACATGGCCCCCCTTCCCGGCGCCATGATCCCGCATGGGAGGGCCGCCGGGGTACTTGTCAAGAAGTATGTGTCTGGGGTGGTTCATGGTTCTGTTTCATAA
>CAZXNA010000153.1:0-6727 GCA_964641295.1 uncultured Thermoanaerobaculia bacterium
CTTTTCCTCCCTTCGCCTGGATCCCCCAGACACAACATTTCTGATACCACCCGTGGCCGGTGGGGCGGTCGTTTCCCGTCAGTGGCGATGGACTGGGCTGGGGGGTCGTCAGTGAGGCCGATGGCGGGTTCCACTACGGCTGGTACGACGAAGAATAAAACAGTGTCCCCTATTCTATTCGCCCGGGAGCCCCTGGGTTGACTGGTACAGGCTCTGGCGAAACTCGAGGGTTGGCACCTGCCACTGAACGTTCGCCGCTGCCGGTGCCGTGGGCCTCCTACTCCCCCGCCACCGCCAGCGTCGTTCCGGCGGAGTAGGCGGCGAACTCGGGGGCGTACATGGACTGGAGGGTCGCCGGGGCCACGCGGAAGGTGCCGGCCATGGTGGCCCGGAGCCGGTACTTCAGGGTGTACTCGCCGGTGGGGAGCCGCTCGAAGAAGAAGTCGGCGCCGGAGTCGCGCACCTCCTCGTAGTAGCCGATGCCCAGGTCCCAGCGCCAGCGGGAGTGGAGGCTCTCGGGCTCGAAGCCGGCGCCCCGCGGATCCCGCAGGTGGACGTACTCGGCGGCGTGCCGGGCGCGGATGGACAGCTGGACTTCGAGCTGGTCGCCCACGGCCAGCTTCGCGCCGTCCTCCAGGGGCTGGAGCACCCATCTCTTTCCGTCGTTGACCCGCCGGAAGTAGCGGCGGTGAACGGCGAAGAGGTCGCCGTCGCCGGCCTCCGGGAGCTTCTCCGTCGAGAAGTGCCAGGTGGCCGAGGCGAAGGCCAGGCCCTTGCCCCGCTTCTCCACCTCGATCTGGGACATTGTCCTCGGATCGACCTCGGGCCCGGGGATGACGAGGCGGTTGCCGGCGCCCGTGTAGCGGTCGGGCTCGAAGACGAAGTTCCTCTCCACGCTCCCGGCCTCGACCCGGACCTCCTCCCGGGCCCCGAGGGCGCCCGTCTGCTTGAGGTACCAGGCCAGCGAGTACAGGGCCTCGGCGGTGGCCCGGGTGGACTTCCAGTGGTTGAGCTTCTTGTGAAGCAGCAGCCACTGGACGAGGCCGTCACGGTGCGGGTCGGCGGGCTCGAGCTCGGAGAGCACGCGGAGGGCGAAGGCCTGGGTCTCGGTGGTGTCGTTGTACCAGAGCCAGCTCCGGTCCTCGGGCGCCCAGTACGTGCCCAGGTCGCGGTCGGTCCTGGCCGAGTCCATGACGCTGTCCCAGACGAGACGGGCGTCGCCGGCTCGGCCGCCCCGCTTCAGGGTCAGGGCCAGGTAGCCCTTGAGCATGGGCGAGTGCTCCCGCCAGTGGCGGAAGGAGAACTCCAGCATGCGCCGCCGGTCCTCCGCCGAGAAAACGCTCCCCGTCCACGACTCGTCCGGGTAGCTGGAGAGGACGTAGTTCAGGAATGTGACGCTCTCCCAGCAGCAGTCCTTCTCCATGTCGGCCCGAACCATCTTGTCCAGGTAATGGCTGTGCATGTAGCGCCAGGCGCGGACGACAACATCCTTGGGTGGCAGGACCCCGAACTCCAGGCCGCGGGCGAAGCCCGAGAGGACGTAGAGGGTCATGTGGGGCGAGGGCGGCCCCCCGGGGAACCAGGGGAAGGCACCCTCCGGGGTCTGGGCCTTCTGGAGCTTGGCCAGGGAGGACCGCTTCTGGGCGGCGGCAACCTTCGGGTCGAGCACGTGGATCAGCTCGTCCGGTTGCTCACCGCCGCCGCGCGAGGCGATCAGCCAGGGCGTCTCCACGAGCTCCATGCGGCGGTTGGGGTCGTCGGCCTCCCAGGCCGGGTATCGGGTCCTCCGTTCGGCCATCTTGCGGGCCATCTCGGCCACGGCGGGGTAGCGGTCGAAGAGGCTCGTGACGATGGCCGTGGAGAGGTAACGGTTGAGGGTCTGCTCGGTGCACTCGTAGGGGTAGTGGATCAGGTAGGGCAGGGCGTTGAGCACGCTGTAGAAGAGCTGGGCGTCCACGGTGACGACAAGCTGGTCGTCAATCCGGCTGGGGTCGTCGTCCCGGGCCATCTCCGGGAAGCTCAGGGTGCGGCGCTCGCCCCCCCGCAGGGTGGCGAAGCGGGACTGCACCAGGTGCATGCGGCCCGGCAGCACGGGCAACGGCCGCTGCTCGCCGTCGGAGAACTCGCCGGCCCGGGCCGTGACGCGGAAAGCGACGGTGCCGACGCGGGCCGGGGCGGTGATGGGGAAGGCCAGGGTCGTGCCGCCGCCGGGCTCGACGGTGAAGGGGACGTCCTCGGTCGATGGGGCGTCCAGGCCGAAGGCAGGCCGCAGATCCTCACCCGTCCCGGGGTCGAAGATTTCGAGGTTCAGCGTGCCGCTCAAGGGTGTCTCGCCGGCGTCGTTGACGGCGACCTTGAGGGTGGCGTGATCGCCCTCCCTGAGGAAGCGCGGCAGGTAGGGCCGGACCATCAGCTCCTTGACGCTGCGTGTGGTGCGGTGGATGGAGCCCGAGCGCAGGTCCCGGGTGATGGCATGGACCCAGACGTTCCACTCGGTCACCGAGTCGGGGACCTCGAAGACGATGGAGGCCGTACCGTCCGGGCCCAGAAGGAGCTGCGGTTCCCAGAAAGCCGTCTCGGCGAAGTTCTGCCGGAGCTCGGGCGTCTCGGACCGGGCGCCCTTCTCCGGGACGTTGTTGATTTGAGCGAGCTGGTCGGTTTCGTCTTGCCCCAGGGCCCTTTCCCTGGCCGCCGCGGGCGCCGGAACCATTCCCGCGTTCATCATGAGAATGGGGGGGCCTCCCCGGCGGCCCGGCCCGCCGATGCCGTAGCCGCTGATGGAGATCAGCCGGTCCCCGTGGAAGACCGGGAAGGAGGGCAACGGCGGCAGGTTGCTGCGGTTCCAGATGACCTGGGAGGCGCCGAGATTGGCGTTAGCCGGTCCGACGGCCGAACGGTCGGGGTACAGGCTCAGCGGATCGGGCGGATTGTGGGGGGCGAAGAGGTCCAGGCTGCGGTCGTACATGTAGGCCAGGAGCTCTGCCGTGCCGGCGCCCTGTGCCGTGCCATCGTGCCCGCTCACGCGGACGGTGAAGGTCTCCCGCCCGCCGGGGCGCAGCCGGTCCCGGAAGGTGGTGAACTGGAGCTCGAGCCGGCGGTCATCCCAGGGCACCGAGATCCGGGCGATCCGGCGGACCAGCTGGTGGTCCCGGAGCAGGGTCAGGGCCAGGCCCAGGCCGCCGCGCCGATCCGTTCCGATGGGGATCTCGAGGAGGCAGTCCCCGGTTCCCGACCGGAGCGTCCGCCGTTGGATGCGCCGGCCGCCCTGGAAGACCTCGAGGACCATGTCCTGGTCGCGAAGGGCGCTTCCAACAATGATCCGCGCCGTACCGCCCACGGGCACCGACGGCTGCTCCACGGCGAGGATGGCCGCCAGGGCGACGGGGAGTTTTCCGTGACCGGCGACGGGGAAGGCCTTCTTGAGGGTGAAGGTGGCGCCCCAGGCATCCTTCGTGGTGTAGATCAACTGGTAGGCCCCGGGCTTGAGGGTGGGAAGCTCGAGCTTCGCCCGGCCGTCGGAGCCGTGGTCGACGGTGCCGGTGGCCACGCGGTTCCCGAGCCTCCAGGTGGCCAGGATGGCCTCGGGGTCGTAGGAGCCCTCCCATCGGGGCCGGAGCCCGTCTCCGGGAGTGTGGTACACCTCGGCGTCGGAAGTGTCCTTCCCCGCGGGTGGTCCCGTGGGCAGATCGGCGGGAAGGGCGGGATGTTTGGGCTGGATCAGCCGCCGGAGCTCCCAGGCACCGCGGCCGGGTGCGGGCTTGCCGTCCAGGTCGGTTCGGACGATGACCAGTCCGGTTGGCGTGCCGGCCCGGGAAAAGCCCGGCGGGTCGTCGAGCCGTGCCTCCACGGCGACGAAGCCCAGGCGGAAGACGCGGCTGGCGGAGCGGGTCTCGCCGCCCTCGTCTGTGACGTCAACCGAGAGCCGGTAGCGGTAGGTGACGCCGGGGTTCTCCGCTTCACGCTCGTCGGCGGAGGGGGTGAAGCGGCACTCCAGGCGGCCCTCGGCGCTCACCTGGCCGGAGCCTGCGGCGATCACCTGGGGTTGTGCCGCGGGAATGGGCCTCCACCAGAACCACCACCGGGGGTAGACGGGCTCCCGGGTCACCCGCCATCGGAAGCTCCCCCCGGCGACGGGCAGCCCGAAGTAGTAGCGGGCCTCGCCGCGGAGTTCGGCCGGCCGGTTGAGGCGGAGGGGGCTCGCAGGGTCGAGGATCTCCACCTCGAAGGTCGGGCGCTTGTACTCCTCCACACGGATGGAGGCCGAGCCGCCCAGGGAGCTCACGATCCGCCACCGGCCCAGGAGCCGGCCTTCGGGGACCTCGAAGTCCCCGGCGGCCGAGCCGAAATCGTCGGCCGTGACCTGGCGGTGGGCCACCTCCTGGCCGTTGGCGTCCTTGAGGGTGACCGTAAGCACCACGCCGGCCAGGGTCGAGTAGCTCGTTCGCTCGGCGTTGCCCTCGTAGGCGACCACTTTCCAGTGGAGGGTCTGGCGGGGGCGGTAGACGCTGCGGTCGGTGTAGACCAGCGCCGCCCTGCGCCGCGTCATCCGGGACTCCGACAGGGGATAGAGCGGGCTGGTGACGAGAGCCAGGTCCTCGCCGTGTCGTGCCAGGAGGAAGTGCGGCCGGCTCTCCCACTCCGCCGCGTCCAGCAGTATGCGGCCGTCGGCGGCGTTGGTGCGGCGCTCGACGAGCTGGTGGCCCTTCTTCCAGTCGAAGCGGTAGAGCGCCAGACGGGCGCCGGCCACGGGCCCGCCACTCTCGCCCGAACGGACGGTCACCTCGTACCGGCCCGACAGCGGGCGGGTCACCAGCACCAGGTCGCTGAGGATGAAGGTCTCCGCCTGGAGAAGGTTGTCGTGCTCGGAGAAGTCGTCGCGCAGGGAGGCCACGATGATCCAGGCACCCTTGCGGTGGAGCCGAGGGATTGCGTAGCTCACGTGGTTCCGGTAGTCGGGGGTCGGGGGCAGGTCAACGGTCCAGGTGGCATCGGCGGGCCGGCCATGGATCAGGGCCTCGGTCTCCTTGTAGGAGGGGAGGAGGTTGGCGTCCCTGGTCTTCCCGATCCGGGCCTCCAGGTCGTACCACCAGGCACGGAAGTGGAGCTGATTGACGTTGCGGTGCGTGATCTGGATGGACCGCTTCCCCGGCCCGTCCGTCAGCATGCACGTCACCGTGTAGGACGGCGCCTCGATGGAAGCGACGATGCTGGCGCACCGCTGGCCACCGGGGCTCTCCGGGTGACGGTCCCGGCCGGCCAGGGCAGCTTCCCGGGCGCGAACGAGGGCGTCGGGCGTGGACTCCTGACGGATCAGCTCGGCCAGCTGGGCCTGGCCCATGGACCACCAGGGCAGGTCGTGGTCGAAGGTGCGCAGGGTCTCTCCCAGGAAGCGCCGTATCCGCCGCCGGTCCTCGGCCTGGCGGAAGGCGGCGTGGAATCGCCGCACCCGCTCCAGGCGGGCCTCCAGGGCGGCCTCGGGACGTTCCCCGGCGGTGTGCCACTGCTCGAGGTCGCCGAGGATGGCGGCGATCTTCGCCAGTGGATGGACCGAGGGGTCGTCCAGGCGAACTCCGCCGGGCCGCCCGGCGAGCAAGGCTTCGAGATCCAAGGCATAGACGCCGTTGGACTGTCCCGGGGTCCACAGGGAGGAGTTGGCCAGCAGATCGACCCAGAGGTAGCTGACGGCGTCCCGGAGGGTGCCCCGGATGCGGGGGGGAAAATCGTTGGGAAGCATGTAGCGGGTGGCGGCGCTGACCGGCCGGGCATCCCAGTCTGCACGCCGTTGCCATGCGTCGAAGAAGGCCCGGTTCGCCTCTGAGACAAGGGTCTCCAGATCCCAGCGCTTGAGGTCGGCCTTCCGCGGGTTCTCAACGCGCTCCCGCTGGCGGATCTCCCAGGAGTAGGCGTTGATGTAGTCGGTCAGGGCCTTGGCGTACACCAGATCGAGGATCGTGCTGGAGAATGGGTCCTTGGGCCAGGCGGATCGCTGCAGGAAGCGGACGGCGTCCTCGTAGCCGTGGAGGGCCGTCTTGAGCCTGACCTCCTCCACAAGGGCACGGGTCCAGGTGTCCGTGTCACCCTCGTGCTGCGCCCGGTCCAGGTAGACCTCCACCAGCTCCGCCGCGGCCTGGAGCTTCTGGTCGTGGATCAGGCGGTCGACGCGGGACCAGCTCACGGGAGCATTGTCCCCGGGCACCATCTTCTGGGGAGGGTGCGCCGTACCGGGGGGGGCAGGACCCGTCACGGCCAGCACGAGGAGAAAGACAACGGGCGCCAGAGCGATGCTGATCAGACGCCGGGGAGGAACGGGATTCGAGTTGGAGTTCGTCATGACACTAGTTTAGACACACCGGCGGAGAAAGCGTTCCCGGAGACGTGATCCAGAGTCATCGAAGGCAAACGAAGAAGGCGCCGGAGTTGGCACGGGGGCTGGAGGGGAATGGGATTCGAGGGAGGCCCCCGTGCCAACCGCCGGGGACGCCTCCCGCCATGGCGGGCAGCTGCCGTGGCGCCGCTCCCGCCGGGGCACCGGAGCAGGTGCTCACCATCGGGGAATGCACCTCCTTCCCCAGCCGTGGAGAAGCTCATCGGTTGGCGTTGGGATCGGCAACGGTTGGAAGTTACTGAACTGGAGGGACTTGGTGTGGTTTCTCCGGGAATTGCCCTTCGCGCCGTCGAGGATCTCAGCATCACGTTGGTCTTCTGAAGTGTTGAGATATTCGCAATA
>CAZXNA010000154.1:0-6630 GCA_964641295.1 uncultured Thermoanaerobaculia bacterium
GCCCTGGGTGTGGAGGATTCCGAGCGGCTGGCGGTCTTTGTCGGGCTCGTGCGCCCGTACAAGGGCGTCGAGGACCTCCTGGAGGCCTGGGCGCGCCTGCCGGAAGGTTCGGCGTGGCGCCTTCTGGTGGCGGGAGAGCCCTGGGGGGAATTGGGCCGGGAACTCCGGTCGCTCCACGGCCGTCTCGGCCTGGGAAGCCGCGTCCGGCTGGAGTTACGGTGGCTTCCGGAGGAAGAGCTGGGTCCCCTGATGGCTGCGGCAGACCTCGTGGTGCTGCCCTACCGTCACGGCTCCCAGTCGGCCGTCGCGCCCCTGGCCTTCGCCCACGGGGTGCCGGTGATGGCCACGCCGGTCGGGGGGCTGGCCGAGGTGGTGCGGGACGGTGTCAACGGAAGGATCGTCCCACCGGCCGACCCCGTCGCCATCGTGGCAGCCATCGAAGAGCTGGACGACGAGACCCTGACCCGGCTGAGGGCGGGCTGCCGGATCACGGCCGGGGAGCTCAGCTGGGACGCGTATGCCGCCGAGTTCGAAGCTCTGCTGAAGCGGGTCATCGAACACCACGGAAGCTGAGGCTTCGACGGAAGGGTCGTTCTGGAGACGGGTAACCCGGGTCATTCATGGGGGTTCGTCGCGAAAGGGGCGAGGTGCCGTGCATGGCGGTGTCCTCCCAAGATTCGCCCGCTTAACCTTCTCGGGAACTGTGAACTGACTCGCAGCGTCAAGTGGACAGGGAACATTCGTAACGCCCTCGATCTCCTGTCATCTCGACCGGAGCGGCACACGCCACCCAACCCTGTCCCAGGTGGAAGGACAATCCACGCCATCATCCGGCGTCCGGTGCCCCGTGGCGTGCTGCGATTGTGGAGGAGAGCCCTCCGCTGGATGGGGATGACACGGGGAATGCCGGGAGAAAGAAGAAGCCGGCCATTCGGCCGGCTCCTGGATCATCTCTTGGGGTGATCGTCAGCGCGCCAGGCGGCGGACGAGGTTGACGGCATCCTCTCGGCTCAGGTGATCTCCCAGCTTGAGGGACTTGATGTCCGACCAGCTGTCCTCGTCCAGGGTGATGTACTGGAGGGCATCGCCGGCATTCCAGTAGAGGGCGATGGAGAGGTTGTGTCCGACCTCGAAGTCCGCGTCGTTCAGCGGGAGCCCGGGCTTGATGAACACCATCTTGCGCAGACCGAAGACAATGACGTTCCGCCGGCGCTGGGAGGTGGCCGGCTCGTCGTCCCCATCGGGCGTGGCTTCCTCCGCCAGGCGGACGATACCGAACATGCAGTTGGGGAGATCGGCGAAGATCAGGTGTGGGTCGCCGCTCTGGGCGTCGACGAACAGGCGGGGATAGGTCAGGCCGGTGGCGTCTTCACCGAGGCTGCAACCCGAACCCCATGGAGCGAGGGAGCCCATGGACACGGGATCCCAGCTCTCCATGTCTGGGACGCCGTTTTCATCGAGGACGGTCGATGCGTAGTATGCGCTGCCACCATCGTCGGCCGCCGGGTCCTGCCACCAGGCCATGTGGATCCGGCTCTCGATTCCCATGATGACGAGGTTTCCGTCGTCGTCGGTGGCGGTCAGTTTGGTGTCGTGGACGAGAAGGGAGGGATGAACCGAGGTGACGCCGTCCTCTCCAGCGACGGCGACGGGGCCGAACCAGGTGCCGCCGTGCCAGGTGGCCAGCATGATCCGGGAGAGGTCTTCGGCAGGGGTTTCTTGCCAGACGGCGACGACGGTTCCGGTGGCTGGATCGACGTCGAGCAGAAGAGAGGAAGCTTCAATACCCGTGGTCTGGGGGACGGGGATGACGTCGGTGTCCTGTTCAGCGCGCTCTACGGCGATGGAGAGCTGCCCGTCGACGGCTTCCAGCCGGTAGAGGGTCCCATCCGGTCCCAGGGCGATGTTCGGGGTTCCGGCCGATGCCACCATGGCCACGGTGGCCAGGAACACGGCGAGGCAAATGGTTGCTCGTTTCATCTTCAACCCCTCAAGTTCACCACGCGGGTGAGGTCCACGTCGAGGAAAACGTCGATGATGTCGTCGTCGGGCGCCACCTCGGGGTAGCACCGGACAAGCTCCGTAAGGAATCGGCGGGCCCGGAACCGGTCGCCCTCCCGGACAGCGACTTCGGCCAGCAGGAAAAGGGTGTTCTTCACCACCAGGCGGTCGTCGGCCTCCATGGCCAGCTCGAGGCCCCGCTCCCCATGGAGTTTGGCCTCCTTCAGTGATCCATCGAGAAGGTGTCCGTAGCACAGATCCTGGAGGGGCTGTGGGAGAAGGTGCAAGGCCTTCTGCGATTCCAGCTCCCTGCGTGACCGGTCGCAGAGCTCGATACCCGGTTGCAAACGGTCGGTGCACATGAGCACGTAGCCCAGGTTGTCCCTGACCAGCGAGGCCATGGACCTGTGGTATCCCTCGAGCCCCTGGTAGGCCTCGAGGGCGCCGCGGTACGCGGTCTCCGCCTCTTCGAAGCGGGAGTCCAGTACGGCGATGTTGCCGATGAGGTTTCTCGTGGCGGCCCGGGGGGCCGGCTCCCCCAGCTCGTCGGCGAAGGAGAGGGCTCGCCGGGCGTAGCCCATGGCCTCCCTGAGCTTGGTGGCCATGTAGAGGGCCATGCCCGTGTAGTACGAGGCCATCCAGCGCGCCCGGGGCCGGCCGCTACCCAGGAGGATCCGCTTGAGTCTGGGAAGGCACCGGTCGCCCCGTTCCAGGTCGATGAGGATGGCCGCCTGGTTGCAGAATGCGAGATCGGCCCGCTCGGAATCTCCCCGGCGATTGGCCTCGAACTCGGCCTGCTGCCAGGCCTGGAGCGCTGTCTCCACATCACCCGAGGCGAAAGCCGCCTCGGCACGCTGCCGGTGGAGGTCGTACCAGGCCGCGCTCATCGCTGACCCCAGCGGGACTGGTCGTGCCGCCCGGCCGCTCGCTCCTCGGCGCGCTGGCGCCGGAGCTTGAACTCGAGGAACTCCTGGACCTCCCGCCGCGCCTCGGGATCGAGGCGGCGCAACATGTGGAGGGTCTGCATGTCCTCGTGGGAGAGGGGAGTCGGGGCGGGTTCGGCCGGCGGCGTCATCTCTTGCTGGAAGAACTGGGCCACGTCCATGCCGAAGACAGCCAGGATCTTGAAGAGGTTGTCCAGGGAAACCCGATAGGTACCCTTTTCCATGCGTGACAGATCCGACTGTTGGATGCCAATCTGGCGCGCCAGCTCCGACTGGGTCATCCCGCGGAGCTTGCGGAGCTTCCGCAACCGCTCTCCGATCCGGGCAACCTCTGGAGCCTTCTGGCGAACCGCCACACTTCCCTCCCTGCTGGTGTACGATATCCTCCCACGTGGCACCGAGACACCATATTCATAGTAAGGTGGGAGCCATGGCATGTCAACATATTCTCCGATGTTCCCGAGCTGGTGCGGAAGAGGTCGTCGGTCTCCTGGGAGGGCCGTGAGAATCGTGGTACTGGTTGCTGAAAGAGCCCTTCGTCCAAACAAACCGTTTCTCCGTGACAAGTGCTGCGTTTGCAAGTCTTACAGGAACGTGTGCTCTTCCGGAAGGGGTGGACAGCGATGGGGGGCGGCGTGGGAGTGATCCGGGTCCTCGCTGGCTTTTTCCGTGTTCTCCGCAGCAACGGCTACCTGCTGTGGCAGCTTTCCGTCCGTGCCTTCCTCTCCCGTCACGCTGGGTCCGTTCTCGGGCTGTTGTGGCCCTTTCTCAATACGGCCGTGCAGCTTGCACTGTACTGGGTGGTCTTTTCCAAGATGATTGGCATACGTCTTGCTGGGGACTCGCCCGTGGGTTTTGGACTGTACCTCATGGTCGGGCTGGTGCCGTACATCGCGGCCAGCGATGCCCTGACCCGTTCGACGACGCTCTTCCGTGCCAACCGGACCCTGATTCAGCGTGTCCGTTTCCCCGCGGAAGTTCTGGTGATGGGCGAGCTGATGGGTACCCTGATGCACCACGGCCTGGCGCTGCTCGTGGTCATCGCGGTATGCATTGCAGCCGGCGCAGTTCACCTCGCCTCTCTTCCGTGGTTCTTCCTCGGGCTGGCGGTGATGATCGTGTGGCTCGTGGGCCTGTGTCTGCTGTTGGCCGTGGCCGGCGCGGTGTTACCGGACATCGGCGAAGTGCTGGGGTTGACACTCCTGGTTGTGTTCTACGCTGCGCCCATCGTGTACCCCCTGACGCTGATTCAGAATCCGGGACTGCGGACATTGATCTCCTTGAACCCCCTGACCCAAATCGTCGGGTTGATCCGGGCCGGCCTCATCCAGATGCCGCCGCCCGGATGGTGGGCCATTGGTGCCCTTGGAGGAGTTGGCTTGGTCCTTGCGGGGTGCGGGATTGTCGCTGTTGCGGCCGTCCGGCGGCATCTTGCGGATCTGTTGTGAACCTGTGAATGTGCCACGGAACCCCTTGGCGATGGTGTAGAATGCGCCGCCCGTCCAGGGTTGAATGAACCCGCCGATCGTCCGGCGGAATGATGAATGGGCGAGTTGTGGAGGATAGAGATGCGACAGAAAAGGATGAGCAGTTGGATGGCGGCAGGCCTGGTAGGTCTTGGCCTGGCGTGGGGCGGGACCATCGGCATGGCGGGTGTCACACCACAGGTCAAGAAGCCTGTCGTGGAACCGAGCGGTACGCCGGCTCCCAAATCGACCATTGTCGATAACACTCCGGAGCAGTCTCGCAGCTTCGACGAGTGGGTGGCCGAAATGATGAAGCCGAGGCCCTACCGGAAGAGCGACATTATTCGGGTCGATGAGCATTTTGCACGGCCCCACCGAGCGGTTCCCTGGAAGTTCCGTATCGTCAAGGAGGAGGGGGACACCGTCTGGCTGCAACCGCTGCCGCCCGAGGATCCGGCCTCTCCACTTCACGAGTTCTGGCTGCAAGAGCAGGAGCGGCAGGCGCTCATCAAGTATCGGCTGGAGCATCCCGAAAAGGCCAAGATGCTGAACTTCGACGAGCCCATCGCTCCCCTGCCCTTCCAGGATGCGTTGCGCTTCGAGGTGGCTCAGGACGGGCTTCCCCGGCAGGGCCAGTGGAGAAACAACTTCATCCTGGCCGACCTCAACGGGGACGGCAACGAGGACCTCGTGATGCCGCCTCCCCGGGAGGGCGAGTTCCGGGCCCCGGTGATCCTGCTTGGGGACGGTCACGGGAGCTTCCGGCAGTGGAAGAAGGTCCGGTGGCCTGGCAAGGTGCCCTTCGATTACGGTGGTATCGCCGCAGCCGATTTCGACCATGATGGCCATCGGGACATCATCGTCGCCATCCACTTCAAGGATCAGTACGTTCTCTACGGTGATGACCGGGGCGATTTCACCCGTTTCCAGAAGCTGCCGACCCCGAAGGCCGAGGTCCACAGCCAGGCGGTGACGGTTGCCGATTTCAACAGCGATGGCTGGGACGATCTGGCCTTCCTGGCGGAGGTCAGCTACGACATCAAGACTTCGGAGAGTCTTACGGTTCCCACTGTCTGGGTCCTGGAGAACGAAAAGGGCAAGGCCTGGAAGCTCCAGCTCAAGGGTCTTCCCAACAAGGTCATGGGGATGAAGCTGAGCTCGCCGGATCTCAACGGGGACGGCAAGCCGGACCTGTTGATCTCGTCGAGCGCACAGGACTGGCGGAATCTCGTCTTTTTCAACAAGGTCGATCCGGAATCGGACGTGTGGGACTGGGCGACAAACCGGGTTGGAGAGGTCCTGGCGGGCGCTTTCCATTTCTCTGTCGTCCCGGAGTCCGGTGCTGGGAACCAGTTTCTGGCGGTCTTCCAGCAGTTCCAGGTCTCCAAGCAACCTAACGAGATGACGGGCAAGACCTCCCGCTCCCGATCGGGCTTGGTTCGTTACACCCTCCAGCCCAACGGCGTCATCGACACCCAGGTGCTCGAGATGGACGAAACCGAGCGGCGATCGGATCCCTGGTGGCGTCTGGCCTCCGGCGATATCGATGGTGACGGCGCGGCCGACGCGGTGCTCCTGCGGCACGGCGGAGCCCTCCAGATCTTGCTGGGAGATGGGAAGGGCGGATACGTGGAGGAAAAGACTCCGGAGTTCGAGCCGCTGGGTCGTCCTTACGATGTCAAGATCGCCGACGTTGACGGAGATGGCCGTGGAGAGATCATTCTGATGACGGCGGCGACCAAGGACCTTCCGGGCGGAATGGCGATTCTCCGGCTGGCGGCGCCAACCACGTCCGACGCCTCTCAATGACCTTTTGCCCGTTGGTTTTGCCCTTTGGGCTGGTGTCGTGTATCATGCACCTGGAAAGCCCCAGGGGATTGTGCTCTGAGGGCTTGACAGGAGCGGAATCGGATGTTACGTTTATGCTGTTATGACATGGCGAGCGAGCGAAAGGCTCCAAAAACCACGGTGGGGAGGTGATGTTCTCGACAGGATAACGGTTGGATTCACGGCAGTTCGACAAGGTTGAGATCGTCAACAGGTTAAGGAAGGAGTTTGGTATGAAGCGGTTTATCACCATCGTCGCGGCAATCGCCCTGGTATTCGGGGTGGCCAACGCGGCGTACGCCAACATGTGCGCTCGGGACAACGTTCCGGCCGCAACGATTCTGTATCCGTTCGTGCATTACAACTACACGGACCCCAACGTGAACACCCTG
>CAZXNA010000155.1:0-6588 GCA_964641295.1 uncultured Thermoanaerobaculia bacterium
CAGAGAAGGTCCCGCCGGACGGCAGGTGCCATTCCTGGAGTTGTGCAGGAGGTCATGCGGGCAGGTCGTCGCGCCGGGGCACAGGTTCAGGATTGGCACTGCCCGGGAAGGGCGCTCGGAGACGGTGCTGACGGTTGGGGGAGGCGTCCCGCAACGGACCCCGGCGGGAGATCACCGGAGCGCCGCGCGGATCCCGTCGGCGATGGCCTGGGCTTTCTCTCCGTCCCCTGCCCAGAGGGTGACGCGATCCACGGTGGATTCCCGGCCTCCGCCGGACTGGCGGAAGCGCTCCTCGTTGGTCTTCCAGTTGCCCGAACGTTGCTCCACGGTCTTCTGGAAGAAGCGCCCCGGTCGTGCGTTGAGGACGATCCGGTGCCGGTCGCTCCGCGCCTCTGGGGGGACCTGGTCCCAGGGGATCATGGTGGCGGGCCGGTCGAGCTTGACCTCGATGCCTGCGGGATCGATGGCGTCGGCCGGCAGCTCGTAGACCTCCAGGGTGTTCCGGGAGGAATCCACCCAGCGGTCCATGACGATCCGAACCACGTCTCCCGAAGCCTCGTAGCGGAAATTGATATGTACCCGTCCCGCCGGCGGGTGGATCGGATCCGCCGCGGCCCGGGAGAGCACTACCATGTCCGTGGCGTTGGTCGCCAGCAACCTGGCGATCTCCTGCGCCGGATTCCCGCGATGACAGCCGAGGGAGGTCAGTCCCCCGAAGAGTATCAACATGCCCGCCATGCCCAATAACGATGTTCCGCGCCTCATCTCTCCTCCTCATTGATCCGTTTTGCTGATGATACTCAACATTTGTCGTCGACGCGCCGTGGTTTCAACCGGCCAGTACGCCCGGAGCTGGGAGCTATTCCACGGCGTTTCCTCCCTCCCGTGCTTCCCAATGGATGCTCCGGGCGCCCTTCCCACCCGGCAGCGGCCTGCTGCGGGCGGGGGGGGGAGAGGTGTGCTCATGGCACGTCACGGGCGCCGGCGCCTGGAGAGACGCGGCGATGGCGAGTGCCCCTACGCCTCCATGCGGACGGAGACGATCTTGGAGACGCCGGCCTCTTCCATGGTGACGCCGTAGAGGATGTCGGCGCGGGTCATGGTGCGGCGGTTGTGGGTGATGAGGACGAACTGGGTGTGCTCGGTCATCTCCCGCACGAGCTCTCCCAGGCGCTCGACGTTGGCGTCGTCCAGGGCAGCGTCCACCTCGTCGAGGATGCAGAAGGGAGAGGGCTTGATGCGGAAGAGGGCGATCAGGAGGGAGAGGCCCACCAGGGCCTTCTCGCCGCCCGACAGGAGCTGGACGGACTGGTTCTTCTTGCCGGGGGGCTGGGCGGTGATCAGGACGCCGGACTCCAGGGGATCGTCCTCGTCGGCCAGGTCCAGGCGGGCCGTGCCGCCGCCGAAGAGGTAGGCGAAGGTCTCGGCCAGCACGGCGTTGACCTCCTGGAAGGTCTCCATGAAGCGCTCCAGGCAGGTGGCGTCGATCTCGCGGATGGTGGCGCCCAGGGAGCGCAGGGAGGCGACCAGGTCCTCGCGCTGCTCGTGGAGGAAGGTCGAGCGCTGGGAGAGCTCATCCACCTCCTGGAGGGCCAGGAGGTTGACGGGCCCGATCTTCTCCAGACGCGCCTTGAGCTGCTCCACCTGCTGTCGGAGCTCATCGGGATCGCCGGCTGCGGGCGTCTCGGAGGCCGCCATGGCCTCGGCCGAGAGTCCGAGCTCGGCGGCGATCTGCTCGTCCAGGGCGGCGTGCTCGGCCTCGAGCCGGGTCTGCTCCACCTCCAGCTCGTGAAGGCGGGTCCTGACCTCGTCGTGGGCCGAGCGGCGCTGGGCGACCTCCCGTTCCAGCTGGGTGACCCGGGCGGCGATCTCCTCGACGGCCTCGGCCCGTTGCCGTTCCTGGTCGCGGGCGGCCTTGAACAGGCCCTGCTCCTCCACGAGGCGGGTCCGGGAGCGGACGATCTCCTTCTCCGTGGCCCGGAGGCGTTCCTCCAGGGAGCTGGCCTCCTCCGCCAGGGAGCGGAGGCGCTCCTCGATCTCGGCCGTCTGCTCCCCGATGCGGCGGGCCTGGGCCCGGGCGGCCTCCAGCCGTTCCTGTGCCAGCCTCTCTTCTGCGCGCCACCGGTCGAGCTCCCGCTGGGCCTCCGTGGCGGCTGCGCGGCGGGAATCCACCAGGGCCGTCGCCCGTTCGACAGCCGCTTCCAGGGATCCCGAGCGGCTCTCAAGCTCCTCCACCTCGGAGCGGAGCTGCTGGCGGCGGCCCTCCACCTCCTCCTGCTCCCGGCGGGTGCGGGCCGTGTCTTCCCGGACAACCTCCAGCTCCCGTTCCAGGCGCTTGAGCTCTCCGTCGAGGGACTGTTCCCGGGCGCCGGCCCGTGCCCGGGCTTGCTCCGCCTCCACCAGCTCTTTCCGGGCCCGGTCCAGCTCCTTCTCGAGGGCGGCGGCCTCCTCGCGCCGTGAGGCCTGAAGCTCCCGGAGAGTGGCCTCGGCCGCCTCCAGCTCGGCGGCCTCGGCGGTCAAGCGCTCCCGCTCGTCCCGGAGACCGAGGGAGCCCCGGCTGCGGCTGCCAGCCGTGGGCAGCTCCCGGCAGCGGCCCCGCAGGAGAGTGCCGTCGGGTGCCAGGAAGAGGGCGTAGGGGTGCCGTTCGGCCAGCCGGGCGGCCGTCTGCGCATCCTCGCAACGGTAGGCGGGCGGCAGGACGCGGGTGATCCAGCTGGCGTGCTCGTCGGGTATACCGGCCAGGGGCAGCAGGGGTTCCGCTTCCTCGATCTTGGGGTGGGCCACGGCGTCGGGCGCCGCCTCGGCTTCCCCAGCCAGGACGATGCGGGCCCTGGCCTCGAGGGAGGCGGCTGCCTCGAGGCTGGCCTCGGGGAGAGCGTCCAGTCGGGCCACGGGTAGCTCCAGCCACTCCTTCCAGACCCGGTCCAGGGGCGCCGCAGAGCCCGGTGCCGGGGAGAGGTAGTCGCTCAGCTGGCCGGCCAGAGCGGATTCGGGGATCAGTCGGGCCACCTGCTCGACGGCGGCGTGAAACCGGGCGAGCTCACCGTCGATGCCGGCTATCCGGTGGCGGAGCTCCCACAAACGATGACCCACCGCCTCGGCCTCCCGGCCGGCGGCCTCGGCGGCCTCGGCGGCGGCCTGACGCCCCGAGGCAGCGGTGTCGCGTCGCTGGCGGGCCTCTTCCAGTCGTCCGGCGGTGGCGGCGCTTTCAGCGCGAACGGCCTCGAACTGCTCCTGGAGCTCGGCCCGGCGCCGGCCCAGGCGCTCCTCCTCCTGGGCCAGCTGGGTCAGGGTGTACGCCAACCGGTCGTGCTGGCGTTCGAGCTCGATCTGCTGGTTGCGCCGGGAGGTGACGGTGGAAATGGCTCGGAGGAGGTTCTGTCGCGCCTCGGCGGCGGCGGCCTCGGCTTTGGTCTGGGCGACCCGGGCCTCCTCGAGGACCCCGGCCGCCTCCCTCCGTTGGCGGACGACCTCCTCCAGAGCCTCCTCCAGGGCGGTGGCTCGTTGGGCCGTGGCCGTGGCCTCGTCCTCCAGGGCGCCGCCGGAGGACCTGAGATTGGTCACCTGGCGGCGGTTGGCCTCCAGGGAATCCCGCAGACTGTCCAGGAGGTCGGCCGAGCGTTCGAGGAAGGCTTCCAAGCGCTCCCGGGAGGCGGCCAGACGGCCGACCTCGGCACGGACCTCTTCAGCCTGTGCCCGGGCCTCTTCCAGCTCTTTGCGCGCGGCGACCAGGTCGGCCTCGGCGCCGCCGAGGGCCGAGGCGGCCCCGGCCAGCTCGTTCTCCACGCGGGCGCGTTGGCGGGCCATCTCGTCCCGGCGGGCCCCGAGGGTGCGGGCTTCCAGGGCAAAGAGCGCCCGCTGGCGCTCCTTGAGTTCTTCCTCGATGGTGTGGTAGCGCTCGGCCTGGCGGGCCTGGCGTTTGAGCTGGCGGAGGGAGCGGTCGACCTCGGAGATAACGTCGTCCAGACGCGCCAGGTTCTGGCGGGTCTGCTCCAGCTTGAGCTCGGCCTCGTGCTTGCGGACCCTGTAGCGGGTGATGCCCGCGGCCTCCTCCAGGAGGGCGCGGCGGTCCGTGGGCCGGGCGGAGAGGACGCGGCCGATCCGGTCCTGGCCGATGATGGAGTAGGCGCGCGTTCCCAGGCCGATGGAGAGGAGCTCGTCCATGAGGTCCTTGAGCCGGACGCTCCTGCCGTTGACGCGGTACTCGGAGGGCCCGTTGCGGTAGACCCGGCGGCTGAGGACCAGGCGGCCGCCGGTCGCCTCCCACCGGCCGTCGTCGGCTGTCAGGGTGATGGTGACCTGGGCGGCGCCGGCCGGCTTGCGACCGTGGTTGCCGGAAAAGACCACGTCGCCCATGGTCTTGAGGCGCAGGAGGCTGGGGCTCTGCTCGCCAAGGACCCAGAGGATGGCGTCGACGACGTTGGACTTGCCGACGCCGTTGGGCCCAATGATGGCGTTGACGTCCCCGGGAAACTCCAGGGTGACGGCATCGGCGAACGACTTGAAGCCGTCGAGCTCCAGGGAGGCGAGGCGGATACGCGTCATGGGCGGGGGTCAGGCCTCCGGGAAGAGGCGGTCGGCCAGGCGTCCCATGAGATCTGCGAGACGTCCCGAGGCGAGCTTTCCCGTCTCGAGGACCTCCTCGTGGGTCAGGGGCGCCTCGTTGAGGCCGGCGGCGGGGTTGGAGGCCAGGGAGAGCACGAGGACGCGCATTCCCATGTGGCGTGCGGCCAGGACCTCTGGAACGGTGGACATGCCGACGACCGTCCCTCCCAGGCTGCGGAGCATCCGTACCTCGGCCGGGGTCTCGAAGGAAGGCCCGAGGACGGCCGCGTAGACGCCCTCGTGGACGGCAAATCCCGCCGCCGCGGCCTCCTCCCGGGCGATCTCTCGCAGGGTGGGGTCGTAGGCGTCGCTCATGTCGGGGAACTGTGGCCCCATCTCCCGGCCCCACAGGCCAACCAGGGGGTTCTGACCCTGGAGGTTGAGGTGGTCGGCGATGATGACCAGGGAGCCGGGCGCCACTGCGGGATCGAGAGCCCCCGTGGCGTTGGTGGCGATCATGATCTCGGCCCCCAGGAGGGCGGCCAGCCGAACCGGGGCCACCACCTGGGCCGGCGTGTAGCCCTGGTAGAGGTGAAGGCGGCCGTTCATCACCAGGAGCGTCTCGCCGCCCCGGCGCCAGAGCGTCAGTGTGTGACTGTGACCCATGACAGCCTGCATGGGGAAGGGAAGGATTTCGGCCAGGTCCACCACGGCGGCGGCCTCCCAGCCGGGGATTTCCAGGGCCAGGCCCGAACCCGCCACCAGGAGGCCACGGACGCGGCCCGGACGGTGGCTCTCCTCGAACTCCCTGGCCAGCCGGCGCAACAGCTCGGGGGTCAGCGCGTCACTCATGGGGCGGAGGGTAGCACAGCCGGGGGTGGTACGATTCTCTGCCATGGGAGGCCGCATGTTGCTGGACGTATTCCCGACGGGGCCCATCCAGGCCAACTGTACGCTGCTGGGAGATGAGGAAGCGGGGGAGCTGGTCATCGTCGATCCCGGCGACGAGGCGGAGCGCATCGTGGAGAAGGTACGGCGAAGCGGCCTGAGGCCCGTGGCCATCCTCCACACCCACGGCCACATGGATCACGCCGGAGGAACGGCCGGTGTCAAGGCGGCCTTCCCGGAGGTTCCCGTCTGGCTGCACCGGGACGAGCTGGAGCTCTACGACCGGCTGGCCCAGCAGGGGGGGATGTTCGGCCTGGAGGTCGACGATCCGCCGCCGCCGGATCGATGGCTGACTCACGGCCAGCGGATCCCCGTGGGCGCCCTGGAGCTTGAGGTCCGGCATACCCCGGGACACTCGCCCGGTGGCGTCTGCTTCGTCGTCCACAACGCCCCCGAACCCCTGGTCATCGCCGGGGACGTGCTCTTCGCCGGGTCCATCGGCCGGACGGACCTCTGGGGCGGGTCGTTCGAAATCCTCGAACGGTCCATCATCGAGCAGCTCTACACCCTGCCGGACGAGACGAAGGTGATCACGGGCCACGGTCCGCCCACGACCATCGGGCACGAGCGGCGCACCAACCCCTTCGTCCGGGGGGAGTGAGGCCGGGCGGGCCGGGTTCCCCGCTGCAGCATCGGTCGGGGGCTGGCCCCTTGAGCCAGCTCACCGAGCATGACGGGGGAGAGGTCCAGGGCCGTGACGGCGTGTCCGTGGTCCAGCAGGGGCAAGGTGTGACGGCCCAACCCGGCACCGACTTCGAGCAGCGGCCGACCGGTGGTCAACCCCCATCCGTGGTGACGCGCTCAACCTGCCGCAGGACCTCAGGCGGACCGGATGGTTGCACGTTTGGCTTGAACCGGCCATCGCAGTGCCGGCGCTGATACCGGTTGTGATCCCCCAGGTAGACCCCTTGCCCATGTGGGTATCAGTCCATTGCCTCCTCACGTGTCGTGATGATCAAATGAACACAATAGTTCAAACGAGAGTACGGCGAATGGTCAGGGGTTGATACGTTCTCGGTGGTATGTTAGCTTGAATTCAACGAGTTGTGTATGTCAAGTTCTGCAAAATGGGCCGAGATCCAAGAGAATGGGGAT
>CAZXNA010000156.1:0-6583 GCA_964641295.1 uncultured Thermoanaerobaculia bacterium
GGTCTCTCGTGGGCTCGGAGATGGGTAGAAGAGCCAGCCCTGGGAGGACGGGAGCCTGCTCGACGACGATCCCGATCTCGTCGAGTCGCCGCCCGCCGGCATGCTCTTCCCGGTGTCCGTACCACCCAGGCTGGCGCAGGAGCTCCATGGCGCCGCCAGATCCTTCGGGACCTGGCGGGCCCGGCGCCCACTGACCGTGCTGGCCAACCGCTCCCTCAAGCTGACGGCGGAGCCCGGAGAGGACCGGGAGGCCTTCCTCGAGCGCTGCCTGGATGCGGCGGATCGTGCCGACGATACGGCCCAGGAGCGCGTGCGGAAGCGTTACCGGCGGAAGATGGAGACCCTCAAACGCCGCCTCCAGCGCGAGGAGGAGGAGCTGGAGCGCGACCAGCGGGAGCTCGAGGCCCGCAAGGCCCAGGAGAGCCTCGGCGTCGTCGAAGGGCTCATGTCCGTCCTGCTGGGCTCGGGCGGCCTCCGCGGTGCAGCGCGCCGGGCCGCCTCCAAGACGCGCAGCGCCTCGGAGAAGCACCGCATGCGCCAACGTGCCGAGGCTGCCGTCGAAGAGTCCGTCTCCGAGATCCAGCGGATCGAAAACGAGCTTTCCCAGCTGGCGGTCGAGCTTCAGGACGAGATCGACATGATTGCCGCCGCCTCCGAGGAGAAGGCGGCCCGGATCGAAGAGGTCGCCGTCCGCGCCAAGCGCGCCGACGTCGTCACCCGCGTGGTTTTCCTCGTCTGGGAGTGACAGGTCGTGGTGCCCCGCACCACAACCTGTCATTGCGAGGAGCGGAGCGACGAAGCAATCTCCCCGCAGAACCCAGGACTTCGAACCTCGGAACACTTCCTGGTTCGAGGCCTCCACTCTGCCGGCGTGCTCCGATGCCCATGTGATTGCCGCGTCGTCGCTGCGCTCCTCCTCGCAATGACAGGGGAGGGGTGGGCGCGCCCCTGTCCAGCATCCTGTGTCACCTCGAGCTCGGACGCCTTCCGCGGAGCACAAGTCTCGCGCTTCCAGCGATACCCCGCATGCTCTTCCCCCCGGCCGCTCAGCCGCTGCTTCGTCTCGAATGGCCGGCGTCCTCGGCCTTCTGGAGCGCCTGACCCCGGAAGCGGCCGATGTAGGGGCGGAACGGCTCGACGACGGGGGCGGGGACCCAGATGAAGGCCAGGCGCCCCCGGGACTCCAGCCGGGCGCGGAACAGCCACGATCCCACCTGGTGGAGGTTGACCCGGGCCAGGTCTCTCCGGCCGAAGGCGTTGGCCAGGTAGATGGGCGCCACGCGCCGCACTTCGGGCTCGGGAAGGGAGGTCGTCAGGGGTTCGGGCCTCTCGTCCAGGGGGAAGCGTTCGCTGGACAGAGAGAGCTCGAGATCCCGCGTAAAGGCGAAGAGCCGCTGGAAGGCGGTCGTCTGGAGGCGGTCGTTGATCAGCCGGACGGCGGGGATCAGCAGATCCTCCCGGGCCATGGGCGCGCCCTCGCCGATCTGGTCGAAGGTGCCGTCGATGCCGTCCGTCAGGTGCGCCATGTCGGTGATCAGTTGCCCATTGGCCGTTCTCAGGCGGAACGGAAAACGCCAGAAGGGCACGAGGTAATGGGGGGTGTCTGTGGGGGGCGGAGCCGCGGGACGATCGTAGGGCACCTCGACCTTCCGGCCCGACTCGGTGGCGAAGGCGCGGTTGCAGTTGCGGCAGAAGTGAACGACCGCGTCCCGGTCGAAGGGAAACTCGAAACCGCAGACGGGGCACTCCATGGGCAGGAAGCGGAGCCCCTTGCCGGAGGTCCTGGCCTCGTCGGGGAGTCCGGTCAGGTCCTCGTCGCGGAGAGCGGGCGCCGCACCGGCGACCGAACCGCTCCCACAGTCGACCAGCACGGTCTCGTTGATCCGGGGCCCGCGTACCTCGGCCGTCCACCAGGGTCGCCAGACCACGGCTCGCACCTCGGGGATGAACACGCCTCCCAGGCGGATGACCTGGAGGGACCGGTCCAGCTGCTTGGCGTCCAGGTTGCCGTAGGCCCTCTTGAGCGCCTCGGGACCGAGCTCCAGCGGCAGGCTCTTGGTGTCGGGAGGGAGGGCCGCTGCGGGGTACAGGGCCTTGAGGTAGCTGAGCTTGCCCATCTTGGGCAGCTCCGCGCGTTCGGTCGCCAGGACGGCCGACTCCAGCGTCCCCACGCGAAACCGAAGCTGTTTCTCCATGTCGCGTTTGGAGCGCCCGAAAAGGGCCTGGTAGAGGGTTCCCATCCCGTGATGGTAGGGGGCGAGGAAATGGTCCAGGGGGACCACGTGCAGCTCCTTCTCGAGCCGGCTCCGGTAGGCGTCGGCCCTGGCGGCGACCGATTTCTCCGCGGCAGCCGCCGCCAGCTTGATCTCCCGGCTGGTGATGATGGTCCCGTCGGCGTTCATCTGGTCGGCGTTGTTCTCCAGGGGTGCCACGTGGCGCTGGTACAGCTTGATGTAGTACTGATAGCGGTAGTGATCGAGGAGGGCCTCCCTCAGGGAGGCATTGTCCCGGACCTTGGCGGGAATGGTCAGGTACAGGGTTTCCTCGTGGCCCACCACCATGTGGTTCGTGCCGCAGAACTCGCAATGGGCCATCCGGGCCAGGACGGGGACCTCCACCTGGGCGCCGCACTCGGTGCATCGCACGGCCACGGCGTACCCGGCCTCGGCTGCTTCGTCCCGCTCCTGTCCGGTCCGGCCGGGGCCGGCCCCGCCCAGGGGTGCCGCCTGTCGAGAACCCAAAGGGGCCGTCTTCCTCTGCTCGACGGGGTAGGGCGTTTCCCGTGTCAGGGAGTCGACCGCCCGGGCGAACGGATTGAAGGGCGTGTAGATGGAGGCCCATAGACCGCCAAGGATCATGATGGGAACGTAGAAACCCAGGTCATCGGTTCCCCCCACGCCGAGGAGAGCCGCCTGGGTCACCAGCATGCCGGCGACGGCCTCGAAGGTGGAGCGTTCCAGGATCGGAAGGCCGGCCCCCGGGACGATGGCGTTGAGAACGATGCCTGCCGCCGGGGGAAGCTCCCGGCCGCGAAGCAGGAGTCCCGACAGAACGGCCACCGGTGGACCCAGCAGGGTGAGGAGCACCCAGCCAGGGCTCACAGCAGGTCCCCCGGCTCCACCGTGCCCCGGGCCAGGTTCTTCAACAGGGGGACGACCTCCTGGGTGTCCTCGATGGAGAAGGACGCGTCGGCCAGGGCCCCCTCCAGCAACATGCAGAGGGCCTGAAAGGCCATGTCCGAGGAGGGTTCGCTCCTCAGCACGGCCCGGCACGCTTCGAAATCGGTTCCAGCCGGCAGGGGTCCGTCCAGCAGGCGCTGGACCAGCCCCTTCCACACCCCGATCCGCGTGTCGTTCATGCTCATGGCCAGCCTCCGCTCTTATTGTACGTGAGGGAGGCGCACCCGATTCCAAGTGTATCGGCGAGTTGCTTGCTCCCGCACTGGCGAGACGGGTTGCCAACCAGGACTCTCTTCACCAGCCGGACGAGCTCCCTCCCGAAAACGGCGCCTTTCTGCAATCCCGGCATCAGGCGAGGGATTCCCTTGTGCGGCGTACTCGAGTACACCTCCACGGAACCCCTTGCCTTCCTTGATCTTGCAGATAACTGGCTCGTTCTCGCCTCGAGAACTGCGCCGATCCCATTCGAGTTCTTGGATGGGAAGGGGCTAACATGGTGGGGCTCGGAGGAATGAAGGGACGGTGCACATGCCTGATCAACTCGAGGACTTTCTGGGAAAGCGTGTGGTCGTGACGGGCGGGTCCAGCGGCATCGGACTGGCCGTGGCGCGCCGTCTGGTGGAACGCGGCGCCGAGGTGTGCATCACAGGACGGCGCCAGGAGGCGTTGGACACGGCGATCGCGGCCCTGGGCCGGCCGGCGTGGAGCGTCGCCTGCGACATGGGCGAACCGGAACAGGTGAAACAGCTGGCGGCGACCGTTGCCGCTCGTTGGGACCGGATCGACGGCCTGGTCAACAACGCCGGCGTCGCTGCCATGGCGGACATCCGTTCGACCGGTCTCGAGACCTGGGACCACACCTTCGCCGTCAACGTTCGCGGCCCCTTCCTGTTGACCCGGCGATTGCTACCCGGGTTGGAGCGAGCGGGTGGGGCCATCGTCAACGTCTCGTCGACCCTGGCCGAGAAGGCCATCCCGGGCATGCTGGCCTACAACGCCTCCAAGGCCGCCCTCAACCAGATGACCCGCTCCCTGGCCCTCGAGCTGGCGCCGGCGGTCCGCGTCAACGCCGTCATGCCCGCCGTGGTCGACACGCCCATCCACGCCGCACGGGGCATGTCGCCCGAGGACGTGGCCTCCATGGGTCCCCTCCACCCGCTGGGGCGCATCGGCCGCCCCGAGGAGGTGGCGGCCCTGGTTGTCTTCCTGCTTTCCGGAGAAGCGAGCTGGATGACGGGCGCCGTCATCCCCATCGACGGCGGCATGATGGCAGGCTGACAGGACGTGGCCAGGGCCATGTTCTGTCATCGCGAGGAGCCGCGGAGCGGCGACGCGGCGATCCCACGGCCATCGGAGCCCGTTGGCTCCGCTGGCGCTCCGGTCACTCCGCCCGTTCCATCTCGATCCGCCGGGTCTCTCCCGGGGCCACGACCGTCAGGCGGATCCTCCACGGGTGGACGTCGCCGGGCACCCAGCGGGCGACGGCGTCCACGGGCCACTCCACGGCCACCACGGCATCGTCGTCCGAGAGGATCTCCTCGAGGCCGATCTCCCGGAACTCGTCGTCATTGGCATCCGCCAGCCGGTAGAGGTCCACGTGGTGCACTCGCACGATCGAACCGGCCGGCACCTCGTAGGTCTGGACGATGACGAAGGTGGGGGAGGAGACATCACCCGGGTCGCCCCCCAGTCCCTCGACGAGCCCGCGGACGAAGGTCGTCTTCCCCGCCGCCAGGTCCGCCTCCAGCAGCAGGAGGTCGCCGGGTTCGAGGCGGGCCGCCAGCTCCCGGCCGGCGGCCTCGGTCTCGCCGGGGGAACGGCTCTCGAGGATCAATGGCCTTCCTTCTTTTCATCCGGCATGCGGATGACGTCCCCGTGGTCCTCGACGATCCGGCGGTACCACGACTCGGGGTACGGGGGATGGCTGACCCGGCCGCGCCGGTCCTTGAGGTTGCCGTCCAGGTACTTGACCAGGAGCTCCTCGCCCAGCTTCCGCCAGCGTTTGACGGTCATCTGGCCGCGGGACACCGAGTAGCTGGTCAGGTAATCCCGCGCCAGGCGCGGCGCCTGCCGGTAGAGGTCCATGGCCGCCGCGTCCACCTCGGGCTGCTCGGCCAGGAAGCGTCCCTCCAGCTCACCGCGGGCCCGCTGGATGTCGACGATCATGTCCTTGAAGCGGCTGTAGGCGAAGTTGGACACCCAGTTGAAAACCCAGAAAGCCGAATCCCAGGAGAACTGGGTCATGGAAGCAACGCCCTCGGCGTAGGCCGGGGGCACCCTGGAGATCCCGCAGTAGATGGGCACGTAGGAGGTCATGTAGGTATCGTCGACTCCGAACCAGAACACCCCGCCGATGGGATCGGGGAAGGCGCCGCGCGACTGGGCGACGAAGGAGAGCCCGGTCTGCTGGGTCGAGATGGCCCGCTCGTTGAGGTAGCGCTTGCCGTCGACCTTCCACACCATGGGCCGCCACCGGTAGGGGCAGGCGAAGGGCCCGGCGCCCACGTCCTTGCTCATGTCCAGTGGAGTGCCCTCAAAGTGGTCCCGCATCAGGGACATCACGTCGGCCGTCGTCAGGGGCCTGTCGGGCTTGACCCACAGGGGCAGGCGCATGTCCGGATGGTGGCCGTCGGCGTACTCGACTCCCAGGTGGAGTGAGGGCGCAGCGCGCCGGAACATGCTCCACACGCGGGACTCACAGAAACGGATCGCGCCGAAATCCAGCGGAGCGTAGGTGTCTGCAAAGGAGAACCGGGCGTCCGGCCCGTCGTACCACCCCTTCTCCCGGGCGAAGGAGATGACATCCGGCGAGTAGATCGCCTGGTCCGGATCGTCGAGGGGGAAGGTACGGATCCGGGACTGGTTGGCGTGGGCCGAGATGGCCCCGTCGGGAATCCGGCGGGCGACCCAGACCGCGCCCTTTTCTCCCTCGCCCTTTGGAACGATCTCCAGGATCCACGCCTCGTTGGGGTCCGTGATGGAGATGGACTCGCCCTCCGAGGCGTAGCCGTACTGATTGACCAGCTCCCCGATCACCCGGATCGCCTCCCGGGCCGTCGCCGCCCGCTCCAGGGCGATCTCCATGAGGCTGCCGTAGTCCAGCATCCCGGACGGACCCTCGAGCTCCTTGCGGCCGCCGAAGGTCGTTTCGCCCACCGCCACCTGGTGCTCGTTCATGAAACCGATGCGCGTGTAGGTCCGTGGCGCCTCGGGGATCTCACCGAGGTGCTTGCCCGTGTCCCACTCGACGATCTCCCGGGTCGATCCCGCCGGATGCAGTCCGCCCGGCCGGAACACCAGGTCGCCGTAGAAGTCGTGGGAGTCCGACGAGTACGCCAGATAGGTCGATCCCGTGGCGCTGGCCCCCCTGGTCACCAGCAGGTTCGTGCAGGCATCTCCCGTGG